>JAAAOQ010000022.1 GCA_009908845.1 Gammaproteobacteria bacterium
AATCATTCTCGCTCTTGCCGGAGTCGGGATGCTCATCTTCGGCGGGACGAATGAAGTGAGGCTAGCCGGGGGCATCGCGATGCTCGTGTTCATCCTGGTGTTCTCGCAGATCATGGGCGCGCGCCTGCCCGAGATCAGCGGCAGCTTCAGCTATAGCGTCTATCTGATCGCCGGTCTGCTCGGGTGGATCGCGTTTGCCTCCACGCTCACGCGGACCACCACCGCCTTCATCGACAAGGCGCATCTCATCATCAAGGTTCGCCTCTCGCTCTGGAGCCTGCCACTCTCCATCGTGCTCAGCGACAGCATCGTGTTCGTGATCTCGATGGGCTTCTTCTTGACATTTCTGTTACTCATCGCGCACCCGATCAGTATCCACTTCCTCTGGATTCCGCTGGTATTCGCCCTGCAGCAGGTCTTCGCCTATGCGCTCGGGATGGTGCTGGCCATCCTCGGCGTCTTCCTGCGCGATATCCGCGAGCTCGTCACCGTAGTGCTCCAGCTCTGGTTCTGGCTCACCCCTATCGTCTACGTCTTCAGTATCATTCCCGAGACGCTGCGCCCCTGGATGCAGCTCAACCCGATGTTCTCGGTGATCGACGCCTATCACTCCGTTGTGCTGCTCAACGCCCATCCGCAGCCGCTCGGGCTATTGCTGCTCGCGGCCATCACCCTGGTGCTGTTCTTGCTCGGGCGCTGGCTGTTCGGCCGGCTCGAGCGCGACATCCGCGATCTGATCTGAACCCCGCCGTGCTCACTCGAGGCTGCTGTCCGAATGATCGAAGCCATCGGTCTTACCAAGACCTTCAAGCTCTACCGTACGCCGTCGGACCGACTGCTCGAGAGCCTGCTCCGTCGCCCGCGCCACCGTCGTCATACTGCGCTTCAGGATATCTCCTTCGCCGTCGAGCCCGGCGAAACCCTGGGCATCCTCGGGCGCAACGGTGCCGGTAAGTCCACCTTACTCAAGCTGCTCACCGGCGTGCTGCTGCCCGACAGCGGCGAGCTGCGCATCCAGGGTAAGCTCACCGGACTGCTCGAACTCGGGACGGGTTTCGACATGGGGCTGACCGGGCTGCAGAACATCGAGCGCAACGGCCGGCTGCTCGGGATGACCGGCGACGAGATCGCTGAGCGCCACGCCGCGATCATCGACTTCTCCGAGCTCGGCGAATACATCGAGGAACCACTGCGCACCTACTCTTCCGGCATGGCGATGCGGCTCGCGTTCTCGATCGCCATCCATGCCGATCCGGCTTGCTTCCTCGTCGACGAGGCCCTGTCGGTCGGCGACGCGCACTTCCAGCAGAAATGCATCCGCCGCATCAAGCAGTTCCGCGACAACGGCGGCAGCCTGATCTTCGTCTCGCACGACCTCAACGCCGTCAAGGTACTCTGTGACCGCGCCATCGTGCTCGAGCGCGGCCGCGTCGTCGCCTCCGGCACGCCCGAGGCCGCCGTCAACCATTACAACCGCATCATCGCCGATCTGGACGACGAGCCCATGCGCCCGAGCCTCGAGCCGGCCCCCGGCTACGGCAACCTCGCCCTCGAGATCATCGAGGCTGAACTGCGCGGCGAAGGGTCCGGCAGCGAGGTCCTCAGCGCCGGCGAGGGCGCGACCGTGCGGCTGCGCGTCGCGGCGCGCGAAACCATACCGGTCTTCACCCTCGGAATCCTGATCCGCGACCGCTTCGGCCAGGATATCTTCGGCACCAATACCTACTTCCTCGAGCACCCGCTCGCGGCCGAGGCCGGCGACACCCTGACCGTGGAGTTGAGCTTCCCCATGAATCTGGCGCCCGGCAAGTACACCCTGACCGCTGCCCTGCACTCCGAGCATAATCACCTGCAGCAGTGCTACCACTGGTGCGATAATCTCCTGCGTTTCGAGGTGGCCGGCATCCAGGGTCCGGTCTTCTACGGCATTGCGCGGCTTGAGCCCCGTATCCGCTCCTTCCGGGAGGGCGCCGCCCCGCTTACCTCCCAGCTGGCCGGCGTTGCGGGCTGACCGGCGGCAGCCCGGCAGCCAGAACTGAAGAGTCTTCCGCCCCTGCATGAGCCAAACCGAGCCCCAGGCCCCGCCACCACTCAACGTCGACGCCTTGATTGCGCGCATCCAAACGGAGGCCGCTGCAGATGAGGGGCGGACCCTGGGCGTTGCTGATGCGCCCGCGCCCGCCGCCGACGCTCGCAGAGCCGAGCCGCAACCGGTGCCCACACCCGCCATTGCCACTCCCGCCGCAAAGGCGGCAGCGCCTGCGGCGATTGCAACGCCGCTGGAGCCGCTCAGCCTGCCGGCGCTCGTGCCGGAGTCCGATGCGGGTGGCACGGTGTGCCTCGGCGATCTGCTCAGTCCGCCTGACGATGCCGAGTTCCTCACCGGCGCCTACCGCGCCCTGCTGGGCCGAGAGCCGGACGCAACCGGCACGCAGGGCTATGGCCATTACCTGCGCAACGGCGGCAGCCGGCTTGCTGTGCTCTACGCGCTGCGTCAGTCCCCTGAAGGCAAGCGCTGCGGGCGTCCGCTCGATGCCGCCCCTTGGGGGGTCCTGTATCGATTGACGCCAGTGAAACGCGTACTCGCTCCCTGGTTGCGCCGCGCCGAGCGCAGCTACCTACGTCGCCACCCCGAGCACCTCGCCCGCCAGGCAGCGCTCAGCCTTGCGCGCCAGCTCGATGATCGCCACCGTCAGCTCGAGAACTGGGCGGCCCAAATGCTAGCCGAAGCGGCAGCGCATCAATCGGCGCAGACCCAGAGCGAGCAGCGTCTGGCGCAGCAGGAGCAGGGCCTTGCCGGTCTGCAGCGGCTCGGAGAGCACTGGGGCGGCGCCATCGAGCGGCTGCGTGAGGATGCCCAGCATCGCGCCAGCGAGATCGAGTGGCTGCGTGAGGATGCCCAGCATCGCGCCAGCGAGATCGAACGGCTGCGCCAAGACGCCGAGCGCTGGAGCGGTGCAATCGAGCAGCTGCGTCGAGAAGATGCTCAGCGGGCAGAGGTCCTCGGCCAGTTCCAGCACGAGCAAGCGCGCTTGGCCAGTGAGCAGGAGCACCTCCGCACGACCACCTGCGCGGTGATGGCCGCAACCTATCCGACCGGATGCTGGCGACCGAGACCGCCCTGGCCCAGTTGCGCGGTGGCGCCGAATGGCTGCAACGGCAGCTCGACGAGTTCAAAGCTCGGCTCGATGGGCTGCAAACCGCCACTGCGGGCGCGGAGGACGCCATCGCCACGGAGGTCGCGCGTCGCGAGCGCCTAAGTAAGGATCTCGACTTCATCCGTAGCGACCTGATCTACCACCGCGGTCAGGCGCGCGACCTCATCGAGGCGCTGCGCGGCGCCGACGGTAGAGGCCACCGCGCTGACGGCCTGCAAACCGCCGGCGGCACGCCGCTCCCGGGTGCGCTCCCTCACCCGCAGGGGCCGGCAGCGACAACGGCTTCGGCAGGGCAGCCTGCAGACCCTCAGGCTGTCACTCCCAGCAGCTCGTCATCGCCAAAGACAGTCGCTACAGAGGCGTCGCCTGCGCCGGTCGGCCTGACAGTCGACGATCGGCTCGACGCCTACTATGTCGCCTTCGAGGAGGAGTTTCGCGGCAGCCCTGAGCAGATCCGCGAGACCCAGGTTGGCTATATCGCCGACCTGCACGCCGCACAGGTCGTCACCGCGGATTCACCGGTGCTCGACCTCGGCTGCGGCCGCGGCGAGTGGTTGGCGCTGCTCGCCGAGCACGGCCTCAGCGCGCGCGGTGTCGACACCAACAGCGTCATGGTCGCCCGCTGCCGTGAGCAGGGCCTCGTGGCTCAGCAGGCCGACGCCCTCGCCGTGCTGCAGGCACTGCCGGATGCCGCGCTCGGCGCCGTCACCGCCTTCCATCTCATCGAGCACCTGCCGTTCGAGCTGCTGCACGCGCTACTGGAACAGGCGCACCGTGCGCTCTGCCCCGGCGGTGTGCTGATCCTGGAGACACCGAACCCGGAGAACGTCCTGGTCGGCAGCCACACCTTCTATCACGACCCGACCCACCGTAACCCAATGACGCCGACCGCGACCCGGTTCCTGGTCCGGTATCTCGGCTTTACCGACCCTGAGATCCGCCGTCTGCACCCCTATCCCGAGCAAGCCAAGGTCCCCGGCACCGACCCGCTGACCGAGCGCGTCAACGGCCACCTCTGCGGGCCGCAGGATTTCGCCGTCATCGCGCGCAAGCCCTGGCCCCAGCCGAAGGCGGAACCCAACAGCCAGCCGGCCGATGCACTGCCCAAGGAAGCGCCTGGCGGCCCGGCCGGCTGCGCGCCCGACGCGTCGGCGGCCGCACAGCCGACATTCGAGACCAGCACCGCCAGTGCGCCGATCACTGCCCTGGACGAAGCCGAGCCGTCGCATTCATGAGGGTCCTGGTCGCGGCCAACGTCACCCCATTCCTGCCGGGCGGCGCCGACTATCACATCGAAGGACTCACCCAGGCCCTCCAGGCCCAGGGCCACGATGCGCTCTGCCTGCGCTTCCCGTTCGACTATCACCGCCCGCAGGAGATCGACGCCCTGATGGCCTTCTGTGATGGGCTCGACCTCAACCAGCCCAACGGTCTCCGGGTCGATGCGCTGATCAGCCTCCAGTTCCCCGCCTACGGTGCGCTGCATGACAACCACCGGGTCTGGATCATGCACCAGCACCGCGCGGCCTATGAGCTCTACGACCCGGCCACCGCCAGTCACGAGGACAAGGCCCGGCGCGAGCGCATCCAGACCTTCGACAACCGCGCCCTGAGCCGCATCTCGCGCCGTTTTGCCAACTCCGCGCGCGTCGCCGAACGCCTGCGTCAGTACAACGCGCTCGACGCCGAGCCGCTCCATCATCCGCCGCACGCCGCGGAGCACTTCTACAGCGCCGAGGCCGAGGGCTACATCTTCTTCCCGTCCCGCTTCGAGACCCTCAAGCGCCAGGAGCTGCTGATTCGCGCCGCCGCGAAGGTGCGCTCCCCGGTCGTCTTCCTGCTCGCTGGCGACGGCGGCCAGCGCCCGTATTGTGAGCAGCTCATCACCGAGCTCGGCGTCGGCGCGCGGGTGCGGCTGCTCGGCCGCGTCACCGAGGCCGAGAAGCGCGCCTTCTACGCCCGCAGCCTCGCGGTCTTCTACGGCCCGCGAGACGAGGACTACGGCTATGTCACGCTCGAGGCCATGCTCTCGGCGAAACCCGTGATCACCTGCACCGACTCGGGTGGGCCGCTCGAGCTGGTGCAGCATGAGCGCACCGGCCTGATCGTCGAGCCGACCCCAGAGGCCGTCGCCGCCGCCGCTGATGACCTCTACCGCGATCCCGCAACCAGTCGGGCCATGGGCCAGGCCGGACGCCAGCGCTACGCGGACCTCGGCATCGCCTGGGAGCGGGTCGTGCAACGACTGCTTGCTTGAGTGCGGCGTATCGCCATGCCCGCCTGATCGCCGTATTCACAGCCCCGACCAAACCGCTCGCTGCGGCCTCGCGCAAGTCGGGCCACGCGAGCGCTAGGACCTGACCGTCACCAAGGACCCGCTACCCGTGAAGATCGCCATCGTTGCCCCCAGTGCCGTCCCCTTCCTGGTTGGCGGCGCCGAGAAGCTCTGGTGGGGCCTCCTCTCAGCCATCAACCAACACACCGAGCACCACGCCGAGCTGATCAAGCTGCCCAGTCCGGAGCAGGATTTCTGGAGCCTGATGGACAGCTACCGCGCCTTCAGCCAGCTGGACCTGGACCACTTCGATCTGGTCATCAGCACCAAGTATCCGGCCTGGATGGTCGCCCACCGCAACCATGTCTGCTATCTGCAGCACAAGCTGCGCGGCCTCTACGACACCTACCATTTCACCCAGCTCCCCACCGCCTTGCCGCGCTTACCAAGCGCGCTCGAGCCGTTGAAGGCCCTGCTTGAGCGGTCCCGCGGTGATCGCAGCGAGCTCGAACCGCTGTTCGCTGAGCTGGCGCGATTGCGCGAAGACCGCTCCCTGGACGGCTGGTTTCAGCTTCCGAGCCCGCTGGTGCGGCGCATCGTCCATTGCCTCGACGGCATCGGCCTCGCCCCCGCCGCCATCCAGCGCTACCTGGCTATCTCGCAGACCGTCGCCGCGCGTGCCGACTACTTTCCGCCCGGCGCCGAGGTCGAGGTCCTGCACCATCCCTCCGATCTGCCACGCGCAGCCTGCACCGGCTACGCAGACCTGTTCACCGCTAGCCGGCTCGATCACCCCAAACGGCTGCATCTGCTGATCGACGCCTTTCGTCAGGTCGAGACCGAACGCCACTTTCGGATCGCCGGCACCGGTCCGGCCGAGGCGGACCTGCGCGCGCGCGCCGAGGGCGACCCGCGCATCGAATTCCTGGGCCACATCAGCGACGAGCAGATCATCGCCGAGTACGGCCGCGCCCTGTTCGTGCCCTTCGTGCCCTATGACGAGGACTACGGCCTGATCACGCTCGAGGCCATGCGCGCCGCCAAGCCGGTGCTCACCACCACCGATGCCGGCGGCGTCAACGAGCTCGTCGAGCACGGCCGCACCGGGCTCAGTGTCGCCCCGGAGGCACCCGCGCTGGCGGCAGGGATGCGCCGACTCATCGCCAATCCGGCCGCCACCCAAGCCATGGGCGAGCAGGCACGCGAATCCGTGGCCCGTATCGATTGGCCGCATACCCTCGAGGTGCTGCTAGGCCACTCAAGCCATTCCGCGCCCGCGCGAAGCCGGGGTCTCGGCCAGGTCCGTAACCCGACCCCCAATCCGGCCCCCAACCCGGCCCAAGGCCACAGGCTGGCGCCATCACAGGATCGAGTGGTCCCGGGAGCAGAGGCGCTCGCCCAGGAAAAGGCGCAAGAGCCAAATCAAGCAATCGACCAGCGGCACGCGAACCCTCGAGCCACAGGCCGCTCACGAATCGTTGTCGCCGTGGACTTTCCCGTTTACCCGCCGCGCGGTGGTGGTCAGGCGCGCGTCTACCACCTCTATCGCGCGCTCGCCCGCTTTGCCGACTGCACCCTGATCACCCTCTGTGATGATCCCGCCATTGCCGGTCGCTACGAGATCGCCCCGGGCCTGACCGAGCAGCGAATCGCCAAGAGCGCGGCCCATCGCAAGGCCGCACAGCGCCTCGACGCCGAGCTCGGCGCGTCGACGGGCGACATCGCAACCCTCCTATACCAGCATCTGACGCCAGCCTATGCACAAGCAGTGGCCGCGGCGGCGGCCGACTGCCATCTCCTGGTCGCATCGCATCCCTACCTCTACCCCAGCATCGAGCCACTCGCGCCGCCGCGCCTGTGGTACGAAGCGCACAACGTCGAGCTGGACATGAAGTGCGCCGTGATCGGCGATGGACCGCAGGCCGCCCGTTACCTGGAGCAGGTCGCGGCCGCCGAGGGCGCACTCTGTGCCCGCGCCGATCAGGTGCTCGTCTGCACCCAGGCTGATGCCGCCCGGCTCGCCGAGCTCTACGACATGGGAGCCTCCAAGTGCCTGGAGGTGCCCAACGGCGTCGACAGCGCTGCGGTCCCGTTTGCAGCGCCGCAGCAGCGCCTCAGCGCACGCCAGCGCCTCGCGCTCAGCGGGCGGCGGACGGCGCTCTTCATCGGCAGCTGGCATCAGCCGAATATCGCCGCGGTCGAGGCCCTCAAGCCGATTGCGGCGCACTGTCCCGCGATCGACTTCCTCGTGGTCGGCAGCGTCTGCGGCCATCCGGTGATGCAGGGCGGGCCACCCAACCTCTGCGCGCTTGGTGAGCTCCAGGATGCCGAGCTCGCCTTGCTGCTCGAGGCCGTCGACCTCGCGCTCAACCCGGTTACCAGCGGGTCGGGGACCAATCTGAAGATGCTCCACTACGCCGCCGCCGGTGTGCCGATCCTCGCGACCCCGTTCGGCAACCGCGGCCTATGCTTCCAAGACGGTGTGCACCTGAGGATTGCGTCACTTGAGGACTTTCCGTTTGCGCTCAACGAGATGCTGGCGGATGCCGGTGCCTGTGCCGACTACGCCGCCAAGGCCCGCGAGCAGGTCGAGGCGCGCTATGACTGGAGCCAGATTGCACAGGCTGTCACAGCGCGCCTGTTGTAAAAAGAAAACGCCTTGACTTTTTTGCATAACAGCTAATACTTGATCCGTCCGAGAGGGCTGGATCTGGGCGCCTGCAAAGTGCGGTACGGTTGGATACGCCTTGCCATCGTGTTATTTTTCGCCCACCGTGTCCAAAGCCGGGCGCCTCGGCCGACGCGCCGTATCAGGAAACGTGCAGCCAAGAACGGTAAAGGAGGCTGAACCGAAAGACAGCGTTCGTCGCATCAGGGGTGCGTTAGCGTCCCGCAATTCGAACTTCTTACTCGAACTTCTAGTTTCACCCAAGTAGAGAGATTCCGAGCATGGCCACTAGCGCATCGATTGCAGCCGTTCAACAAATGTACGTCGCTTACTACGGACGTCCGGCAGACCCACTCGGCCTGCAATACTGGGCCGAGGTCCTGGACGACAACGGGGGTAACGTCGGCGTCATCGCCGACTCGTTCGGTGCCCTCCCGGAGTACACCGATAACTTCGCGCCGTTCATCGATGATCAGGGCGTGCTCACCGATCCCGAGGGCGCGATCACGCTGCTGTTCCAGCAGATGTTCAACCGCGACCCGGATGCTGCCGGTCTCGCGTTCTATGTCGACCTCCTGAACGGGACCAATAATTCCGGCTTCAATCCCGATCTGCGCCAGAGCTCGCTGGCCGATTTGGCGATGGATATCGCCTTTGGTGCGACGGGCTCCGACGAAACCGTGCTCGCCAATAAGGCCGAGGTGGCCACCTTCTTCACCGGCGAGGTCGAGGCCCTGCGCCGCGACTTTTCTGCTGAGGACATCGACGGCGCGCAGGCCATCATCTCCGAGGTCGGGGAGAGTCAGGAAAGCGTTGACGCCGGGCTGCAGGCATCGGCTAGCTTCGTTCAAGCGCTGCCCGCCGGCCCCGAGCCCGAGCCCGGCCTGTTCACGCTGCAGCCGGTCGAGACCGAGATTCCGGACGATATCGAGCCCGAACTGATGTGGGGCTACACACCCGGTGATGAGTACAGCCCCGGGCTCGGCTACAACGGCATCACCGCCGAGGATATGCTCGGCTTCCTGCGCGAGATCGCCGGTGTGGACTTCGTTCAGCTCGGCCTGATCGACAGCGATGGCTCCTCGCCCGAGCAGATCATGAGCGAGATCGGCAACATCACCATTGGTGATATTTCGCTCGCCGAGCTCTCTGACGAGACCCTCGACCAGTATCCTGACATCGCACAAGGGCAAGCGGTCGATGTCACGATCGAGATGCTGGACGGAACCACCTACAGCGCCGAGGCATCGCTGGGTGGCGCCTACTTGAACTTCCTCAGCGACCTCCTCTTCGATGCTGACGGCAATTCGCGTCTCTTCTACGGCTTCCCGCCCGATTCCGAATACTACGACCTGTACGACGACTCCGACGACGACATTGTCTTGACGCCAATCGAGAATAATGGAGGCACCTTTGAGAACGGCTTCACCAGCGACGGCGATGACCTGATTGTTGCCGGCCGCCTCGAGCTCCTGCATGGCGCCTACCTCAATGCCGGCGGTGGCTATGACATCCTCGAGGTCGACGCCAAAGGCACCTACGCGCAGCCGCTGCAACTGCTGAACATCGAAGAGATCAGTGTTCAGAATCTCGCCAATGTCTACGACAACAATCCGGACGTGCCCAGCTCCTACCCAGATCTGGCTGACGAGACCTATGGCGAAGACCTACCGCAGAACAGTGTATTCGACATCAGTCGTGCCAGCTCGCTTGAGAGCTTGATCGTCACCGAAGGCTGGGACAATAGCTCCTACGCCGATGTCGGTCCCGGCGATCTCAGTATCGTTGGCATCCGTAATGGCGTGACCACCCGGCTCGAAGGCGGCTTCACCCAGGACATTTACCTCCATTACGGTCGGGACCTCGGCGATTCGGTCAGCCTCGAGCTCAGCCTTGGCGACACCGAAGACTTCAATCTATACGTCGCGCAGAACACCAACACCCTGAACCTTGACTCGCAGGGCAACGAGAACTGGCTGGAGTCGGCTTGGTTCGGTGGCATGCTGCGCACCCTTAACGTCACCGGTGAAGCGGCTCTCTATATTGAGGGCGATCTCACCGAATCGTTCCATACCGGCCGCCCCGCCACCATCGATGCCAGCGCCAACACCGGCGGCGTCGACCTCACCCTGAACGAGCACGGTGAGAACGCCAGCGATGTGCTGACCTTCCTCGGGACCGAGGCCGATGACAGCTTCACCTCCGAGGACAGCGTAGCGGTGGACGTGCAGGCCGGCGAGGGCAATAACTTCGTCGACGTCGACGGCAGCCTCTATATCAACGTGACTGCTGGCGCCGGCGACGATGTCGTGAGCGCATTCGGGCACTATGGTGAAATGCCCGAAGACGATAATGGTGAGGATTACGCGGTCGAAACCAGCGAATCGATCGTCATCGATGCTGGCGACGGCGCCAACGAGGTGGTCGCCGGCGGTAGCTACGTCGATATCACCACCGGCGCGGGTGCCGACTCCATCGCTGCACTCGGCTATGAAGTGAACGTCTCCACCGGCGACGGCGACGACCTGCTCGTCTTGGCGGGCGCTCCGCACAGCGGTGAAGCCATGGTCACCATCGACCTCGGCGCCGGCGATGACACCCTGGTCCTCGGCGAGGGCGAGACCCCTCATTTCGGCACCGGCCTGACCGCACTCGACGACTCCAGCATCACCGGTGAGTCGATCCACATCGACGTCGACTACGACAGCGACATCTCCCGCGCGACCCTGGACGGCGTCAGCTCGGTCACCCTGGCTGGTGAAATGGCCGGAAGCGAAGACGATGGTGATCTGACCATCAGCGCTGAGCAGTTCGCCGCCATCGGTGCGGCCGCCTTCACCGTTGATCGCGCCTCGTTCGGTGAGGTCCAAGACCTCCACATCGTCGTGACCGAGGACGTCACCCTCAGCGAGCTGGTCGAGCTCGCCGACCTCAGCGCCAATGTCCGGCTGCACTTCGACATCCGCAATGGTGCGACCCTGACCCTCTCTGCCGAAGAGCTGCACACCTATGTCGCAGAGGACGGCATCATCTCCGACGACGGTCTGAACGGAAAGGTCGTCATCACCGACGCCGGCCTGGACTTCGACGCCTTCAATGACCAAGGCTCCGCGGTCGTTATTCCGGGCGGGCCTGCGGTGATCGGCGGCTCGCTGAGCGGCGACTTCGCCGGCAGCGATGACATCACCATCATCCGTACGTTCGATGGCTTCGTACGTCCAGAGCCTGACCCGTCGACCGACACCCTGACCGTCGACAGCACCGGCCTTCCCGAGCCGCTGGTGATCGACGCCGAGATCGAGACCGACGCCACCAAGCTCGAGATCATCGGTGATCAGAGCGTCGTGTTCGAGAACCCGGTGGACCTCGGGGACGATTTCGTCGTCGATTTCTCCGGTCTGGTCGCCGGTGAGGTGCCCGAGCCCGGCGAAGGCGAAGAGCCAGTCGAGCCCGTCATGCCCACGCTCGACCTGACCTTGGCCAACTTCCAGGACATCACCGCCAGTGATGACAGCGAAGACTGGGGCGAGATCATCGGCAACGGTGCCGAAGGCGGCCGTCTCGATGTGATCATGGGTGACGACGGCGAAGACGGCAGCCCATCGACCGTCGAGCTCCTCAAGACCTCCGGCGTCGCACAGTATGTCGTCACCGGTATCGCGGACGAAGACCAGGCCGTGATCCGGCTGTGCGACGAAACCAAGGACGTCCAGGTGATCGGTCTGCAGGGCAATGCCGGCCGCGCGATTGCGTTCACCGACATCCCCTGGGGCAGTGTGCGCCCGAGCTTCCTCCTCGAAGGCGACGGCTACGCCGACTACGACCAGACCGTCAAGGTCGACGGTGACCCCGACCTGTCCAACATCGGCACCCTGATCGGGTCGTTCTTCCACCCCGGCGCACCGGCGGTTATCAACATCGACAACCAGGGCGTTGCCCTTGGTGAGACCTCGACCGGCGGACCGCGCCCGCTCGCGGTGGACGGCATCCTTCTCGAGAATGCTGGTTCCGCTGAGATCAACGTCACCGACGGTAACGCCATCATCGGCAATCTGAGCGCCGCCGACGCCTCCGATATCGTGCTGAACAGCGACTTCGGCGTCGCCGTCTGGCTCGATGAGAACAGCGGCGTGAGTGATTGGAGCAGCATCGACGCCAGCGGCGTCGCTGACGATGCCATCATCGGCGTCGGTGCCTTCGATGGCGGCTTCGACCCGATGGACTTCGACGGCAGCGGCATCGCGCTCGATTTCTCCGAGATCGAGATGAGCGGAGTGGCCGCCGTCGCCATCGCTGATGGTGCTGAGTTGACGCTCAGCCTCGACCAGTTCGAGGCCGTCGCGCTCGTGCCGGCCTTCGACCCCGCCGACGGCGGTAGCGCGACACTGAACCTGACCGGCCTCGCCGACCAGGAATTCAGCCTGGACGAGCTGCCGGAAGGCGTCGAGCTCGGCTCCCTCACCCTCGCTGATGACCCAGAGGTCACGCTGAACCCGCTGACCGATCTAACGGGTATCAACACGCTGGTCGTTCCGGAAGGCACCACGCTGAATCTGACCGCTGAGCAATATAATCAGCTGTCGGGCAACGCAGACGGTGACAAGATCATCGTCATGGGTGACGAAGACACCGCTGGTCAGGTCAACATCACCGACATGCGGCAGGAAGATGCCGTATTCGAGAACGAGGACGGCGAGACTGTCGCGATTGACCTCTCCGGCGTGGTCGCGGACGACGACATCGTCGACGACGCGATGGTGCAGGGTACGATCACCCTCGCCGAGGCGGTCGTCACGATGGGCGAACTGATCGCCGGGGAGCCGAACCTCAACGCCGTCCTGGGCGGGTTCGGCGTCGAGCTGGCGGCGGATCAAGAGGTGATCTTCACCAACGCAACACAGGCTCATGAACGTGCTGTAGCCGGTGATGCAGCCACCTCGATGGTCGGCCTCGCGTTCGCCTACGATGAGGTCGATACCGAAGTCGACTTCGACGAAGATGACGTTGCCGACGAAACTGGACTCGACCTTTCCGGGTACACCGGTATTGTCGAGCTGAACGTCTGGAATACGCTCGTTCAAGGTCAGAACGTCGAGCAAATCCTTGCGTTCCTCAGTAGCGATACCGTCGTCGACGTCAATGACCCGCCGGAAGGCTTTGAGGGAACGACCAACCGCGTCGTCACCGTGCAGCCGGGCGTGTCCATCGGCACCAACGCCGATGACGAAAGTCTCCTCTTCCAAGATCTGCGCGATGACTGGGAGGTCGAGTCACTCGACATCAGCCTGCTCGGCGGTTCCGAGGTTAGCGGAACGCTTGACATCTCTCTGCCGCTGGTCACTGACTATGAAGGTAATGGCTTCCAGCTGTTGACCATCAACTCGAGCGCGGCGGATGGCGAACTCGAGCCCAACGTGATGGGTGACGTGCTGGCGACCAACAACAACCTTCTGAATGTTGTGATCAATGCCGATCACCCGCTGGAGATGGGGACCATCACCTTCAGCGCACTGGAGGACGCATCCACCGCGAGCTTGACGATCGACGGTGATGCGCCCGTAACGATCGACGGTCTGGTCCCGGGAGACAACATCGTCGGTATCGACGTCGCCACGGACGACGAACCGGCCACGCTCGTTGAGTTGATCCAGACCGGCGCCGGCGGACTGGTGATCGCAGAGACCATGGACTTGAGCAATCTGGAACTCGAGATCAGCGCGGACCAGCCGATCATCCTCAAGCAGGACGTGACGCTAACCCTGAACGCCGCCACGGCCAACGGCCTGACGATCATCCCTGATCCAGAGCTCGACATGGAGGCCTTGCCGGACAGCCAAAAGCCGGTGGTCAACGTGGTCGACCTCAACGACGGCGAGGTGGACCTCAGCGGTATCGACGAGGGCATCGCCGGCACCGTCTCGCTTCAGGAAGCCGATCCAGCGCTGGGCCTCCCGGCGCAATTCGCGGACGTGACGCTGAATGAGGACACCGATCTCGGCGCCTTCACGCTCAACCTGCTAGGCCTCGGTGATGACATCAACGATGGCCAGACGGTGCGTTTCCAGAGCGCCGAGCAGGCGAGTGTCGCGATCGATGTGATCGAGGTTCCCGATCCCGCTGATTCGCCGCTCACGCTCGGTACCGCAGGCACCAACGTCGTTTGGCTCTTCAACGATCCTGCCGCGGCGGACCTGCCGGTCGAAACCAATGACTACGACGCTGCGATCGGTCGTGTCTGGATGAACGATCAGCTCGTCGATGGCCAGAACGTCGAGGATCTGTTCACCTTCCTGCCCGACTCGATCCTCCGTGTCGAGTTCACAGGCGATATCCCGGAAGCGCTGACCGGTGCCAACCCGATCGACCGCATCGTCGAAGTCGTCGCGTTCACCGAGCTGGAGAACGGACTCTCTTTCAGCGACGAAGAGCCAGCGCCGTTCGTCGAGAACCTGACGATCTACATGGGCGGTAACGTCTCGCTCGGCGACCTCCTCGTCGACAACGTCGTCGGGCCGGATGTGCAAGGCAACACGGACTTTGAGACGCTGACGCTGAACTCGGAGCTCGCTGATCCGTACGACGATGCCGATCCGCTCGTTCCCGAGGACTGGGAAGAAGGCGACGCAGTGCCATCCGAGGCGAACACCTTTGGTGATGTCAGCAGCGGTACGGTCCATGTGCTGGAGAACGTGGTGCTGAACGCTAACGAGGTCGGCCTCGTCGGCGGCACCATCACCTTCGATGCAGACGAAACGTCTACCGCGGTCTTAACCGTCGGCGGGGATTTTGATGTGACGCTGAAGTCGGTCAACACCGATGACGCCGAGATCGAGACCCTGAAAATCAAAGACACTGGAGCAGGCACCTTCGCCGTGACCGGGGGTAGCCCGGCTGCGGACCTCGGCAACACCGAAGCCCTCATCCTTGACGTCACCGACGCCTTAGACGGCGATGGCAATGACGTCGATGACGATGTTTACTTCGGCTATACCCTGAACGAGGACGACGAGTGGGTACTCAGCACAGACGATAGCGACAATCCGTATGCAGGTGTCGCAGGTGAACAGCTGAGCACCGTAAACGTCAACGGGGGTGGAACCGTCGCGCTTGGGGTGTTGGCGCAGTTCGATGGCAGCGTCGACGACGACGCGACACCGCCGGTGCCCGGCTTCGTGTTAACCAGCACCGCGGCGAACGGTTCCGCCACCCTGGGCGAGGCCGATGTCGACGGCACGCTGGTTGCGCCGACGCTGGCCGACGAACAGGTGTGGACCTTCACCAACGGCGGCATGGGCACGGAGTTTGACCTCACGATCACGGAGGACGTGACCTTCGAGGCCGGCGGGACGCTGAACCTGAACAGCGTTGATGTCGTCATCGACGGTGCGGTTGATCTGACCACACTCGCCGACGGGCTGTCCGTCGCCGGTGGCAGCTTCGACGTCACCGAAGACTCGACGCTCACCCTCACCGCGGCACAGGCTGATGGTCTGACAATTACCGGAGAGGGAGCCGTCGCCATCCTTGCCCTTGAGGAAACGCCGGCGGCCGACCTGAGCGGCATCACGGCTGAGACGGTCACAGCAGCCTTGGACTCGACCGGGGACGTGGATATCACCGGGGACCTCGGCTCCGCTGCCGTCACCATTAGTGGCGACGGTATGGTGTCGGTGTCCGGAACCATCGGCGAAGCGAGCTTCACGGTCGGTGCTGACGCCACGCTGGCGCTGACGGCAACTCAGGCCGATGAGCGCGAGGCCGATGGAGACGGCACGGTGACGGTCGCAGACCTTGGTGCGGTAGACGCGCCCGACGACGTCGATCTGTCGGGGCTGACGGCTACTACCGTCAATGCCGCGGTGGATACCAGCACGACATTGACCGACGAGGCCGACCTCGGCACGGCAACGGTGACGATCGCGACAGGTGTCACCCTGACCGTCCCGGCATCGGTCGCTGATGGAAAGACCATCGCCGGCGACGGCACGGTCACCATCACTGGCGACGCGACGGGTATCGACCTTAGCAACGTCACGGCTTCGATCGCGTTCGATGCTGCAGCGACGGTCGACGGTGTGACCTTCCCGACCCTGGCGGCCGGCCAGTCGGTGACGATGACGGCGGCGCAAGCTGACGGCGAGACGATCAACGGCGCCAACAGCAATGCCGATGGTGAAGTGGCTGTTACCAACCTCGGCGGTGACCCGGTCGATCTGTCCGGTATCGCGGTGCAGACCACGACTGCTACCGTGCCGGCTGATGCGACGCTCGACGCCGCTACTAACCTTGGAACCGCTTCGGTCGATGTGGAGGCAGGGGCCGAGTTGACACTGACCGGCGCCCAGGCGAGTGGACGTGCAATTACCGGCGCGGGCGACGTTGTCATCACGGGAGTTGCCGCTGGCGATGACCTGTCCGGGTTGGCTGTCACCGGTAACGTAACCATCCAAGCGGCGGAAGGCGAGACAACGCTTACGCTCACCGCGGCGCAAGCGGACGGCGCCACCGTTGAGGGTGTTGACGGCGATGGGAACCCTGTGACGCTCGACACCGTGACTGTCACGGATTTCGAGGATGCATCGGGCGCCGACTTGACTGGGGTGGATGCAACGACGCTGAACGTGGAGCTCGATTCGACCGGAGACGTCGAGATCGGGGCTGACGCCAACCTCGCTGCGGCAGCGGTGTCGATTACCGGAACTGGAACGGTCACGGTCGATCCTGCTGCGACGCTTGGGACCGCTACCTTCGATATCGGTCAGGATGCCACGCTTGTCACGGATGCGGACGAGACACTCGTGCCGTTTGCGAGCGTAGCCGGAGGCAACGGTATGCTCGAAGTGGCTGAGATTGTCGGTCAATCGCTCGACGTACGAGCGGGAGCGCCCGACTTCGATGGTGATATCACTTATACCTTTGAGGAGTCGGCGAGCACTAGCGAAGTCATCGGATTTGCGGTTTCGGCTGGAGGCCTCGCGGACGTACTTGATTTGAATGCCGTCTTCGCCGCTACGACGACGGGCTTCGATCAGGGTGCCTATAGTGACGCCGACCAGTCCGGCGCACCCGACCTTATCGCATATAACGTGGCGATTGCTGGGCTCACTACAGCTGATT
>JAAAOQ010000225.1 GCA_009908845.1 Gammaproteobacteria bacterium
GATCTCGGCGAGGTTCTTCGGCCGCTGGGGGGTTACCGGGGGGCACGTCCTCCTCGTCATGATCCGTTCAACCCCCGAGTATATTTTGGCGTACATCGGTCTGCAGATGCTTGGGCCGTCGATGGTTCCGGCAATCATCGCATTGTCGATGCACAATGGCGCCATTATCGGCCACCTCATCGGGCGTTTTGCCGATCAGCTCACCCTGCGTGCGGACAGCGCAACCGGGCTGGATCTTTACGCCTATGAGATACTGCCGAGGGTCTATCCGCAGTTTCTCGCCTTTCTATTCTATCGTTGGGAGGTCATCTTAAGGGAAAGCGCGATCCTGGGGATACTCGGAATCCACACCTTGGGCTTCTACATCGATAGCGCGTTTGCGGATATTCGCTTCGACCGAGCGGTGTTCCTGATCCTCATCACAGCGGCGCTCAACATGGTGGTGGATTCGCTATCGAGGCGCATCCGATCAAGATTGAGGCTCAAGACGCGACCGGAGGGGGCATAGGGCGAAGCAACCTGCGCAGCTTCCGGGCGCCGCTGAACGGCCTTGACCATGCCTGTTGTGTCGACTAACCTCCGCCTTAGAAAACCAAGCACTACGCTCGGTTTTTATCACCTCATCCACCTGAGGCATCAGAATAGCCCAAGGTCCTCGAGCCATCCGACAGCAAACGTCGAAAGTTCCCAGATGAACGACAAATCCAGGTTGATCGAGGCGCTGACGGACACTCATCGATCCATCAGGATGTTGGTCACCTCGTTATCGGATGAACAGTTGTCGGTTGCCTACCATCCGGGGATAAATCCTCCGCTGTGGGAGATTGGCCACACAGCGTACTTCTTCGAATACTTCATCTTGCGGGCGCTCGAGGGGGCGCCGAGCTGGAATCCGGCAATGGATGATATCTGGGATTCCTTCAACATCGACCATCGCGATCGCTGGACGCCCGGCCTCGTTCCCGACCGGGCGAGCACACTGCAGTACGTCGATACCATGCACGAGGCCATTTTGGCGCGTATCGAGGTCAACCCCCTGAGCCCCGAGGCGCTCTACCTCTATCGCTATGCAATCTTCCACCAGACCATGCATATTGAGTCCATGCTTTGGTGTCGCCAGACACTGGCGTACGAGCGGGCAGGATACAAGGGCGCAGGTGCTGCGGAGGCCGTCTCGGACGGCGCGATTTCTCCGACCGCGCCGTCCGCCGAGCCTCATGACGTCGCTGTGCCCGCCGGGACTTACCAGATCGGCATGCCGCAGCACGAGACACACGATAGCGCCTATTTCGCTTTCGACAACGAGAAGCCCGGCTTCGAGATCACGCTGCAAGCCTTCTTCATCTCCGAATATCTGGTCTCCAATCGGGAGTACATGGCGTTTGTCGACGATCTTGGCTACGAAAGAGCCGATTTATGGAGCTGGGGAGGAAAGAGGTGGCTGCGCACCACACGTCTGAGCGCTGTTGCGCCGAGCACCGACAGCGCAGCCCCGAAGCACCCCATCTACTGGCGAAGGCAGGACGGGGTGTGGATGGAGCGCCATTTCTCCGAATGGCTGCCCCTGGAGCTGGATCACCCCGTCACCCATGTCACCTACTGGGAGGCCGAGGCCTTCTGCAACTGGGCCGGTCGGCGCCTGCCGACCGAGTATGAGTGGGAAGCGGCGGCCTTGGGAAACAAGAATGGGCTGCCCTTCAAGCGCTATCCCTGGGGTGACAGCATGGATGAAAAGCGGGTGGACATGAATGGAAAGCACTTCGCGCGCGTCCCAGTATGGGCTTACGCGGACGGGAGCAGTCCGTTCGGCTGCAGGCAGATGATCGGCACCGTCTGGGAATGGACCTCGAGCCAATTCTTACCGTATGACGGTTTTGCCGTCGATATGTATCCCTACATGTCGACGCTGCAGTTCGGCGACCACAAGACGACCAAGGGCGGCTCCTGTGCGACGTCTTCACGACTGGTCAGAGGGACTTATCGGCAAGCCTATACCCCGGACCGCAATGACGTCTTTGTCGGCTTCCGGACCTGCGCCTTGTGAACGCCTCGCGCAGGCGCTAACCAACGGCGCAGGTCCGCGGACTCGATGACCCCTGTCGTGATGAGCCTCGACCCAAAGAACCCGTACGAGACAGAGGCGCTCGTCAACCAGTACATGGAGTTTCACTACGGTGACAGCTATTTCGGGGTCGAGAACTATCCACGACGATGCGCGGACCTTTGTCTGCAAGCGACCGCAGCGCTGCCGCGCAGGAAGGCACTCGATCTCGGCTGCGCGGTCGGCAGAAGCACCTTCGAGCTAGCGCGGTTTTTCGACTCGGCGATCGGGCTCGACCTGTCCGCCCGGTTCATCGGCTGTGCCAACCATCTCAGGTTGCATCGCAGTCTCGACTATGCGAAGCCGATTGAAGGAGCTCGGACAGAGCAGAAGCGGGCCGAGCTATCGCCGTTGGGCTTGGATGAGGCAAGCAGCAGGGTTGATTTTGCGGTGGCGGATGCCTGTGAGCTTGATCGCCGCTATACCGACCTGGATCTGATCTTTGCCGGTAACCTGCTCGACCGCCTCTACGATCCAGGCCGATTCCTGCGCTCGATACAGGAGCGCTTGCGTCCGGGCGGCATCCTGGTCATCAGTTCACCGTACACCTGGCTGGAGGCGTTTACCCCTCGCGAGAAGTGGCTGGCCGGCTATGCGGGCAGCACAGGATATGTCAGCACTCTTGAAGGGATGCGCCGGATCTTGACGCCGGGCTTTCAATTGGCGCAACCGCCCGTCGATGTCCCTTTCGTGATTCGCGAGACGGCGCGCAAGTTTCAGCACAGCATTGCCGAGCTAAGCGTTTGGCGCAGAGCTCAATAGCGGCTGCAGGCACCCACTTGCCCTGATTTCGTCGCGTCCTCCACGCAGGGTTTCGGGGCTGGAACACCGCGCAGACTAATACTACTTTGTTAACTTAATTCCTAGCGGTCTCAACCAGTATCATTTGTGC
>JAAAOQ010000165.1 GCA_009908845.1 Gammaproteobacteria bacterium
TGACCTGCCCCCCTCAATGTGGCTCTGTGTCGATGGATGTGTCCGTCCTCAACATAACCCACGGACGTTGAGGACGGGCAGGTCAAAACATCATGTCTACGCATCGTTGACTACTCCGAATGATTGCTCTGCACGAGAAAGTGTGAGCCGCTATGCCGGAGATAAGGGTCAACCGCGCGATGCTCAAAGCTGCCAACCGCCCTCAGGCCGTTCAGGCCGCGCTCACCCGGCCCATCTTCGCCGAGCTGGCCTGGGCGCGCTCTTGGGCACGCTCTAAGGAGCACCTCGCGTGAGCTGTCTGAAACCGTCATAATCGGCGTCGGCACCGGTGCGACCGTCGCGGGCCCCGCGCAGGCATCAACCTCGAAGCCCTAACAGAATGCCTCCTGTAGCCAGATAGATCAGGAGGTTGCGCGGGTCAAGCGGCCGTTTTGATAGCACCTCTTAGCCCACGACTGCCCGGGTGGTGAAATTGGTAGACACAAGGGACTTAAAATCCCTCGGCTTCGGCCGTGCCGGTTCGAGTCCGGCCCCGGGCACCACTTCAGACTCAAAGCCTTAGCGGCACCCTCACTCCCTGGCGCCCTCGCCCTCGCCCTACCCCTTCCGGCCCTGTGGGACGCTCGCAGTTTACTGCCGGCGACAACACGCTCGGCCAGCTTCTTCGACCGCAGCCCGATCTGCATCCTTCACTCACCCCTTCCTCGAGCGTCATTGCCGAAAAGCAGCTCGATGGTCAAGTCGTGACCCGCCTGATCGGGTATGCTCGGGCGCTACCGAGATCTTGTTTGTAGCCTAACCGTCTAGCCTGTGAATAACTTGTCGACGAATCCGAGCCGGCCATCTATCCACAACCCATCAACAACCCCAAGAGCTCCAGAGCACAGGCTTATGTTTTTCACAAGATACTGAAATTATGGATGTAATAGACTTTTTTACGGTTTATCCACTGTGTCTGTTACGGTTACTATTTGAATACATATAACTCATAACAATCAGCGCAGGTCGGCCTTGATCAGACATTGGTCCAACGACGGCGGCTCACACAACAGTAACAAGATAAGTATTTGTTTTAATTAAAAATAGTTTATTGTCGACTATCATACTAGGGATTGATCCAGGCGATGACCAAGGATCGCAGGGTTGATCTATGGCTGGTCTACAGCTGTTACGTTGCCAGTGCGGTTGGTTGTGAACCCCTGGCCGCAGCGACGTGGGGAGGAACGAGGCGATGAGTGCTGCCCTGGAACTGTATGCCCAGCTCACCGAAGCGTCGGACGAAAAGACCCGGGCGCGATTGATCGCCGACGCCTTCGATGCGCTCGAGGCACGCTTCCCGCAGATCAACGACCTCGCCAGCCAAAGCCACGTGCGCGAGAGCGAATTGCGCCTGCAGAAGGAGATCAAAGGTGTAGAGCTGCAGATCAAAGCGGTCGAGGCCCGCCTCCAAGAGCAGATCAGAGAGGTCGATGCACGGCTGCAGGAGCAGATCAAGGGGATCGAGCTGCAGATCCGTGAGGTCGATGCACGCATGGCCGAGATGGAGGGTCGCCTGCGCACCGAGCTCAAGCAAGTGGAGGTCAGCCTGCACCAAGCCATGGCGGCTCAGACGCGCTGGCTACTCGGCGGCTTGGCGGTGCTCGGTGCGGTGTTCAAGCTTGCCGATCTGCTGATCGGTCCCTGAGTCAGTCCCGGAGCACGTGCCATCGGGCCACCGACAGCGAATCCTGGTCGCGCGTCTCGCAGCGCCAGTGCACCTGCTCGACCCTTGGCGTCAGGGGCTGATGAAGCAAGCCGCGAGCTCGACGCGCACGCGCTTTCTCGGCGGTGGGCTTGGCATAGAGATCGAGGGTGGCTGCCTCCTGTTTAAGGCCAAACACCGCGCTGTTCGAGCACGGCGGCAAGCCGTTCGAGGGCTTCGACCAATGCGGCGGTGCGCAGATCGGTGCAAGCGCCGTTGCGCTTCTCGGAGCTGGTGAAGGCGCGCCAGCGTGCGACGACACGGTCGGTGGCATTGTTGATGCGGCTGCGCAGTCGACCGTTGATCTCATCCAAGGGCCAGCTGTGGTGCTCGATGTTTTGCACCCATTCATAGTAGCTGACGGTGACGCCGCCGGCGTTGGCCAGGATGTCCGGTAGCACGAGGATGCCGCGGGCAGAAAGGATGTCGTCGGCCTCCGGAGTGACCGGTCGGTTCGCTCCTTCGACAAGCACCTTGGCCTTGACCGCTTCGGCGTTGCCGGCATGGACCTGCCCGCCCAAGGCGGCCGGTATCAGCAGGTCGCAGTCGAGCGCGAGCAGATCGGCATTGGTGATGGTCCGAGTTTCGGCCAGCCCAACCACCGTGCCATTGTCGGCCTTGTGATGGTTGAGTGCGTCGAGATCGAGTCGGTCTCCATTGATCGCGAGCACGCCGCCGCGCGAATCGCTGACTGCAACGACCTTGGCGCCGTGCTCGTGGAGTAGGCGCCCGGCGACGCGGCCGACCTCGCCGTAGCCCTGGATCGCGACGCGCGCGCCCTGCAATGAGGGCAGCTGTGGGATGACGCCAAGGTTGAGGAGCCGTTCAGCGGCGTAGACGCAACCGCGGCCGGTGGCTTCGGAGCGTCCTTCCGAGCCACCGATGGCGAGCGGCTTGCCGGTCACGACCGGCAGGTTGTTCTCGCCCGGATGCAGCGCCTGGTAGGTGTCGTAGACCCAGGCCATGGTCTGGCTGTCGGTGTAGAGGTCCGGCGCCGGTATGTCGGTGTAGGGGCCGATGTTGTCGCCAAGCTCGGCGACGAAGCGCCGCGTCAAGCGCCGGCGCTCGCGCTCGCTCAGTTGCTTCGGGTTGCAGGCAATGCCGCCCTTGGCGCCGCCAAAGGGGATGCGCAGTAGCGCACACTTCCAGGTCATCAGTGCTGCGAGCGCTGACACCTCAGGCAAAGAGACCTCAGGGTGGAAGCGGATGCCGCCTTTGCCGGGGCCGAGGAGCTGGTTATGCAGCACCCGATAGCCGGTGAAGGTCTCAATGGTTCCGTCATCGAGCTCGACCGGGAGGTTGACCGTGATCGTTCGCCGGGGGGCTAGGAGCAGCTCGAGCAATCCCGTAGCGATCCGATCCATATGCTGTTCGGCACGACCGAACTGGACGTCGATCATATGCTCCGGCGCAAGCTCACTACTCATGATTGCAGGCATCCTCTGTCATCGTCGCTTGGGCGAAGCGGCTCGAAGGTCTTCAGATCGGCTTGACCCGCTCTACCAGGTGCCGTAGGGCGTTGGCTCGACCGGCTTCAACTGCCAGATATCATCACGGTACTCGGCGATCGTGCGGTCGGATGAGAAGTGGCCGCTGTGCGCCGTGTTCAGGATGCTCATGCGCAGCCAGCGCTCCCGATCCAGATAGGCCAAAGCCGCCTGCTTTTGCGCTCGGCGATAACTGTCGAAGTCGGCGGCGGTGAGCCAGGGGTCGGCCGGGTTACGGATACCGTGGATGATCGGGTCGAAGATGCCGGGCTCGAACTGGTTGAAATGGCCGCATTCGAGCAGCTCCATGACCTCGCGCAGGGCCTCGTCGTGGGCGATGATGCCGTTGGGATCATAGTGCGAGCGCATGTGTGAGACCTCTTCGGCGGTGAGCCCGAAGAGGAAGAAGTTCTCCTCGCCGACGCGCTCGCGGATCTCGATGTTGGCGCCGTCGAGGGTGCCGATGGTCAGCGCCCCGTTCATCATGAACTTCATGTTGCCGGTCCCCGATGCCTCTTTGCCGGCGGTCGAGATCTGCTCGGACAGATCGGTGCCGGGTGCGAGGATCTCCATCACCGAGACGCGATAGTCCGGAATGAAGGCGACACGGAGCTGATCGGTGACCGCCGGATCGGAATTGACGACCTTGGCGACGTTGTTGATCAGCTTGATGATTAGCTTTGCTATCTCATAGCCCGGTGCCGCCTTGCCGCCAACCAGCACGCAGCGCGGGGCACCGACCTGGCCGTCGCCATGCTTGATGCGGTTGTAGAGATGGATGACGTGCAGGATGTTGAGCAGCTGGCGCTTGTACTCGTGGATGCGCTTGACCTGGACGTCGAACATGAACTCGACCGGGAAGTCGATCCGACAGGTCGAGCTGACCATCTGCGCAAGGCGCGCCTTGTTCTCGCGCTTGATCTTGTCCCAGCGCTCCTGAAACGCGGAATCTTCTGCCTTGGTTGCGAGCTGCTCCAGCTTGCCGAGCTCGGTGACCCATCCTTCCCCAACGGTCTCATCGAGCAGCTCGCGCAGCCCTGGATTGCACATCGCGAGCCAGCGGCGAGGTGTGACCCCATTGGTCTTGTTGTTGAACTTATCGGGCCAGAGCTCGTACCAGTCACGGAACAGCCCCTGCTTGAGCAGCTCCGAGTGCAGCGCGGCGACCCCGTTGACCGAGAAGCTGCCGACGATGGCGAGGAAGGCCATCCGCACCTGCGGATCATCCCCTTCCTCGATCAGCGACATCCGCCGCTGGCGATCCATATCACCCGGCCAGCGCGAGGCCACCTGCGACAGGAAGCGCGCGTTGATCTCGTAGATGATCTCGAGGATGCGCGGCAGCAGCGTTCGGAACAGCCGCACCGGCCAGCGCTCCAGTGCTTCGGGTAGCAGGGTGTGGTTGGTGTAGGCCATGGTGCGGGTGGTGATCGCCCAGGCCTGATCCCATTCCAAATGGTGCAGGTCGACGAGCTGGCGCATCAGCTCCGCGACCGAGACGGCTGGATGGGTGTCGTTGAGCTGGAAGCAGTTCTTGTCGGCGAACTCGCTGAAGTCGTTGCCATGCAGCCGCTGCCATTCGCGGATGACGTCCTTGATGCTGGCGCAGGCCAGGAAATACTGCTGCCGCAGCCGTAGTTCCTTGCCGTTCTCGTTGGCGTCGTTCGGATAGAGCACCATGGTGATGTGCTCGGCGTCGTTCTTTGCGGCAACGGATTCGGGATAGCTGCCGGCGTTGAACTCCCCGAGATCGAAGACATCGGTCGCCGTCGCCGACCACAGGCGCAACGTGTTGATGGTGTCGTTGCGATAGCCGGGGATCGGGATATCGTAGGGGACTGCGAGCACATCATGGGTATCGACCCAGCGCTGCGTGCTGCGGCCCTGTTGGTCGGTGTAGGTCTCGGTGCGTCCGCCGAACGGGATGCGTTGGGTGTACTCGGGCCGTTCCAGCTCCCAGGGGTTGCCGTCGCGCAGCCAATGGTCGGGCTCCTCGACCTGGCGGCCGTTCTCGACGAGCTGCCGGAACATGCCATATTCGTAGCGCAGGCCATAGCCCTTGACCGGCAATTGCAGGGTCGCGCAGCTGTCGAGGAAACAGGCGGCGAGTCGACCGAGACCACCATTGCCGAGGCCAGCATCCATCTCGGCGGATTCGATCTCCTCGTACTGCAGGCCCATCTCGTAGAGTGCCTGTCGTGCCTCATCGGTAATGCCGAGGTTGAGCAGCGCGTTGCTCAGCGAGCGTCCCATTAGGAACTCGAGCGAGAGGTAGTAGGTGCGTTTGCAGTTGGCCTGGTCATGCGCGTGGCGGGTGCGCTTCCAGCGCTCCATCAGGCGGTCGCGCAGCGACACCGCTAGCGCCTTATACGGATAGTAGGCCGAGCGGCAGTCGCGGTCGCGCCCGAGGGTATGGGCGAAATAGTGCTGGAAGTCGCGGCCAAGGCTATCGGCATCCATGCCTAAGGGGTCTAGCTTGAACAGACGTTCGTTGGGCGAGCTTTCGGTAAGGTCTTTGAACGGAGACATGCAGTGATCCTGAGCGAAAAGAAGAGGGCGGGAACTGTGCGGCGCTTCGGTATTTTAGGCTCTAAGATAACGCGCTCCGTGCGCCGATGAGAACGATTTCCGCGATCAGTCCCCGTCGTTTTCAAAAGGGTCAGAGACAAACGAGCGGTGGAATGGTGGCTCGGGCAGCCTCAGTAGGAGACGGCGATCACCCGCCACCTGAGCCAACTGCGGTCCAGGCACAGAGAGACCGCGGGTGCGGAGACGTCGTCAGCCGGCTCGGTTTCGGATGCCTTGGGTCCGATCCGGACCCTGAAACGGGTCGGTGACATGTAGAATGCATACTCAAGGGCGGGCCAGAACCCCTTATCGCCCCGGCTGTGCGTCAGCAGCCGCTTGCGCAGCCATGCAAGATCGATCGACCTTGTTAGAGGATCGCCTCGGTGGCGGCGGATGCTCTGCTGTATCCAGTCGATAAAGGCATCCGATACCTCGCCGATGCAGCTTTCCTGCTCCTTGTTCAGCCGTCGCTGGACCTGATCGCGCACGGACTCGATCGCGACCATTGGCCCCAGCGCGGCGGTCGGCCCGTTGACGACGGTGCGGTTGAGCTCCCAGAGCATCCAGTAGGGCGAGATCAGATACAGGCCGGCGACGACCGCGACGGTTGCCGCGAGCCGGCGGAGGCTGCGAGGCAGCTGTAATGGCCGCCGCCACAATGCCGCTTGTGCGCGTCGTCGGCCTGGTGACTGCATCAGCGTTGCTGCGACTGGAGCTGCTCCAGTGCTTCACCGGCTGCCAGCCAGGCCTGCTCGATGTCGTTCAGCTCGCTGCTCAGCTTGCGCTTGTCTTCCATCACCGCGAGCAGCTCTTGCTTCGCCTCGGGCTCGTAGAGCTTGCTGTCGCTGAGGCGCTGATCGATGACATCCCGTTGTTCGGTCAATCGCTCGAGACGCTGCTCGAGCTCGGCGAGGCGGCGGCGAAGCGGCTGGGAGCGCGCGCGCTCCTCGGCGTCACGCTGGCGCGCGGCCTTCTTGGTGCCGGGGCGCTCAGCACCGGCGTCGGCGCCGGCTTGAACTGCCGACGTGCTCTTGGCTGCAGTACGCCTCTGCGCGGCGCGCTGGCTGATCCAATTCGGGTAGTCGTCGAGATCCCCGTCGAACGGAACAACCCGTCTGGCGTCGACGAGCAGGAGATCATCGCAGGTGATGCGCAGCAGGTGGCGATCGTGCGAGACCAAGACCATGGCGCCGACGAACTCCTGCAGCGCCGTGCTCAGCGCGTGTCGCATCTCCAGGTCGAGATGATTGGTCGGCTCGTCCAACAAAAGGAGATTGGGCCGCTGGTAAACGATCAGCGCCAGTGCAAGGCGGGCCTTCTCGCCGCCGGAGAAGGGCGCGACCGGCTCGGTCGCTTGATCACCGCTGAAGCCGAAACCGCCGAGGAAATCCCGCAATGACTGCTCGGGCGCCTCGCGGTCCAGTGCGATGAGATGTTGCAGCGGCGAGGCGTCCGGTCGCAGCTGATCCATCTGATGCTGGGCAAAGTAGCCGATGCGCAGACCCTGCGCCTCCTGGCGCGTCCCGGAGAGGAGCGACTGCTCTCCCGCCAGGGTCTTGATCAGAGTCGATTTGCCGGCGCCGTTCGCGCCAAGCAGGGCCAGGCGATCACCGGGTGCCAGGGCGAGGTCGACGTTCTCCAGGACTGCGGTGCTGTCATAGCCGACGCTTACCGCCTCGAGCTGAAGCAATGGGTGCGGTTGTGACTCCGGATCGCGGAAACGGAACCGAAACGGCGTGTCGACATGTGCCGGAGCGATCAGCTCGAGGCGCTCGAGTGCCTTGAGTCGGCTCTGCGCCTGCCGGGCCTTGGTGGCCTTGGCGCGGAATCGATCGACGAACGCCTGCATATGCGCGATCTCGCGCTGCTGCCGCTGGTAGGCGGCCTGCTGCTGGGCGAGCTGCTCGGACCGCTGGCGCTCGAACGCCGAATAACCGCCGCTGTAGCTCTGGAGCCTGCCCCGCTCGAGATGACAGATCGATGTGACCACCGCATCCAGCACGTCGCGATCATGCGAGATCAGTACCAGCGTGCCGGGATAGGACCGCAGCCAACCCTCGAGCCAGATGACGGCATCCAGATCGAGATGGTTGGTCGGCTCGTCGAGCAGGAGCAGATCGGATCGGCACATCAGTGCCTGGGCCAGCGCCAGCCGCATTCGCCAACCGCCCGACCAGGTGTCCAGGGCTTGGCGTTCATCGCCGACGGCGAAACCGAGGCCGTGCATCAGCTGCGCCGCCCGGCTCTCGGCCTCCCAGGCCCCGATGGCGTCGAGCTGTCCGAGCAGTTCTCCCTGGCGAATCCCGTCGTCGTCGGCTTCGGCCGCGGCGAGGGCTGATTGCAGTGCCCTCAGCTCTCTGTCCCCATCGATGACGAACTCGATCGCCTCACGCCCGCCGGACGGTGTGTGCTGGGCGACGTGCGCGATCTCCCACCCGCCCGGGATCGATAGCGTACCGGCGTCGGGAGCAAGCTCGCCGCGCAGTAACGCCAACAGGCTGGATTTCCCGCACCCGTTCGCCCCGATCAACCCGAGCTTCTGGCCCGGATGCAGTCGCAGGTCGGCGCCGTCGAGCAGCAGCTTGGTGCCGCGGCGGAGGCTGATGCCGCGCAGGTCCAGCATGATCAGTCCTTGGTTCGGGTTGGCGTTGCTCGAGCGGTCATCGGTGACGGATCGAGCTGGCGATCCAGCCGGCGATATCCGATCGCCTCGCTGAGATGAACGGGCCCGATCCGGCTCGCTCGATCCAGATCGGCGATGGTGCGGGCAACCTTGAGGATACGATGATAAGCGCGGGCGGAGAGTCCAAGCTGCTGCATGGCCTGGGTCAGGAGGCGCTGTGCCGTGCCGTCCAGCGCGCAATCGCGGTCGATCTCCTGCGGCTGGAGCGCGGCGTTGGGCTTGCCGGCGCGTGCGCTCGCGCGCTCGCGAGCGGCACTGACCCGCTCTCGAACCTGACTACTGGTCTCCAGTCCTCCCTCTGGCGGATGCTGGAGCGCTTCAGGCGGTAGCCGCGGGACCTCGATGTGTAGGTCGATACGATCAAGCAACGGGCCGGATAGGCGGCCGCGATAGCGAGCGATCTGGTCCTGCGTGCAGCGGCAGCGACCGCTTGGATCACCAAGGTGGCCACAGGGGCAGGGGTTCATTGCTGCGATCAGCTGAAAGCAGGCCGGGAATTCGGCGCTTCGAGCGGCGCGGGCGATATGGATGCGACCGGATTCCAGTGGTTCCCGCAGGACCTCGAGCACCCGTCGATCGAACTCGGGTAGCTCATCGAGGAACAAGACCCCGTGATGGGCAAGCGAGATCTCCCCAGGGCGCGGATTGACGCCGCCGCCGACCAGCGCGACGGCCGAGGTGGTGTGGTGGGGAGAGCGAAACGGGCGCACCCGCCAGTCCGCGGCAGTGGGTTGCTGGCCGCGGCTGACCGAGCGCACCGCAGCGACCTCCACCGCCTCGGCATCGCTCAAGCTTGGCAGGATACCGGGGAGGCGCGCCGCGAGCATCGATTTTCCGGTTCCAGGAGGCCCGAGCATGAGCAGGCTGTGGGCGCCGGCAGCGGCGATCTCGAGGGCGCGCTTGGCTTGCGGTTGACCTCGGACATCAGCCAGGTCCGGCCCATGGAGCGGGGCCGCAGCGGTCTCGGTATGGCGGTAAGGGGTGATCGGGCTCAGCCCGTTGAGATGCTCGCAGACCTCGAGCAGGTCTGCTGCCGGCAGCACCTCCAACCCGCCCACCAGGGTCGCTTCCGATGCATTCGCTTCTGGGAGCACCAGCGCGCGGCCCGCTGCTCGAGCGGCCAGTGCGGCCGGTAGCACGGCATCGACCGGACGCAGCTCGCCGCTGAGGGCGAGCTCGCCGACGAGCTCGTGGGTCTCGAGCTGGTCGCGTCGCACCTGATCAGAGGCGACGAGGATACCGAGCGCGATCGGTAGATCGAAGCGCCCGCCCTCCTTGGGCAGATCGGCCGGGGCAAGATTGATCGTGACCCGGCCGGCCGGGAACTCGAACCGGCTGTTGGCGAGCGCCCCGCGGACCCGATCCTTGCTCTCGCGCACCGCGGCCTCGGGCAGGCCGACGATCGACAGCGAGGGCAGCCCGATCCCGGCGTGGACCTCGACCGTGACCGCGGGCGCCTCGATCCCGACCCGGGCGCGGCTGTGGAGAACGGAAAGACCCAAGATCGCAGCCTCGTCAGCGCCGATGCATCGCCATTCTCAGGCCGCTGGCTCACCGTCCTCGGGTGGCTCGGGGGGCTCTGTCGATCCCGCCTCGCTCGAGAGGCGGGCCTCGAGTGCGGCGACACGCTTTTCGAGCGCCTCGAGCTTGGCCCGGGAGCGGGCGAGTACCGCTGCTTGGACGTCGAACTCCTCCCGGGTCACGAGATCCAGTCTCGAGAGTGCTGCCTCCAGGGTTGCTCGGAAGCTGCGATTGAGGTCTTCCTGCAACACCTGGAAGCCCTTAGGCGCGTTCGCGGCGAGGCGCCGGGCAAGGTCATCGATCTGCTTTGGCTCCAGCATCAGTTGTCTCTCGGGTCGTTGTAGATGGCTGGTTTCATTATAGAGCCAGGCTTTCGCACGCGCCCGCGCTCAGTGTGCGCACCTCATTGGTGCATACCATGATCCGCTCGCGACGGTCTGTGCACCCGATGAGTGCATTCGGGAAGTTGGTTTTCTGCAACAGCCCCGGCTAATTCGTTGTTTATTGCGCACAAAGCAAGCGTGGCACGCGGGGTGCTTACAGGTCCATGACAGTGATTACGCATTCGGCAAGATCACCGCACAGGGCGTCGACCCGACTCCCTCGACCACACGACAACTGAGGTTACTTCGAATATGAAAACACAACACATCGGAATCGCCGCCGTTTCTGGCGCGGTGCTCTCGGCTTCTCTGTTCGCATCAGCCCCGGCTGCGGCCCAGCAGCCTTGGGCACTGAGTGCGAACATCGGCGCCGTATCCAACTACATCTGGCGTGGCGTTACCCAAACCGGCGACCAGGCAGCAATCCAGGGCGGCATCGACGTGGCCCACGAGAGCGGCTTCTATGCCGGCACCTGGGCATCGAATATCGATTGGGATGAAGGCAGCGCCGAAAACGTCACAGGAACGGTTGCCGTCGACCCCACCACGGCTAGCGGCTTTGCTGAAGACGCTGACGGTAACTTAATCGTGACGGGCCAAACATCCGGCGCTGACTCCACTTCCCCAAACTACGAACTCGATTTCTACGCGGGCTTCAGCGGTGCGATCAACGATGACGTTAGCTACGACATCGGTGCAATCTACTATGCCTATCCAGACGGCCGAGAGTCCGACTTCGCCGAGCTTTCGCTGAGCGGCACGTTCAAGTGGTTCACGCTCGGCGTGGCTTACACCGTCTATGGCGAAAACGACGACGGACTTTTTGATGACGGTGATCTCTATTACTTCGGTGGTGCCGACTTTGCGCTGCCGTACGACTTCGGCCTGAGCTTGCGCGCCGGCTACTATCAGTTCGAAAACGATGATGTCGTCGTCGGTTCGATCACTGACGCTAGCGGTAATGTGATCGATTTGACTGAAAGCGCAAATTATTGGAACTTCGGTGCCTCGATTACGCGTGACGCTGGGGACTTCGGCACCTTCGGCCTCAATTGGGACCAGAATAACGGCGATCAGGAGGTTGGCTACGACACTGATCCGAAGATTTGGGTGAGCTGGAGCAAAGAGTTTTGAGAAATAGGCTCGGCACTTGCTAGGCAAACACCCAGCGGGCCTCAGTTAGGCCCGCGTATCAATTTCAACGGAGCTAATTCATGAAGCTGGTTGCTGCCATCATCAAACCCTTCAAGCTCGATGACGTCCGCGAGGCGCTCGCCGATATCGGCGTGTCCGGGATCACCGTCATCGAGGTGAAGGGCTTCGGGCGCCAGAAGGGCCATACCGAGCTCTACCGCGGCGCCGAGTATGTCGTCGACTTCCTGCCCAAGATCAAGGTCGAGATCGCGATCGACGACAGCCTCGTCGACCAGGTGATCGAGGCCATCAGTAACGCCGCGCGCACCGGCAAGATCGGTGACGGGAAGATCTTCGTCAGCGATGTCGATCAGGTCATTCGGATTCGCACCGGTGAGACCGGTCCGGACGCACTCTAACCTCGCGAAGGAGGAATTCCACAGTGGAAGAACCGACGATACAGCTCGCGTACGCGCTGGATACGTTCTATTTCCTGATCTCGGGGGCGCTCGTCATGTGGATGGCGGCGGGCTTTTCGATGCTCGAGGCCGGACTGGTCCGCGCAAAGAATACTGCTGAGATCCTGACCAAGAACGTCGCCTTGTTCTCGATTGCCAGCATCATGTACATGGTGATCGGCTATGGGATCATGTACCCCAGCGGAGGAAACGGGATCATCCCGTCGATCAACTGGACCTTTATGTTCGGCGGTGACAATAGCGTCGAGGAGGTCTTGGCCGGCGACGCCTATTACTCCGGGATGTCCGACTTCTTCTTCCAGGTCGTTTTCGTCGCTACGGCCATGTCGATCGTATCCGGTGCGGTTGCTGAGCGGATGAGGCTTTGGGCCTTCCTGCTCTTCGCGGTCATCATGACCGGCTTCATCTATCCCGTACAGGGTTACTGGAAGTGGGGGGGTGGCTTCCTCGATGGCCTGAACTTCCAGGACTTCGCCGGCTCGGGCATCGTCCATCTCTGCGGTGCGTCGGCAGCCCTGGCTGGTGTTCTGCTGCTGGGGGCGCGCAAGGGCAAGTACGGCAGGGACGGCTCGATCAACGCCATCCCGGGCGCGAATATGCCGCTCGCGACGCTCGGCACCTTCATCCTCTGGCTCGGCTGGTTCGGCTTCAACGGCGGCTCGCAGTTGATCGTCTCGAATATCTCCGATGCGAACGCTGTTGCTGCGGTCTTCGTCAATACCAACATGGCCGCAGCCGGTGGCTTGGTGTTCGCGCTGATCACCGCGCGGCTGATCTTCGGCAAGGCCGACCTCACGATGGCCCTCAATGGGGCGCTCGCCGGTCTGGTGGCCATCACGGCTGAGCCGCTGACCCCGACCCCGCTCGCCGCAACCCTGATCGGCGGTGTCGGCGGTATCATCGTGGTGTTCTCGATCATCGCACTCGACAAGCTGCGCATCGATGATCCGGTCGGTGCGATCTCGGTGCACGGTGTCGTCGGGATGTGGGGCCTGGTGGCCGTCCCGATCACCAATGCCGATGCGGGCATCGTGCCGCAGCTGATCGGCTTGGTGACCATCTTCGCCTGGGTCTTCATCACCTCACTGATCGTCTGGCTGCTGATCAAGCTGATCATGGGCATCCGTGTCAGTGAAGAGGAGGAGTACGAAGGCGTGGATCTCGGCGAATGCGGACTCGAGGCCTACCCTGAATTCGTTGGCTCCCGCGGTGCTGGAACCTGACGGATAGCGCAACCGCGCAATCGACCTTGCAGCGGGGCCTTCGGGCCCCGTTTTGCGTGGTGCGGAGCGAATCGGGGGGCAGCGCGAGCTGCGGGGGTGTCTTGGTCCCGAGCTGTTTGCCGAGACTGTCAGCCGGCGCCGCGGCTGGGGTCAGACCTCGGCTTGATCCGAGCCCGCCGCGAGCGCCTGCTTGAAGAAGGCCGGTTGCGCCAGCGCGGCGCGATGAATCTCAGCGGTGTAATAGCGCGTCGGGAACGGCAGGGCATCGGCAGTATCGGCGCGGAAGGGCGGCAGCGGCCTATCTCGGCTCGTCATGGTCGCGCTCCACCACCCAGACGGATAGATCGTCTGCGGAAAGAACAGGGTGGCTTGATCGCAGAAGCCGGCCTGGCGCAGATCAGTGTAGATGCCCCGAATGATCTCGAGATGATACAGCGGGGATTCGCTCTGCTGGATCAATAGGCCGCCCGGAGCAAGTGCACGATGGCAGTCCTGGTAGAACGCGGTGCTGAACAGCCCTTCGGCGTGTCCAACCGGATCGGTGCTGTCGATGATGATCACATCCAGCGATTCGGCCGGCGCCTCACGCATCCAGCGAATGCCGTCCTCGAACAGCAGCGTCGCGCGCGGATCATCGTTCGACTCGGTCAGCTCCGGAAAGTATTCCTCGGCCACCCTTGTGACCCGTTCATCGATATCGATCTGTACCGCTGATTCGACTTCGGTATGACGCAGCACCTCGCGCAATGTGCCGCAGTCACCACCGCCGATGATCGCCACCCGCCGGGGCTGCGGGTGTGTCAGCAGTACCGGATGCGACAGCATCTCATGGTAGAGGAAGTTCTCGCGGCTCGATAACATCGTAAAGCCGTCGATCACCATCAGATTGCCGAAGCGCTCGGTCTCGTAGACCTCGATGGTCTGGAAGCGGCTTTGCTCCTGATGTAGACGTCGTCTCACGCGCAGTGAGAAGGCGCTTCCCGCCTCATCGGCAATCTCGGTGAACCAGTCTTTCTCGTCAAGCATGTCACTAGCGGGCAAGGTTGGGCGTTTGGCCAGTGGGCATTAGGCCAGTGGGCGTTGGGCCGGCGCGAGGTGCTTCGCTGCTTCATCGGCGGGATAGCATGCGCCGCCAGTTCCGCAAAGCGGTTGCGGAACCAGGCAAGCGATGAATCAGCCGTTTGGCCCCAGCCGTCTGGTCATGGTGTTTCGCTTCGATGGTGTCTCGCTTCTCCGGCCTTCAGCGTGGATAGCGATCGTCGAGATTGGCCGGGCAGAGGACATCGCGCATGATCCCGATCAGCTCTAAGAGTTGATCGTTGCGGATGCGGTAGAAAATCCGGTTGGCCTCTTTGCGGGCCACGACGATGTTCTTGTTGCGGAGCTGCTCTAGGTGCTGGGAGATGTTGCTTTGCGAGGTACCGGTTCGCTCGACGATCTCGCCGACCGAGAGCTCGTTCTGCCCAAGCGAGCAAAGGATCTTCCAGCGCAATGGGTGAGCCATCGCCTTTAAGGCCATCGCCGTCAGCGTGGTGTCCTCGGGATCGGAATGATCGGCTGGCAGGTCATTGTTCATGGTCAGCCTCCGTTGTCCTCGCAGCGTTGGTGGTCGTCGTGGCTTCCGTGACGGTGTCGTTATCGATACGGATATAGCCGCTCATGTCTTTTGCGATGCAGATGATATCCGTGATGTTTCCATCAGTATCTTTTATTGCTGTCCTAGAAAACAAGATTGGGACGCGCCGGTCGTCACTGGCGATGAAACGCGCCTCGATCTTGGCCAGGGCGCCGGTCCGGATCAGTGCCTCGAGCCAGGTTCCCATGAACGCGCCGGCCTCGTCGTCTCCTTCCTCCTCGAATACATCGCCGATCGAGAGCCCAAGCAGGTCCTCCTCGCGATAGCCGAGCATCCGGCATGCGGCCGGGTTGGTAATCTTGATCTCGCCTTCGGGCGTGAGCACTAGCAGCGCCTCGCCCATGTGCGTGATGATGTTCTCGAGATACTGCCGGGCCTCATCGAGCTCGGCGGTGCGCTCGGCCACCTTGCGCTCGAGCTCCCGGTTGAGGGAGCGCTCCTTCTCGATCAGCCTAAAATAGGTGCTGATCTTGTTGATCAATAGGTTATCGTCGATCGGCTTGAGCAGATAGTCGACTGCGCCGACCGCGAAACCGCGTTGCTGGAACTCCTCCGATTTGAACGCCGCGGTGAGGAAGATGATCGGGATATCGCGGGAACGTTTGCGCAGCTTCAACAGCGAAGCAGTCTGGAACCCATCCATCTCGGGCATCTGCACGTCGAGGATAATGAGATCGATGTCGCGGTGGTTGAGCGTGAGATCGATCGCTTCGCGGCCCGATGCAGCCTCCAGCACAGTGGCATTGAGGTGCTTCTGGATCAGCGTCCGGAGGGTGTAGAGATTGTGCGCGTGATCGTCGACGATCAGCACCTTGAAATCGGGTCCGCCCATCATGCAGTCCTCTCGATGTCCTCAGCGATCTCAGGGCGTAACGACGAATGGATCAGATTCGCCAATGCGTCAGGTCGGATGGGCTTGCTGAGGAAGCAACAGGCGCCGGCAGCCAGGCAGCGTCGCTGCTGTGTCTCATCCAGATCCCCTAGTACAACGATCGGCAGGTCGGTCAGCCAAGCCTTCTGTCGAAGCGAGTGGATCGTATCACAGGGCTCCTTGGCTTCAAGAGAGCCTGCGAGCAGCAGCATTGCACAGTTGTGATCCTCAGACAGCGTCTCCAGCGCCTCTTCCTCGTCGGCTGCGGTCTGCACCCTGAGTCCGAGCACCTCGAGCTCGGCGGTGACGGTGACTAGACTCTGAACATCGCGCTCGACCAGCAGTACCCACTGATCGCTCTCGGCAGCCTGCGGCGAAGAGGCAGGCAAGGTAGTGCGCGCATCGCTGTCGCGCTCGCCTGTTGAGAGCGGCTGCTCGGCCGGTCTGGGAGCGGCCGACGGCTGTCTGGATGCCTCCGCTATCCGCTCTGTTTCCTCGGCTGCTCCCGACTGGGCCTGCGCCGATTGCTCCGCGCCGCTCCCGTTCTCGATCACCTCGGCCGCGGAAATGGCATTCGGGTCACAGGCCAGAGGAAGATGCAGCGTGAAGCGGGAGCCGACACCGGGCGTGCTGGTCACCGAGATCTGGCCGCCGAGCAGATGGACGAGTTCCTTGCTGATCGACAGACCGAGGCCGGTGCCTCCGTAGCGGCGTCGGGTGGAGCCATCGGCCTGACGAAACGCCTCGAAGATGACCTCCTCCTTGCCGGGGGGGATGCCGATTCCGGTATCGGCGACCGCAATCTCGAGCGGGTAACGTTGATTGCCGGCGGCGACCGAGATGCTGACCTCCCCGGAATGGGTGAACTTGGCCGCATTGGAAAGGAAGTTCTTCAAGACCTGCCGGACCTTGGCACGGTCGCTGTAGATCTGATGCGGTGCTGAGGCGCTCAGTTTGACGCGCAGATGGAGCCCCTTCTCGGAAAAGATCGGACTGAGCATCCCGACCAGCTCATCGATCATCTCCCGAATCGCGACCCATTCGAGATGGACCGTGACGGCGCCCGCTTCGATGCGCGAGATATCGAGCACGTTATCGATCATCGCAAGCAGGTCGCGGCCCGCCTCATTGATCACCTTGGCCTGACGCTGCTGGTCGGCGTCCAATCCGGATTCCTTGGCCGCAAGCAGCTTGGACAGCAGCAGGATCGAGTTCAGCGGGGTGCGCAGCTCGTGGCTCACATTGGCCAGGAATTCAGACTTGTATTGGTTCGACTGCTCCAATTGCTGCACATGCTGCCGCTCGGCTTGCAGGTGCTCGGCAT
>JAAAOQ010000199.1 GCA_009908845.1 Gammaproteobacteria bacterium
CTGATCTCAAGGTGCGAAGGCGGTGACCGATGGGCCCAGTGGCCCGGCTCGCGCTCGCCGAACTGGGTCATAGCCCCCAGGCGCGCGGCATTTGCACCACTGCCCTCGGCAGATTCCGGGATGCCGACCGGCTGAACAGGCGAAAGCGATCGCTTCGCACGGGCGGCCCGAATCCTGCGTACGCGATCGGATCGTCGTCTGGCGTCAGCCGACTACCACCCGATCCCGAGGAGACCCAATGTCTAGCGTCGACCGAAAGCCCGGGCAAAAAAGCCGACTCCGCGAACGATTCGAGGCGCTACGCCCGGCCACCGAGAGCCCGCCCGGAGCCGGTAGCGGCCCGCCTTGGAAGAATGCGATCTATGCGCTGATCGCGATCTTCGCGCTCTCGACCGCCCTGAGTCTGCTCCGCTCGCCGGGACCCGAGGAACTCTCCTACACCGAGCTGAAGCAGGCCGTGCGCGATGGTCGCGTCGCCCAGGTCACCTTCAAAGGTGAACAGCTGAGCGGCCGCTTCAACGCGCCCAAAGACGGCGGACCCAAAGACGAAGGACACGGAGACGACTCAGCCGGAGGCGGCGAAGACGCGGAGGATCAGGAAGCGGCCGGGGCAGCCGCTAAAGGCGCAGCCGACGCCGAACGCGGCGGCGATGCAAAAGGCGGAAACAGCAGCGCATCAGGGGCCGACGGCGCAGCAGACGAGGCGCTCGGGGGCGCCTTCACCAGTACCCTGCCGCAGGTGCAGGACCCTAAGCTGCTGGATCTGCTCGAGCAGCATCAGGTCGAGATCCAGGCCGAGCCGACCGAGACCGGCTTCTTCGGCCGCATGCTGATCACGCTGCTGCCTTGGCTATTGATCCTGGGGCTCTTCTTCTATCTCAGCAACCGGATGCAACGGCGCATGATGGGCGGCGGTGACGACGGCCAGGGCGGCGGCCTCTTCGGCATCGGCAAGTCCAAGGCCAAGCGGGTCCAGGCCGAGGAGGTCGAGACCAGTCTCGACGAGGTCGCCGGGCTCGAGAACGCCAAGGCCGACCTGCAGGAGATCATCGACCATCTCTCGGACCCGCAGCGTTTCCGCGCCCTCGGCGCCAAATTGCCCAAGGGCGTGCTGCTGGTCGGTCCGCCCGGCACCGGTAAGACGCTGCTCGCACGCGCCGTGGCCGGTGAGGCCGGGGTGCCCTTCTTCAGCATCAGCGGCTCGGAGTTCGTCGAGATGTTCGTCGACGTCGGCGCCTCACGCGTGCGCGACCTGTTCAACGATGCCAAGAAGCAGAGTCCCTGTGTGCTGTTCATCGACGAGATCGACGCCATTGGACGCGCCCGCGGCGGCGGCATCGCGAGCGGGGGCGGCGGCAACGACGAGCGCGAGCAGACGCTCAACCAGATCCTCAACGAGATGGATGGCTTCTCGCCGAACGAGGATGTGGTGGTGCTGGGTGCGACCAATCGGCCCGAGGTCCTCGATAACGCCCTGCTGCGCCCGGGACGCTTTGACCGCAAGGTCTATCTGGAATTGCCCGACCGCGATGCGCGCCATGCGATCCTGAAGGTCCACGCCGCCAAGATCGCCCTGGGCGAGGATGTCGATCTCTATCGGATCGCCGAACGCACCGTCGGCTTCTCCGGGGCCGATCTCGAGAACCTCGTCAACGAGGCCGCGCTGCTCGCCGGCCGCGCCAAGCAGGACGCCGTCGACATGGCGCTGTTCTCAACCGCGCGGGACAAGATCGTGCTCGGTGCCGAGCGTGAGCAGGGCATCGGTGACGAGGAGCGCGAGCTGGTGGCCTATCACGAATCCGGCCATGCGCTGCTGGCCTGGCTGCTGCCGAATGCCGACCAGCTCGACAAGGTCACCATCATTCCGCGCGGCCGTGCGTTGGGCGCGACCGAGCAGGTCCCGCCCGAGCAGCGCCACACCTATCGCGAGCGCTACCTGCGCGATCGCATCGCGGTGATGCTGGGCGGGCGCATCGCCGAGCAGGTCATCTTCGACGAGGTCACCACTGGCGCCGAGGCCGATCTCGACCAAGCGACCGAGCTGGCCCGGCGCATGGTCAGCCGCTGGGGCATGAGCGAGGCGATCGGGCCGATCTCGCTCAAGTACCCGGACGATCAAGGCGCCCCGGCGCTGGCGATGGGCGAGGCGCGCAAGTTCAGCGATGCGACCGCTGAGCGGATCGACGCCGAGACCAAGACCCTGCTCGAATCGATCGAGGGAGACTGCCGGCGGCTCATACAGGACAACCGCGACCGGCTCGAACACCTGGCCAAGCGCCTGCTCGAGCACGAGACCCTGAGCCGCGAGCAGATCGACGAGGTCCTGAACCCAGCGGGCTGATGACGCACCACCCGGGAATGCCGAATCGACGCCTACTTCAATCTTGGCTGGATGTCTGCCGATGGTAAGGGCCTGCCAAAGGACGATAGCGAGGCACGGCGCCTGTTCCGGTTCGCCGCTATGCGCGGTCATCCGCAAGCGCAATACAATCTAGGAGGCCGCCGGCCATCGGGCGACATCGTTACCGATAACGAGAACCGATGCTCGAACGAACTGACAATCACGATGAGGAGTGACCCTTGAGCTCAACCAGATTGTTTGCTGTCCTTTCCATCCTGCTTGGGGTCGCGGCAATCGCCCTTCCCTACTTCTTCGGCACATTGGCGGTGCTCGCGCTCGGCGCCGTTATACTGGCCAGTGGCATCGTCTCCTTGCTCTTCGTCTTGAACGTCCGCAAGCAAGGGGTCCCGGCCAGCGTCCTGGGTCCCTCGGCCCAGATGATCGTCGGGCTCGTGATCCTGATCTGGCCAGAGCTCGCCCTCTGGCTAGCGGCGGTGCTCCTCGGCGCGGGCCTGATACTGAACGGCATCACCGGCCTGACGGCACTACGCGACGCAGGGGTCGTCAACCCACCGCTGATGCGAAAGATCGGCCTATGGGGGAGCATCCTGCTCGGCGCGCTGCTCATCGTGATGGGCGCCTTTGGCTCGGCGATCCTGATCGGCCTGATCCTGGGTATCGCCCTGATCGCTTCTGGTCTCCAGCAGTGGCGCGAGGCGGATTTGGTGCTCTGATGCCGATCTGAGCTCCGACTCGCGTCTTGATCATCGCCTCCTCCAAGACCGAATGGCACGGTCAACGCCATTCAGTCAATGGCCTCTTCGCTTTCGCTCGATCAGCATGCGGCTTGGCCGCCCTGGACTCAGGGCGGCGAGTCCTGGATTGGCTTGATAGCCGATGCCTGGGGACGCTTTAGTCGTCTTCCGCCTTCAAGCTTTCCCGCAACGACTCGAGTTCATTCGTATAAGCCCCTGCATCGCCATAGTCGACGAAGTAGGGTGTCCGCTGGTGTGCATCAGGGCTGCGACGAGCATGCTTGATGGGGCACCAAAACTGCTCGGTTCGGCTCGCGATCTCGCGCGCGTATTCGAGCAACTGGTTCGCGTAGGCGCAGTAGACGCAATTGAGCTTCTCGATTTGATTCAAATAGCTGAGCCGATGTCGATCGATCAACAAATAATCGCGACGACGCACGAGCGGGATACCGTAGACACGGAAGCAGACCTGCTGAAATAGCATCAGCGCCAGATCGAGGAGCACCATCGGCACAGCCAAACCATAGATCACAGGCGCCGTCAGGATGAAGGCGAGCGGCGTGCTCCTAAGATACTGCCAGAGCCCCGTCCGTTGCTGCAGGTGCAGACTGCGCATTCCCTGCTCAAAGACCACGCGCCCACGCTGAATGGTATAACGAAAGCGCCTCTGCCCTTCGGCGAGGATATGGTCCAATTCGGCGTCGAGCTCTCGCTGCAGCGACCGCAATTGCCGCAAGGCATCGTCGAAAGACATGTTTTGCATGGAATCCCCATTGTCCTGCGAGTCGGGCGTTATGTGTCGGTCCGATAGGACTGGGGACACATGCCTCACCAGTCATGACGATGAGCTTGTCGATGCGGTCTTGCATCGAACGCATGAGATAACGGGATCTTGCCTCTCCATTAGCAGGAACGCCCCGCGAGAGACGTCGGCGATCCACTCTAAGCCGTAAATTCCAGGCCCGAAATAGGGCAATCAGTTTTCGGATCGATTCTTACGACAGGGTGAACATCCGGTAAGCAGCAGAGCATAGAGGATACGCTGTGCTGTTGCCATCTCTATTTGCCTCGTATCAGAACCGATCCGTGCCGGCCGCGACTGGTTGAAATGACCCGGCACCCAGTTGAAAACAACCAAGCCTGACCGGTTGCGGCCATTACAACCACCGCAGCAGCGCTTGCCGAGGGCCGAAGGGACCCGGGCATTGCCTTTGCAACCCTGAGGGGAGCGCCATCACGCGGGAGCCGCTGATCAGCAGCGGCAGCGAGTGGCGTGCAAGCCTGAAATTTGATCCCTAACCTAAGGAGCCGAATCCCGATGGCTGATTCCTCCCAAGGCCTTCATGAAGAAGCGGCCGAGCTCAGCGCACTGACGCGTGATGTGCATCGTGCGCTGGTGTCGCTCCAAGAGGAGCTCGAAGCAGTGGACTGGTATCGCCAGCGTGCCGAGGCCTGTCGCGACGGCGAGCTGCGCGAGGTGCTCTTGCACAACATGCGCGAAGAGATCGAGCACGGCGCGATGGTGCTGGAATGGCTACGCCGCCGCGATGCCTCCTTCGATGAGCATCTGCGCACCTATCTCTTTACCGAGGTACCCATTACCGAAGCCGAGGAAGCGGCCACCAGCGGCAACGACGAGAGCGGCGCCGAGCCCGCGGCAGCCCAGCCTGCCGCAGCGACGGCTCCAGAGCCCAAGGGGCTCACACTTGGCAGCTTGAAGCAACAGGACCAGGAGTTGGAATGATGAGCTATCTGAATCGCGAAGCCGCAGGTCTGCCGGAGTCCGTTTGGGACCGCATCGACGCCAGCGCGCTCGACGCCGCCAGCGAGGTGCTGACCGGCCGCCGGTTCCTGGACCTCGACGGCCCCTATGGCCTCGGTCTCACCAGCCTCGAGGTCGGTCCCGAGACCACCGCCGAGGACAGCGGCGACGAGCTCGCGGCGACCATCGGCAGCCGTGCCCTGCCGGTCCCACTGCTGCAGCGCTCGTTCAGCCTGAGCCGCCGGCGCGTCGAGGGCCATCTCGGGCTCGGGCTACCGCTCGACCTGCGTGCGGCAGAGGATGCGGCCGAGGCCGTCGCCCGGCGCGAGGAACAGGTCATCTATAACGGGGTGCCTGAGCTCGGCCTGGAAGGCCTGCTGACCGCAGAGGGACGCGCGACCTCACCTGCTGGCGATTGGAACCAGGTCGAGCAGGCGCTCGATGACGTGCTGAACGCGGTCAATAAGCTGGATGCGAATGGCTTCAGCGGCCCCTACGCCCTGGTGCTCTCGCCGGCCCGCTATAACGCCCTGTTTCGCCGCTACCAATGCGGCGACATGCTGCAGGTCGATCATCTGCGGCGACTCTGCGAGGCCGGTGTCTACAAGGCCGCTATCGAAGGCGCCGTGCTGGTCGACCCGCGCGTCGGCGAGCTCAAGATCGGGCAGGACCTGCGCGTGGGTTTTGCATCGAGCGACGGCATCCACCTGAAGCTGTTCCTCTCGGAAAGCCTGGTCTTCCTGCTCGATGACCCCGGCGCGATCTGCACCCTAGAGGACAACGGCTAATCGCGCGCTTGCGGCCGCTGTTTCACGGCAACCCCCGAGAGAGCACCCGATGAGCAGGCATGAGCACGGGCAACACGAGGACGAGCAGCAGGAGCGGGCTCAACAGGATCACGATCGACCCGATGGCGAAAAGCACGCGCACCATGGGCACGATGGGCACGATGGGCACGGGCACCAGGGACACCATGACCACGGGGCCATGATCGCCGACTTCCGCCGGCGCTTCTGGGTCTCGGTCCTGCTGACGGTGCCGATCCTGCTGCTGTCGCCGCTGATCCAGTCGTTCCTGGGGCTGACCGAGGTGCTCGGCTTTGCGGGCGACGAGTATGCGTTGCTCGCCCTCTCCACCGCTGTCTTCCTCTATGGAGGCTGGCCGTTCCTGACCGGCCTGCTGTCCGAGGTGCGCGCCGGCGCACCCGGCATGATGACCCTGATCGCGCTGGCGATCACCGTCGCCTATGGCTATTCGGCGGCTGTCGTGCTCGGGCTCGAAGGCAAGGTCTTCTTTTGGGAGCTCGCCACCCTGGTCGACGTGATGCTGCTCGGCCACTGGGTCGAGATGAAGTCGATCATGGGGGCCTCGAGCGCGCTCGAGAGCCTGGTCCAGATGATGCCGGACCGGGCGCTGCGTCTCGACGCCAGCGGTGAGACCGAGGAGGTGCCGATCAGCGCGCTGCGCAGCGGCGATCGCGTGCGGGTTCGTCCGGGCGAGGCGGGTTCGTCCGGGCGAGAAGGTGCCGGTCGACGGGACCATCGTCGAGGGCAAGACCAGCCTGAACGAGTCGATGCTCACCGGCGAGTCCCGGCCGGTCGAGAAGGGCGAAGGCGATGAGGCCGTCGGCGGTGCCGTCAACGGCGAAGGCAGCATCACGCTCGAGGTCCAGAAGACCGGTGCAGACACCTACCTGTCCCAGGTGATCGAGACGGTGCGTCAAGCGCAGGCATCGCGCTCTCGGACGCAGGACCTGGCCAATCGTGCTGCCGCCTGGCTGACCTACATCGCCCTCTCGGCCGGTGTGATCACGCTCGCGACCTGGCTCTTCGTCGGCTACGCCTTCGACTTTGCGTTGGAGCGGATGGTCACCGTGATGGTCGTCACCTGCCCGCACGCGCTCGGCCTTGCGGTACCGCTTGTAGTCGCGGTCAGCACCAGCCTCGCCGCCGGCCGCGGCCTGCTGATCCGCGACCGCGCCGGTTTCGAGCGTGCGCGCAAGCTCGAGGCCGTCGTCTTCGACAAGACCGGCACGTTGACCGCCGGGCGCTTCGGCGTCCACGGGATCATCAGCTTCGGCGAGCTGGATGAGGATGAGCTCCTGCGTCTCGCCGCCGGTCTGGAGTCGCACTCCGAGCATCCTATCGCCCAGGGGATCGTCGAAGCGGCCAAGAACAAGCAGCTCCAGGTGCCCGAGGCTGCCGAGTTCGAGAACCTCGCCGGCCGCGGCGCCCAAGCCCAAGTCGAGGGTCGCCTGATCCGCGCGGTTAGCGCGGGCTATCTGCAGGAGCAGGCGATCACGGTGGACGAAGACGCCCTGGCCGAACTGCGCGAGGGCGGCAAGACGTTGGTCTATGTGCTGGGAGACGAGCGTCCACTCGGCGCCATCGCACTGGCGGACCTGGTTCGGGATGAATCGCGTGAGGCGATCGCACGGCTCAAAGAGATGGGGATCGACTGCCTGATGCTCACCGGCGATGCCGAGGCCGTCGCCAAGTCGGTCGCTGACGAGCTCGGTCTCGATGACTACTTCGCCGAGGTATTGCCGGACGAGAAGGCCAAGCGCATCGAAGAGGTCCAGCGCAGCGGGCGCACCGTTGCGATGGTCGGGGATGGCGTCAACGACGCGCCGGCACTGGTGCAAGCCGATCTCGGGATCGCCATCGGCGCCGGCACCGATGTCGCGGTTGAATCGGCCGATATCGTGCTCGTCGAATCGGACCCACGCAGCGTCGCCGATGTGATCGAGCTCTCCCGGGCCACCTACGGCAAGATGGTCCAGAACCTGTTCTGGGCCACCGGCTACAACGCCATTGCCATCCCGCTCGCGGCCGGTGTCGCCTACGGCGCCGGCATCCTGCTCAGCCCTGCAGTCGGCGCCGCATTGATGTCGCTCTCGACCGTCATCGTCGCGATCAACGCCAAGCTGCTCGGGCGCTGACGACGGCCGATCTGCTGACCATCACTGCGGCCAACGGCATCGAGCCGAAGGCCGTCATGCGGCTAGCGCCTTCAGCAAGGCATCCCGCGCATCCTGATAGAACTGCGTATCGACCTTCGTCGCCATCTCGTCGGAGAGATCGAAAAGCTGCCGGCGGCTCGACACCGGCATCAGCACGACCTGAGCGCCTTTCTCGATGGCCATCTCGACCAGGGTGACGGCGTTGTGGATGGGCTCGATGGAGCCGCCAAGGTTGATCTCGCCGATGACGACCAGACCGCCGCGCAGGGGCTTCTTGAGCAGGCTGCTGCAGAGTGCAAGCAGCGCCGCGACGCCGACCTGGCTGCCGGTCTTCGCCGCGTCGAAGCTGCGGAGCTGCACTGAGAATTCGTGCGCCCGCGGGTCGCGGTCACCGACGAGCTGTGCGGCACGGGCATAGAGGTTCTGCTGCGCATAGCGCACCGACTCCTGGAACGGCGGGGGCGTTGGGTTGTTCAGGATGCGCAGCCCGCTGCCGGGGCCCTCGTTGACCTCGATCCGATACAGACCGGGGTGCTCGTCCATCCCGCCGGGGCGCTCTCCCATCCCACCGGGGCTCAGGGTCCAGACCTGGCCCGGCTCGAGCGGGTCGGCGCCGATGCTGTTCTCGCTCGAGAGTTCCGGCGTGGCGACGAACGTCTCGACCCCCTCCTCGCCGATCAGATAGCTGAAATGGGTATTGCGGAACTCCGCCGAGCCGATGCGCTTCTGCTGCTCCTTCACGCGCCGGCGCACCTCAAGGGCCAGCCTGATCGCCCACTCGATGTCCTCGTCCGACACCTCCGTCTCGGCGGACGGGTAGAGCAGCTTCAACAACCCGCTTGCCGTCTTGTTGGTCGCGTTGATGTCGCGCCCGCTGAGCGCCCCGCCGAGGTGGACACGACCCTGGAGCTGCGGCAGCCGGCTCTCCATACGTAAGCGGCTGAAGCACTCGGACAGGAAGTCGCTCACCAGTCCGAAGTGTTCCGTGAACAGCGTCGGCTGCATCTTCGGTACATCCCAGCCCGGCAGAAAGGCGTGGATGCGGTCCATGAACGCCGTGTCGGCGCGCATCTCCGGCGGCAGCGGCCCGAACAGATGCCCGACGCGCTGCTGGTGCTCGACGTCGACCTCAAAGTTACCCACCAACACGATGGAACCGTCGGCGCGGATGTTCTCCTTGCCGCGGCTGAACTCGCCGGACTCCATGTACCCCTTCATGATGTTGACGCCATCCTTCTGATCGAAGGAGATACCTGAGACCTCGTCGAAGCAGACAACATCGTACTGGCAGACCAGACCCCGCTGTCCGGTGGAATTGTTGACGAACATCTTGGCCACCGTCGCCTTGCCACCCGAGATCAGATGCGCATAAGGCGAGACCTGCTGGAACAGGTGGCTCTTGCCGGTACCCCGCGGCCCGAGCTCCAACAGGTTGTAGTTGCGTTCGACGAAGGGGACAATTCTCAGCAGCAGCGCATCCTTGGCCCGCTCGCTGAGCTGGTCAGGCTCCAGCCCGACGCTGCGAAGCAGGAACGCCTTCCACTCCGCGCTACTGAGTCCCTCCCGCGCCTGCGCCAGCACGTCCAGCACATCCCGCTTGGAGAGCTGGATCGCACGCAGCGCCTCGACACCGAAGGGCCGGCCATGCGCCTCCTGGGCGATGGCGGAGTCGTAGCTCAGCGTGATCTCGGCGTAGAAGCCACCGGTGAGTAGCCGCTCATGCTCGCGCACCATCTCCGGGGCGATGCGAACATCCTTGAGCTGCAGGCTCGGCAGGTTGGCGAGGTAGGAGTCGGTCTTGGCGTCGAGCCGGGCGCTGACCAGGTCGATCAGCTTGACCGTCCCTTCCTCGCGCGCGCGGGCCTTGAACAACTCCTGCTCACCCGCCTTGACCGTGCGTGAGGCGAGCTGGCGCTGCACGATCTCCAGCCCCTCGTTGATCTCGTCCTCGTCGATGCTCGCGCAGTAGCGCCCGAGCAGGAACTCCACCACGTAGGTCGGCACCGGGAACTGGCGGCTGAACTGGCGCACCAGGTCCTTGCGGACCACGTAGCCCTCGAAGTGCTCGGCGGCCTTCTGGTCCAGTTCGTCGAGTTGCATCGTCTAAGCTCCGCCGATCTCCGTTGCGACCTTGAGAACCGCCTGGCCGGCAGCATCGAGCACCACCAGCGAGATCGCCTCACCTTCAAGGTCGTCGTCCTCCACCACCAGCGACGCCTTCCCATCCTTCAGGGGCTTGCCGCCGCCGGCCTTGCTGGTGCCCGGATCGTTCGCCTTCTGCCGCAGATCGGCCCTGTAGCCTGCCGGTGCGCCCTCGACCGTGACGCGGCAGCGCAGCCCGGTCCATTTGATCCCCTTCACGGTCACCGACACCGCATCCGCGACGCCTGCCTGCCGGGTCACCTCGACCACGGGGACGAGGCTCTCCTGCAGGCTCAGGCCGCCATGCCCGTACTCCTGGCCGGCGATGAAGCTACTGATCCCCGGCGCCATCGCGATACGAACGTTGGCGCACCAGCTCCAGGTCAGGGTCAGCTCGGTCGGCTTCGCGGTGGCCGAGAGCGCGGCACAACGGCCCCAGCGCGTGGCGGTGAGAAACTTCGCCAGCTCCGTCTTCGGCATGCCGCCAGGAACGAGCAGCCAGCCGTGGTCGGTGACGATGCGGATCTGCTTCCAGCCCGCATCCACCAGGAAGCGGATCTGCTCGACGACGGCCTCCAGGATCACCGGCACCTCCCGCGCGAGGCGCAGCCCGTGCTCGTGGCCGTAATGGTCCAGGTCGCCCATCTCAGTCCAGGCGCGTCCGGTCGGGTCGCCCGCGTCGCTGCCGGCGAGCACTTGCCAGCCGGCGTCCTTGAGTACCTTCCTCAGCAGGGCCGTGTTCAGCGGTTTGTCGAGCGTGCCGTGGCTCGGCACGAAGTCCTGGTCCGAGCTGCTGCCCTGGGCGAGATGCGCGACCGGGGAGCAGGCGACCTTGCCGGAGGCGGTCACCGACGGCACCGGCGCCCAATCGGACGCGACGGCCGCCTGCAGTCCGTCCGCCTTCAGCGCCAAACCCAGGTCCTGGGCCACATCGAAGCGCAGCCCGTCGACGAACAACCAGCACTCGCCACCGGCCTGGTAGGCCCCGCTTGTTTCCTGTACCACCGTGGAGCCAGGGTAGCCATCCTTACGCACCAGGTCCTGAAAATGGCGGTTCGTCGCATCCAGCCAGGGGACGTAGATGGCCGCGAGCGCGGTGGTGACGGCCTCGGTATCCGCCTTGGCGCGCACGGCCGCAAGGGCGGCACGCGCTGCGGCATCGACCTGCCAGAAGGCATCGCGGTAGGCGCCCGCCATGTCTTCCAGGTGCTGCCCGCCGAACGGTTTGTCGATCAGCGTCACCAACCGCGATAGCGGCTCCAGGGCCCGCGCGAGCGGCGCCTGGTCCATCTCCGCCCACAGCCACTGGCGGCGCGCCCCGTGCTCTCGTTCGAGCGCCTTGAGCTTGGATGCGGCCGCGCCCGGTTCGAGACCCACCAGCGCAGTCAGCCCAGACCGAAGCCTGCCCTCCGCCTCGTCGTTGGTCTGGGGGTAGCGGCTGAAGTCCGTGAACAGATCCCGATGGGCCGGCAGCGACGCCCGCTTCAGTCGTGCCCTCACCTTTGGGAACGTGCGCCAGCCCACTCGATAACGCTCCCAGACGGCAGCCCACTCCGGACGCCCCGCGCAGATTCGCTCAGCCGCCACCAGCACGCCGTCGGCGTCGGGATCGAGCTTGAAGTCCGCCTTGCAGCGGCTGCGGAAGGCATCCCAGCGCGGGCCTTGCCAGTCCGAGGCCGTGGCCTCGGGGTCGTTTAACCAGGTCAGCAGATCGCGCACCGGGTCGGCACTCAGCAGGTCGTCGAAGTCCGTCGCCTCCAGCCGCCGGCCCTTGAGGTCCTCAACCGGGGTATCGAGCAGCACGTCGAGCGCCCGGTGCATCGCCTGCCGGGTGGCCTGGTCGGCAGATAGGTCCAGGTTGAGCCCGCCGTGGCTGCTGGCGAGGAAGGCGTTCAGGGTCCAGTCCTTGCCGTTGAGCTGGCTCCAGAACACACCCCGGTACTGCAGCTCCGCCAGCGGCTGCAGCTCCCGTGAGCAGGTCTCGATGGCGCGCAGGTCGGAGCGGGAGACGCCTGGTAGATAGATGATCGGCACCGCGCTGGGGGGCCACTCAGTGTCGTCCAGCGTCCGCGCCAGCATGCACTTGATCCAGATCGCCGGCCCGCGACGCGCTTCCGGGTCATGGTCGCCGAGGACCAACAGCTCGGGCAGCATCGCCCGCAGGCGTTCGGCCAGCTCCTGCCACTGGCGCTCATGATCGGTCCAGAGCACAGCAGCGGGGCGTACCTGATCGACGCGGCTGATGTTGGTGGCGCTGCGCAGGGAGGCAAGCAGGCTATCCAGGACGGTCTCGGTCATCTGCACCGCACCACCACGCCTTTCAAGTCATCAACCATATAGCAGTTATTGACGATGAACTGCCCGAGCTCGCCGACGGCGTTCACCGGCAACTCACCAAGCCGTTCGGCAAAATGCCGCGCATTCTCGACCATGTTCCGCCGAGGTTCCGAGAGCTTGCCGAGGTCGAGTGCAAGCAGGTCTTCGAAACCGCCCGGCGTCTGGACGTACGACTTCACTAGCACGATGCTGCCGAAGAAATACTTCTCGGCATCCCCTTCGGAGGAGAGGAAGCCCGAAATGTCTTCGTAGAGCTCCGATGCCTGCTCGCAGGTCCAAGCGTAGGGCCGCTGGTAGTCCGGGATGTGGCACTCGAAATCGCTGGACAGGACTTTGTATAGGGGGTATTCAGCGCCTTTGATGGTACTCATCGTCCTCTGGGATATCTTCGGTCAATCATTTGTTGAGCCTCGCCGCAGGCTTCTCCGCGAGCGTCAGCTCATTGTGGCATCCGCTCGCAGCGCAACCGCTCAGGCTGCCAGCGCCTCCAACCGCCCGACCCAGGCGTCGAAGTGCGGGCAACGCGCCCGCATCGCGCCAAGCCCGATGTCCATCGCGATCAAGGGGCCGTGAAGCGGCTTCTGATATCCATGGCCAGCCAGCGCAGTCGCGATGCGCTTGGACGGTGCCGTCTGCGCGCCGTCGTTGATCCGCTCCGGCTCAGGGGCCGCCGGCACCTTGGCACGCAGCTTGACCATGGCTGCATCATCGAACCAGGCCGCAAACTTGCCGAGATCCGAAAACAGCAGTGCCTCGAACTCGTGCACGGACAGGTTCGGCATGAAGTTCCGGCAGCCCAGGTGCTCGGCGAGCGCCTGCTCCAGGCAGGCAACCCGTTGGTAGACATCGACGTCGGTGCAACCTTGCCAGCCCGGAAAATCGCCGGGCAGCCGAAACAGATCGATCATGGTCGTGACCGTCGCCGTTCCATCCTGGCGGCACTGCCGGATCAGCTGCGGGCGAACCTTGGCATAGCTGACCACGCCGCCTTTGCCCTGCGCGCTCGTGCGCAGCAAGATCGGATTCAGGAAGACGCCACGGTGTTGCAGATGGCTGTACAGCAGCTCCCGCACGAAGGTCTCTTCCGTCTGACCTTCCACCATCACATGCACCCGCGTCATCGCGTCGGTCGTCCGCCGATCAGGTTCTTCTTCCATAGCTCCCCGAGGCTGTACTCGCCGAGCCATTCGCGCAGCGCCTGCTCATCTAAGCGCGAGAACGAGGAACAGCCCTGTTGGCGATCTACCACGAGCAGATCCTCGGCATCAAGCTCATTGACCAGCTCGACCGACTGGGTCGAGACGATGAGCTGGCTGGTGCTGGCGGCAGCCTTGAGCATGGCTGCCAGCACCGTCATCGCGAATGGGTGCAAGCCCAGCTCGGGCTCGTCGATCAGGATGGTGGCAGGCCGCTGCGCCGGGGGTTGCAGCAACAGGGTCGCCAAACAGATAAACCGCAGCGTGCCATCGGAGAGCGCATGCGCCTTGAAGGGGACATCCTGCCCGCGCTCGACCCACTCCAGCTCGATCCGATCCGGATTGGCTGGCGTCGGGCGCAGATGGAAATCACCAAAGAAGGGCGCGACCAATTGCACGGTGCGCAAAATGCGCTGGTAATGGGTCGAATCCGTCTCCCGCAGGCGCAGCAGATAAGCGGCCAGATTGCGGGCATCGGGCCGCAGATAGGCATTGTCATTGAGGCCATGAATCTGCTTGACCCGCGCATCCTCGCCGGTGTCATGGAAATGATAGGGCACCCAGCGCGCCATGGCGGCCACCACTTCCTGACCAGCCGCTGCTTCTCCGGCACGGCAGAGCGTCTCGAAATGCCCCGAGCCCAAGCGATGCGACTCGGCGCCCTGCCACCAATAACCCTCTAGCGCGAATATCAGTCGATTGTCCGCCGTCGGCGCCAGGCGCACCCAATAGGCCCGCTCGCCAAAGGTCAGCTCCGCGACCAACTGCTCAGTGGTCTTGCGGCCAAAGTGCAGCAGCGCATCCGGTCCCCCGGCCTGGCCGACATGGAGCTGCAGACGCGCGTCGATCAGGTCGCGCATAAGCTTGAAGAAACCGATCAGATTCGACTTGCCGGCCCCATTGGCGCCCACCAGCACATTCAGTGCGCCAAGCGGCAGGTCAGTCTGCGCGATGGACTTGTAGCCTTCCAGCTTCAGCCGCGTGAGCTGATCGGGCGCGGTAGTCGGCTTCATGGCCGCGGACCTTCCGACAGGTTCGCATCATTCGCTCCCCGCTTCGAGGCGCCCTTCTTACCGACGTCGCCGGCGAGCACGAAGGTGTGGATGTCGGCAACGCTCGATAGCGTTTGGACGAGGCGACCGATGACACTGTCAGTCATGAGGGTGCGATCCTTTGGCCAGGTCAGGGATGCCGGATTCGTTATCGTCGAAGAGGGCCAGGTAAGGGGCGTAGGCGAAGCGGCGGTTGCGGCGCTGGCCGGTGCTTTCCGCTGCTGTTCATGCCGATCCTGATCGGCTCGCTCGCATGCCGCTCCGCGCGCTTCTCGGCCAGGGTCAGCTAATGGTCGTTGACGCGCATGAGCTCACTCATCCGGACGCGCCGCAAACAACGTCAGCTTCACCGCCCCGCCCATGTTGACCAGCTCGGGTCGGCGCCCGGAGAGCTCGAGGCTCCGGTTCACCAAGGTCAGGAAGCCTTCGCCGCGCGTCTCCATGTAACGGCGCCCGGTGGCCGGGCTTTCGTAATCGCGCAGAAAACCGGCCAGGATCTGATTGCGGCGCACAGGCTGACAGCCCGCGTAGAGGTTCTCCTCGGTCAGGCTGTTATGCAGCCCGCCGGGGTTGCGGATCTCGAGCCGATCCGGAAACAGGGTGAGGATGACCTGCGCACCGGTGATCTCGTAATCGCGATGCGCCAGCGCGTTGACGACCGCCTCCTGCAACGCGAAGTCGCTGTAGGCGGGCTTGTCGATCCGTCCGATGCCGTCCTTGATCGACAGCGTGCTGATCATCGGGCTGGTCCGCAGATAGGTCAGTACCCACTCGATCTGCTCCACCACTGGTCCGGTCACGCGCTTGGCATCCCGGGTATTGCCGTCGGCCACCGGATGATCGTAAACGGCCAGATCCACATAGGCACCGCCGAGATGCAGATCGGGGCGATCCGAAAACAGCAGCAGGCCGACATTGGTCGGTCGCCAGGCGCCATCATCGTCCTGCACGGCGAGCTTCAGATTGCCGAGCAGGCGCTCGTAGGAGAGCGCAGAATCGGCCAGCCGGTGCCCGAAGCGCCGCTCGTGGTAGTGCTCGAAGCGCGTGCGGTTCAGCGCGCTCAGGTCCGCGCCGAGCACCGGACGCTCCTCGAAAGGCAGCATCAGCTGCCGGCTCGCCAATAGGCGACCCAACTGCTCTGCAGGGATCGGCGTGCGATGACTGCCGACCCGCTTCAGGAAGCGCCCATCGCTGGTCTGATGCACATAGAAGCGCGCCCGCGGCACGGAGACCTTGAGACACAGCCGGCTCACCCCGTCGGAACCCGGCAGCATGACCCAGTCCAACGCCGGCTCGATGGGCGGCAGGCAATGATCGAGCGCGCACTGGACCACGAACTGCTCCAGCTTGTCGCGCTTGGCGGGGTCGATGCCGACGACCTCGCCCCGGTCTGCGACACCGAACACCACCAGCCCGCCCTCGGTGTTCGCCATCGATACGAAGACCTCGGCGATCGCCTTCGGCGCCCGCCCTGACTCACCCGCAAACCGGACCTGATCGCCCTTGAAGACCACTTCCTTGAGCTCCAGCAGCGTGTCTTCGCCAGCTGCAATCTCCGCTAGCAGCTCGGCCTTGTCGTCATAGATCACCTTTATGCCCCTCCGCGAGTTGAGCGCGTGCCGCCCGCTTCTCGGCCAGGGTCAGATGATGATCGTTGATGCGCTCGCCGTTGAAGACTGGGAACCAGGGCGCGCTCTCGACATCCTTGCCGCGGTCCTTGGTCCATTTGATGTTCGGCTTGGCGCGCAGCACGCCGGCGCCCTTCTTGCCGACATCGCCGGCGAGCATGAACGGGCGGATGTTAAGGCGCACGCCGTCGTTGAGGTCCGGATTCCAGCCGATCGGCTGCTCGGCGAGCGGCTTCCAGCGCACGAAGATGTCGAGCGGGGCCTCGCCGTCGAGGATGGCTTCGAGCTTGGTCTTGAGCGCGCGGGCGGCGGCCAGGCGCTCGTCGGCGCCACCCGCGCCATTCGTGCTGCCCTCGCCATTCGCTGACCCTTCGGAAGCCGCGCGCTGCTGGGTACGAATCCAGTCGTCGAGATAGGTGTAGATCAGCCGCTCGAGCTTGGCGCGGTCGAGCTGGTGATAGTTGACCAGGGCCGCGAAGCCGTCCTTGAGCCCGTCCCAGAGGTGCCAGATGAAGGGTCGATGCTGGAACAGCTTGCAGTGCTGCTCGAAGAAGCGATCGCGCAGCCAGATGTCCAGGCTCTTGCCGCTGGCGCCGGCGGCCTGGAGCAGGGTCGAGAGGGTGCCGGTGGTCCAGTCCTCGCCATAGGCGGCGATCAGCAGGTTCAGCAGCCGCTCATGTGCTGCCGGCTCGCCGCGCAATGCCGGCAGGCAGACGATGCCGTCGTCGTCGGTGAAGGGGTCGAGCCTGCGCGCCTCGGCGAGGAGCTGGCGGGATTCGTCGGAGAGCCCCTCACCCCAAACCCCTCTCCCGCTGGGAGAGGGGCTTCCGTCACTCCCCGCTCCGTCTT
>JAAAOQ010000081.1 GCA_009908845.1 Gammaproteobacteria bacterium
GATCTGCTAGGGTCTGTTCCGGCCCCGGCGACCGGACAAGGAGCCGCGCTCGAATCCCCCGACCCGGTGCCGGTTTCGTCTCCGGCGCCGTCTCATCCTCTTCCGCTGCAGTTTGTGCCCAACGTAGGACAATGGCACTCGGACGTCCGCTATCTAACGCGTGCTGCTGGTGTCGATGCCTTGTTCAAGCGTGCGGACGTCGAGGTGCAGCTGAGAGATCAAGACCGCCCGGCGAGCGTATGGCTGCGTCCGCTTGGCGCCAACCCAGAGCCTGCTCTCCAGCCAGGCGTCGCCAGACAGACCGTACTGCACGATTTTCGCGGGCAGGATCCGGAGCGGTGGCATAGCAATATCCCTAGCTACCACGATCTGCGCTATGTCGACATCTATCCAGGGGTCGATCTTGCGTTTCGCACGCATGATCGTCAGCTAGCCTACGACTTCGTCGTGCACCCGGGCGCCGATCCCGACCAGATACGCGTCGCCGTCGAAGGTGCGAGTCACCTGCGTATAGCCCCTGACGGCAGCCTGCTCGCCACCTTGCCCGACGGTCATACGTTCGCCCAACAGGCACCGGTCATCTATCAGGACCTTCATGGGAAACGCGAGCCAGTTAGCGGACGGTTCCGTCTCGTCTCCGCCTCTTCGGAACGTTCGGCACCGGTCTACGGCTTTGAGATCGGCGCCTATGACCCAAGCCGAACCCTGACGATCGACCCGACGCTGAACTACGCAAGCTTCGTAGGTGGCAGCAGCGATGAGAGCGTCAGTGCGATGCATGTCACAAGCTCTGGCGCGACGATCGTTGCCGGTACCACCGAGTCGAGCGATATTCCCGGCGCGGTGCCTGTAGATGCCCCCGGCGGCAGCGATGGATTCATCTATAAGATGAATGTGGCAGGAAACGGTCTGGATTTTGTTGTACTACTTGGCGGAAGCGATGATGAGGAACTGCATGATATCGCTATCGGCAGTGATGACAGTATCTACGTCACTGGCGCGACAAGCTCGGAGGATTTTCCGCTCGCTAACCCGTTGTTCGGCGTACTCACTGGTCGAAGCGATGCGTTCATCACCAAGCTCGATGCTTCTGGCGTGCTCGGAAGCTTTTCGACCTATTACGGTGGTAACGGGGAAACAGTCGCCAAGAGCATTGCGCTGGATCAGGACGACAACATCTACGTTGCCGGTGTCACGGCGGCTCCCGACCTTGTGCTGCGCAATGCCTTGCACGATTTGCACGCGGGTGATGAGGATGGCTTCATTCTCCGCTTTGCAGCCGATGGCCTGGATCTTGACTATGCAACCTATTTCGGGGGATCAGATAGCGACAGCATCGACCACCTCATCGTATCGAAAACCGGCGATCTGTTCTTAGCCGGCACGACCTCGTCGCCGGCTACCACCCGGGATGGACTGGAAGATTTTCCTGTCAAGAACGCACTGCAGCCCGTTTCAGGTGGCGATCAGGACGCCTTCCTAGCGAGAATTGCGCGCGGCGGTATCGAATTGGTCTTCAGCACCTACCTCGGCGGGTCGGGTGAGGACACATTGTCTGACTTCGCGTTAGATGCCGACGGGAATTATCTGCTGGCGGGCTATACCGATTCCGAAGACTGGCCGACTGAAAACGCGATACTCCCCGACTATCCCTTCGATAGCGGCGAAGAAATCGGCACTGTTGCAAAAGTCGATCGCTCCGGACGCTTCTTACATTTTGCAACCTATCTCGGAGCGGCCGGCATAGACCGAGCATTGGCCGTGGCTTCGCTGGATGGCACGGCTGGTTCAGATGCGATCTACGTTGCTGGGACGACGGAATCAAATGCTTTTCCTGTGCAGAATCCTTATCAGAACTACCATGCGGGCAACGGCGATGGCTTCCTGATGATGCTCGATGCTTCCGGGCAGATCATTGAGTTTTCGACCTACTTTGGCGGTAGTGCCGTGGACCAGATTCACCACGTCCAGCCGCACCCGACCTCGACTACAAGTATCTTCTTCGCCGGCGTGACCCCGGAGGAGCGCAATTCGGTACTGTTCCCAGTTGGCAGCGTCCCGAGTATCAACGCTCATTCAGGTGGCGACGATACGTTCCTAGGGAGGCTCGACGGTATCATTCGCGATCCCGACCTGCCGATGTTGTGGCTTGATACCGACCTGTCACCTCTCCATCCTGAAGCGCCGTCAATCTCTCCGCCTGAGGTCACGTTCACGCTGCGCCTTCGGGATCGTCCGGCCCCTGCGCTTGGCGTAACTGCGTTCTCAGCCAAGATCTATTACGATGCGAATGAATTGCAGTACGATGGTGTTGCTTGGGAGTCCGGCACGGTCTTGGATGACTTGCAAGCAGGTCAAGAGAAAGTCGTTGTTGACCACGGTAACGGCGAGATCGAGGTCAGGATTCTCCAGCAGGCTAATCCCGGTCGATTGGATAACGGCCTAACGGACGACAAGATCGCGACACTGACCTTCGGCCTCGTGAACGTTGGCAATACTGCAGACGATCCGCCGCTGCCTTCCCAGCTGATGGTTGTGCATGTCGAGGACCTTTCGCCGGCTTCGGTAGAGAATAACCTTGATGCAGTTATCAACGGGTTACCTGGATCACGCTTGGTCGAGCGTCGCTGCAACGCCCTGCTCGGAGACTGTGATTGCAGTGGTCGAGTACAACTGTTTGAGGTGCATGCAGGCGTGCAGTACTTCCTGACAGCCAACGATGCTGCGGCGCCGATTTGTGTCAAGCATAATTATGAGACACTTGGTTCCGGTGCGATTAGTACGATCATCAACCATTACCTCGATGCCGACGTCGAGGAGGGGGTTGAGCCGAACGATAACGAGATGGGTATGGGGCTGCTCTCGGCCTCTACCCTGAGGGGACCGATCAGCGTCTACGACAGCGATGTCGATCGCCTAGACTTCGAGTCGCTTTCTGCTGCTGGCAACCCTGTTAAGGTTGACCTTAGACTGGACGCGGTAGATGCGCCTTCAGTGCTATCCGCTGATCTGCGGTACGACCCGGCGCTAGTAGCAAGCCCGCCGATAATCTATACCGCCCAGCAGGTTCTGAATGTGGACAAGAGGGCGGAGTATAACCAGGTCGCGCCGGGCTGGGTTCGGATCTTGGTCTACGGCATCAACAAGACAGCAATCCCTAACGGGGTTGTCGCAACGGTTAAGATGACTCTGGCGTCGGATAAGGATGCCCAAGACATCACCCTGGGTCTCGAAGCTACCGCGGCCGGGCCTGCAATAACGGATGACGTGGTCCTCGCGTCGAATTCCATCGCGAGGGGTGAGATCGGCTGCAGCGATGAGGCCAAAGAGAATGTGACCAAAGCATACATCGGGTATTACAATCGGTGCCCCGATTCAGGTGGCATGGACTATTGGTGTGGGCGTCTCGACCGGCAGGGCGGCGGTCGGGATCTAGGCCCGATCATTGCCCCTTTCGGGACATCGCAAGAGTACACCGAGCGATTCTCGGGGCTGCCCGAAGACGTCTTGATCAATAACCTTTACCAGAATATGTTTGGTCGAGATGCTGAAACCGCCGGACTGGGGTTTTACGTTAACCTGCTCGGCCAATGGGAGCAGAGCTGGCGCGACCAGCATGGTCGTAACCAGGGAGCAACAGAGTATGCGCTTTCGCGGATCGCTCTGGACGTGATCAACGGTGCCCAAGGGAACGATGCAGAAGTGCTCTTGAACAGAGTCGAGGCGTGCCGTTGATCTACAGCTGATCGGTACCGGGGCCTCTGCCCCGCCATCGATACGCAGCAGCGTCGCATCGTTCCTAAATCGTCATCCAACGTTCGCCAAACCGTCACTTTGACTCCTTAGGATGCATCTGGATTTTAACTAGATGACTTCAGGTGACCGCGATGACGATATTCAAGCGCAAGCCGCTGGCGCTGCTGATCGGTGCAACGACGATGGTGGCGGGTCTCTCGCCGGCGCTGGCCGCTTACGAGGCTCAGGTCCAAGACGCTTACATTGCCTACTACGGTCGGCCGGCTGATCCCGAAGGGCTCAAGTATTGGGCAAACATCCTGACAGGTCTCAACGGCAACCTGGATGCGATGATCGAGTTCTTCGGCAATTCGCCCGAGTTTCAAGACCGCTATGGCATGCTCGATCCGTCGACGCTTATCAACGGGTTGTATCAGCAAGCGTTCGGCCGCGACGCCGATTCGGTTGGTCTAACCTTCTATCTCGACTTGCTGAATGGCACGAACAACTCGGGCTTCAACAACAGCCTTCGACAGACGTCGCTCGCTGCGATTGCGCTTGACATCCTCAACGGCGCCACCGGCAATGACGCGAACGTCATATCTAACCGCGCTGCTGTAGCTGAGTATTTCACTGACAAGGCGGATAAGCTTTGTGCCGGCTACCCGCTCGACTCGGCGGTCGACCTAATGTCGAGTGTCACAAGCGCTCCGAACACGGTGGTCACTGCTCGAGCAACCGTAGACAGCGAGCTCGCTGCAACCGCTGAGCCATTGTGCTTCGCTGAGGTGCCAGTCCCCGAGACCGATGAGCAAAAACGCGCCATTCTGGCCTCCGACGAGGTACGCATCGGCGCCAATACCTATGCGATCGGCTATGACACCCTGGCGCGGAGCGGTGACCAGATCGGCACCGGCACCTTCGGTCAAGTCTTCGGCATGAACGGCATGCCAGTGCTGTCCGAGGACGGTTCTGAGCATATCTCGATCGACAACGATTTCTCGTCCTTCATCCCGCATGGCGAGAAGCTGTTTGCAGTGTCCGGCTTCGAGTACGAGCCGGGTGCCGTGTATGTCACCGAGCTCCTTCAAGACCCTGTGACCGGTGACCTGGACGCACTGTCGACCAAACCGATCGACGCGACTTCGGTTGGTCTGTTCTGGCAGCATTGCGCCGGCAGCGTCACTCCTTGGAACACCCACCTCGGAAGCGAAGAATACGAGCCAAACGCGCGCTATTGGGATCCGGCTACCGGTGAGCTCGATAGCAGTGATTGGAATCGCTTCGTACGTGGCTTCACTAGTCCGACCGACCCGACTCCCTATAACGTCGGATTTGTCACCGAGATTGCGATCACCGGAGAAGAGCTGGGTTCGGGTACCTTTGCTCAGAATGTCGAGATCGCCAAGCACTATGCGATGGGTCGTTCGGCGGTCGAGCTGGGCTATGTGATGCCCGATCGACGCACCGTGTACATTTCGGACGATGGCACCAACGTGGGGCTGTGGCGATTCGTCGCTGACACGGCAGGCGATCTCAGCAGCGGTACCCTGTATGCCGCCAAATGGAATCAGACTTCCACCGAAAACGGGGGCAGTGCCAACCTTGACTGGATCAGCCTCGGCGCAGCGACGTCGGACCAGGTCAAACAGCTGATCGATTCCCGTATCACTTTCGACCAGATCTTCTCGGCCGTTGATCCAACAGAAGAGGGCCAGTGTCCCGGCGGCTATAGCTCCGTCAACACGACTTGGGGTCATGAGTGCCTGCAGCTGAAGGAAGGCATGGAGGTTGCTGCGTCTCGGCTCGAGACCCGTCGTTATGCTGCGATGCTAGGCGCGACAGTCGAGTTCCGAAAGATGGAGGGCATCACCCATAACCCCGATACGAATACCCTGTACATCGCGATGAGCGAGGTTGCTCGCGGCATGGAGGACTTCATGCGCAGCGGTGAACCACGTGACTCCTATGACATCGGCGGGCCAAACCATATTAGACTGCCCTATAACCTGTGCGGCACCGTGTACGCCCTCGATCTGACCGACGATTATGTCGCGACCAACATGTACGGCCTCGTCTCCGGTCGTATGACCCAAGAGGACGATCCGAATAGCCTGATTCCGCCCTACGCAGAAGACGGTCCGTTTGCGAACAACAGCTGCGACCTCAATGGAATCGCTAATCCGGATAACGTCACTTTCATTCCAGGTTACAGCACGCTGGTCATCGGCGAAGACACCGGTAGCGGCCATCAGAATGACGTGATTTGGTCTTACAACCTCAACACTGAGCGGCTGACCCGTATCCAGACGACGCCTTACGGGTCGGAGACTACCTCGCCTTATTTCTATCCCAATATTAACGGGTTCGCTTATCTCTCCAGCGTCGTTCAGCATCCCTATGGCGAAAGTGACCAAGACAAACTCATGGAGGAGGATGAAGGAAATGCTTACAACGGATACATCGGTCCTATGCCTGCACTGCAGCCCTAGGGTCAGGACCGCCGGTGCGCGCTGACGCGGCGCCGGCACCTAAGATAGGCCGCTGTGCGGCCTCTTCGCTGATTATCGGGCATCGCTTTGGCGACGCCCGATTCCTTTTTGGAGAATCACGATGCGCTATTCGAGTTGCAGGTTTCGTGCAGTGCAGCTTTCGGTTGCTGTGGGTGTTGCAGTAGCGGCATCGACCGCAGGGGCGGTTGACCTGCTAAGCCGTGCGATGCAAAACGAGGCGGCCTACATCCCATCGCAGTGTTACACGAATACCATCGACATTAACGGCGGCATCCATAACCCTTGCTACAGCTGCCATCAGCCGAGCGATGCGCCCAATTACTCAAATGATGACGATCTACAGTTAGCATACGACTTCGCTGCCTATGCGGAGACGAACCGTTGGACCAACCTGTTCGTGGATCGGACTTCGCAGGTGGCGGCGATCAGTGACGAGGCGATCCGCGCCTATACCGCGATCGATAACTACCGCAACGCGGATGGTCGTTTGATCCTGGCCGAGCACCTGCGTGATGTTCCACCCGAATGGGACTATGACGGCGATGGAACTTGGGACGGCTTTATACCGGATTGCTGGTTCAACTTCGACCAAGAAGGCTTCGACCGCGATCCGGACGGCACGGATACGGGTTGGCGCGCCTTCGGCTATTATCCTTTCCTCGGTACTTTCTGGCCAACGAACGGCTCAACCGACGATGTGTTGATCCGCCTGCCCGAAGGGCTGCGACAGGATACGTCCGGTGCGTACGACCGCGATATCTACAAGCTGAATCTTGCCATCGTCGAAGCGTTGATCAAGCGCGAGGACGTTCCGATTGAGCCCACGGATGAGACGGCGCTGGGTGTCGACTTGGACAAGGACGGCACGTTTGGCATCGCTACGGTGGTGCACTACGACTGGGCACCGCTCGAAGGCCGCACCATGAGCTATGTCGGCCGGGGCAAGACCTTACTGGAGAATGGCGAGCTGCACCTCGCCGCCGGTCTCTACCCAGAGGGCACGGCGTTCCTGCACAGCGTGCGCTACGTCGGCACCGATGCCGCCGGCGACGCCGTCCTGACACCGCGGATGAAAGAACTGCGCTACGGCAAGAAGCTGCGCTGGGTCAGCTACTCCTCGCTTGACAACATCGTTCGTGCCGATGAGAACGAGAAGTGGGCGTTCCCGGACCGGCTGCGAACGCTCGCTGGTGACGCCGAGCATGGAATGGGCAATGGCCAAGGGTGGGTTTACCAGGGTTTCATCGAGGACGCCGATGGGCAGCTCAGGCCTCAGAGCTACGAGGAAACGGCGTTCTGCATCGGTTGCCACGGCATACTTGGGGGGACGACCGATACGACCTTTGCGTTTCCGAGGAAGCTCGGTACCGAACATCCTCAACGGGGCTGGTTTCACTGGACCCAGCATAGTCTGCGCGGCATCCCCGAGCCGCTTGATGCGGACGGCAAGTATGAGTACACGCGGTATCTGCGCGAGAATGGGGCCGGCGACGAATTTCGAGCGAACTCGGAGATTCGCTCAAGATTTTTTAACATCGACGGCAGCCTGCGTGCTGCCTCGGTCGAGGCGTTGCACCAGGATCTCGCCGTGCTGCTCTATCCCTCACCAAGCCGGGCCTTGACCCTGAATAAGGCCTATCGCACCATCGTAGAGGAACAAAGCTATATCTATGGGCGCGATGCGACGGTGCGTCCGCCGTTGAATGTGCACTGGTTCGTGCCGACCGGCGAACCTACGGGCATCCAGACCGCCTTGGATAACGATCATTAACCGCCCATCCGTTCAGCCGCTTAGCGGGTTGTTAAGGGATATACGCCCGCTGAGTCTTGAATTTGCTGCTTTTTAGCGCCAGCCTGATTGAGAAGTCTGCGTACCTCGGCCTCAAGCGCTCGCGTTGAAGCACTCACGTTCTTACGCTTTGTCGCTGCGCTAATCGTTGTCATCTTCCATTTCGGTCCCGAGAGCGGTCTAACTAGTTAGGCTCCTGGATTCTTGACCGCTGGCCCGCAAATGGTCAGTTTTTTCTTCGTGCTTTCCGGGTTTGTACTAGTGCTCGCATACGCCGGCCGACCGCCGGCGCAGCGACAGCCTATTGCTTTCTGGTGGGCGCGAATGGCACGTATCGTTCCGCTTTATCTATTAGCGTTAGTGCTATCGATCCTGCTGTTTTGGGATCGGCCTGATACCACTGCACTTGCCATGGTGTTGGATCTCGTCTTTCTCCAGGCTTGGTTTCCACCGCACCCGCTTGCTATCAATGGGCCAGCCTGGTCGTTGTCGGTCGAGGCGTTTTTTTATCTTAGCTTTCCGCTCTGGCTGGCAATGTTGGTGCGCGCGCGCCTGCGCCCTTGGGTTTGGCTGAGTTGGTCGGGGCTCGCTTGGCTGTTCTCGACGCTGTTACTCGCGAACCTGATTCAGCCAGACTTCTATCGTGGCTTTCCGTCGATCTCATTCGATCTTATCCATTTCCTACCGCTGACCCACCTGACGAGCTTTTGGCTGGGGATGGCATCGGGCTGGTGGTTCTTGGATCGCCAGGCTAGAAAGGCGCCACTTTCGCTCCTCCAATCTTTGGTCGCACTGAGTCTGACTGCCCTAGGGGTATTCTTAGCGCTTGAGCTGAAGGACAGCTATGCGTCGCTCGGTGGTTTCAGTGCGCCGTTGCAGGCGAGCTTCTTCGCCCCCTTGTTCGCCGCATTGATCCTATCGGTCGCGATGGCCGATCCGAGAGCAACAGGGTGGCTCAAGATCTGGCCTTTGGCGCTGCTGGGCGAAGCTAGCTACGCACTGTATCTGCTCCAGCAGCCATTGCAGCGGCTATTCGAGCTCCTGCTAGCGCCGCATCTAGTGACATATTGGGAGGTATCGTCAGATACGCTTTTCTATCTGTATTTGGCGGTGCTTGTTCTGCTTTCCGTCCTGGTGCTATACACGTTTGAGCGGCCGCTACAGCGCTGGTTGCGGGCTAATCCTCCCTCATCGAACTGGCCAACGCATCAGTGAGCGGGCGCATCACATAATTGAGCGCCGTGCGCTCGCCTGTGATGATGTACACATTTGCAGACATACCGGGCACGATCGGCTGGCTGCCGAGCAGCATCCGCTGCTCTTCGGGCACCTTGATGCGTGCGAGAAAATACGGCTGTCCGTCACCATTCTCTAGACGGTCGGCTGAGACGGTCGTTACGCGTCCATGCACGACCGGAGTGGTCCGGAAATTGAGACCGGTAAAGCGGACATCGGCATCAAGACCAGCGTGCACCTTATCGATATCATCGGGTGAGACTTCGGCGTCGATCACCAGCTCCTCGGATTCAGGAACGATGTCCATTAGCTTGTCCCCAGGTGCGAGCACCGCGCCAACCGTATGGACGGCGAGCCCGACGACGCGTCCGCTGACCGGCGCCTTGATTGTCGTTCGCCGGACCTGGTCTTCCAGTCGCCGCCTCCGTTGCTGCGCTTCGAATACCCGCTGCCTTACGTCGCTCAATTGGCTGACAACCTCTTTGCGGAAGGTCTGCTGGAGCTGTTTCATTTCGAGCTGGATTTCGTCGATTCGGACCTTGGCTTGGGTCCGTTGTGTACGGGCATTCGACAGGTCCCCCTGGACCTCGACCAACTCCCGCTCCAATGCCCGTAGCCGCACTTTGTCGCCGAGACCATCAGCGAACAACGCCCGCAGTCCGGCCAATTCCTCTTCATAGAGAGCGACCCGTTGCAGGAAGAGCGCTTCACGCTCATCAAGGCCCTCGATCTGTTTCCTTAGTGACAGAATCTGCTGTGCAAGCACGCCGAGCTGTCCCTGAAGATCGAGGCGTCGCTCTTCGAACACGGCGCGCTCGGCGGCCATCAGCTCTTCCAGCCGGGGGTCGCTCTCAGCCTGCTTGAGCAGCGAATCGGGAAAGCTCACCTGGCTTGCCCCATCACGCTCGGCCTCCAACCGCGATGCGATTGCTTGGGCTGCGCCGAGCTCGCTGCGCACCGCGTCCAGCTGCGACGAGAAATTCGTGTCGTCTAGCTTGGCAACAGGTTGCCCGGCTTCCACGAGATCGCCCTCGCGCACGAGCAGCGCACGGATGATGCCACCTTCCAGATGTTGGACCGCTTGGCGATAGGACTCAACCGTGACCACTCCGTTGGCGACGGCGGCGGCATTGATCTTGGCAGAGCCGGCCCAGCCCGCCACGCCGAAAAGCAGCACGAAGGTTAGTGCATAGCCAAGCCAGCGCAGACCGCGGTCATCCTTTGCTGCCTCTGGAGCACGCGGAAGCCGGCCTTCAGTTGTCTTCATCTTCGCCATTTGCGTTGATCTCGTCCTTTAAAAGCTGGCTAGCACCATTCGGATGATATCTGTCGCATCAGCCATTCTCGGCTGCTCCCGAGGTCTCGACTGTCTGCAGCAGCCGCTGTCGGCCACCAGGCAAAGACAGAGACTTGGGCTTGAGCACGCGCGCCAGAACCTCGTCCCGCTGGCCGAATGCCTCGACCTGTCCCTGCTTGAGCGCCAGCACTCTGTCTACGGCCTTGAGCATGTTCGGTCTATGTGAGATCACCACCACCGTGCATCCGGCACTGCGCAGATCCGACAGTGCCTCGAAAAGGGCCGCTTCTCCCCGCTCGTCCAAGCTCGCGTTCGGTTCGTCGAGAATGACAAGGCGAGGGGCGCCATATAGTGCTCGCGCGAGGCCGATACGCTGCCGCTGGCCGCCTGAGAGGCCAGCGCCGCCGGGGCCGATCAAGGTGTTATAACCCTCTGGAAGCTGACCGATCAGCTCATGCACGTGTGCGCGGCGAGCTGCTTCGACAACGCGCGCATCATCGATTTGGTTGAACCGAGCGATGTTCTCGGCGATCGTTCCGGCGAAAAGCTCGGTATCTTGCGGTAGATACCCCAAGTAGTGACCGAGTTCGTCGCGGTTGTAGAGGTCGATGTCGGCCCCATCGAGTCGCACCGATCCCGCCACCACGGGCCAGATTCCGAGCATGACTCGCGCGAGTGTTGACTTGCCCGCCGCCGAGGGCCCGATGATTCCCAATGCCTCGCCGGGCGCGATTTCCAGGCTCACTCCGCGCAGAACCGTGTGCTCGGTTCCGGGCGCTCGGGCTACAACGCTGACCAGTTGGAGCCGGCCTTTCGGCGCAGGGAGCGAGAGCTGGCGACGCTGTGACGGCATGGCGTCGAGTAGCTGCTGCAGCCGCGCGTAGCTGGCGCGGGCGCTGAGGAGCGATTTCCAGCTACCGATGACTTGGCCGATTGGGTTGACGGCTTTACCCGAAAGGATGGCGGCGGCGATGATGACTCCGGGGGTGATCAGTTGTTGGATCGCTAGAAAGCCTCCAGCCGCCAATACCGACGGTCTCAGCATGACCTGCACGATCTTGCTCACGCTATCCAGACTCTGACCCCGCTCCTGGGTGAGCGATTGCCAGGCGATGGTCTGTTCGTGCTGATCCCGCCAGCGTGCGAAGACCCGCTCGCGCATCCCCATCGCCTCCATCACCTCGATGTTGCGCAAATTTGCTGTCAACATCTGCCGTTCGCGAATGGCCTGCTCGGATGCGATCATCGCCGGCTCGCGCGTCCGCAGCTCGTTTGCGACGGCGAGCAGGAACAGCAAGATCGCGCCGCCCAGCGCCAAATAGCCGAGCAACGGATGGAAAAGGAACAGGATGATCAAGAAAATCGGAACCCATGGCAGGTCGAAGAAGCCGTTCAATGCCCCACCGCCAAGGAATTGGCGCAGGTTGCCGAGGTCCTCAATGGGTTGGGTTGTCTCTTTGCCAGGCGCGCCGCGTGCAAAGTCGACGGTGGCATTGAAGACGCGTTGATTGATGATCGTGTCCAGGCGAGCGCCCACCCGGAACATCATCACCGAGCGAACCCACATCAACAGGCCCATGATGATCAGTAGGAAGACCACTAGCAGGAACAGTACGGTGAGTGTCGGGATGCTTCGCGATGGGATGATGCGGTCATAGAGCTGCAGCATGAACAGGATGGGCGCTAACATCAGCAGGTTGATCAGCAAGCTGAAGAAGCCGGCACTGATCACCGTAGTGCGGGTGCGTAGCAACGCTTCCTTGATGCTATCGGCTGCTTGATCTTTCGTTTTCATAGAACCCTCTCAAAACGCTCCCATCGCTGAATCCGTCGCAATCGGCTAGTCCTTCAATGATCTAGTCTTCCCATGCAAATGAGAGCGGTCCGTCGCTATCGAAATAGTCTTCGGCTCTAACGTCTTCACGCGAATCTTGCGCTTGCTGCCGCTTCTGATGGGCCTTTTCTAGAGCCTTGTGCGCCGCTAAATGTCGCTCGGACAACGTTTGATACATGCTTAACCTGAGTGCTCCTGCTCGGTTGAGCTCTTCGAATGCCTGCGGGTCGATCCGCTCAAGCGCAGCGGGGTCGATGCGCAGCAAGCCCTTCATTGGTGCCGGGTACGTCTGTTGCTCGCTTCCATGCTGGCTCTCTACGGCCCATTCCTGCACAAGGTTGAATTTTTGCAGCAGTTTGCAGGCCTCGGCCGTTTGTCTTCGGCTCGCCTCGAGGTTTTCCAAATAGGTCTTCACGTCCTGGATTGCGCTACTCGGCTCACCACCCTCGAAGAAGGGTTCCCCATCATCCTCGGCTCCGACGATCAAGCCGCTGCCCTCATCGACGTGCAGCACCAAGCGATCATCGGTGGTCTTGATTAGGCGGAACGGATAGCCGCGCAGGATGGCTGGCACATAGCCGCCGATCCATGTGCCTTGGCCGCCGACGTAGAGGCATTCGCCCTTGGGTGGGCCCAGGATTGCGACTGGGATCAGCATGTCGCGTCGCTGAATAAAACCGTAAGGCAGTGACAGCGTAGCCTCGTCGATCTCGGCGAGGACCAGCGAGCATAGCGTAAACCCGCGGGCGAATTCGTAATTCCGATAATGCTGCCACCGGCGATCTCTGTGGCGCTCGCGCGACACGGCCGTTAATGTGGACATGATCAGGCTCCCAGCAAGCGTGTAGCGACTATCGCTCTGCGCAAGCGCGCGGTTAACATGGCGATCATGATAACTGTCGAGCCCCTCGGTTGATACCTGTCTCGAGTGTCTGGCGCACCGAGTGTGTTGTATGAAGATCCTGTTTGTTCACCAAAATTTCCCAGGCCAGTTTCGCCACCTAGCGCCTGCACTGCTTGCTCGGGGCCATCAGGTTGCTGCGCTTGGACAGCATGCCGACGGCGCAGAGCTGCCCGATATCGCGGTGCATCGCTATACCATCGAACGCGGCCAGACGCCGAACATCCATCCACTTGCGCGCGAGTTCGAAACCAAGGTCATCCGTGCTGAGGCATGCGCGCAAAGCGCCCAAGCCTTGGCATCCGAAGGGTTCGTTCCCGATTTGATCGTGGCGCATCCAGGCTGGGGCGAGCCGCTGTATCTCAAAGACCTGTTCCCGACGGCGCGGCTTATCGTATATGCTGAATTCTACTACCGCGCGCAAGGTCAAGACTGGGGCTTCGACGCCGAGTTTTCTGCCTCTAGCTTAACCGCACGGGCGAGCCTGCATACGAAGAATGCGAATCTATTGCTGGCTTTGGAGGCTGCTGATCAGGGCGTCTCACCCACGCAGTGGCAAGCCTTGACCCACCCGGACTGGGCTCGCGCTAAGCTAAGCGTGATCCATGATGGGATCGATACGGAACGTGTTTGCCCCAACCCCAACGCTTCTGTATCGATACCGAGCCGACAGCTCAAGCTGGGACTCCGCGACGAAATCATCACTTTTGCCTCGCGTAATCTGGAGCCCGTGCGGGGCTACCATCGGTTCATCCGTGCCTTACCCGAGATCCTGGCTAGGAGGCCCAAGGCCCTCGTGCTGATCGTAGGTGGGGGTGGATGCAGTTATGGGACGCGACCGAAGGAAGGCAGCTATCGCCAGCAATACCTGAGGGAGGTGCAAGACAGGCTCGATCCACGGCGGGTGATCATGATGGAGCGGCTGCCCTACGCAGCCTTCATCAATCTTCTACAGATTTCGCGTTGTCATGTCTACCTGACCTACCCCTTCGTATTGTCTTGGTCGATGCTTGAGGCCATGAGCGCGGGTGCACTGGTGGTCGGCTCCCGAACAGCACCAGTACAGGAAGTGATCAGCGACGGCGAGAACGGTCACTTGGTCGATTTCTTCGACTCACAGGAGTTGGCCAACAAGGTCTGCGATGCGCTCGCTCGGCCCGAAGCGCAAGTTCCGCTGCGCCGCGCCGCTCGTCGCACTATCCTCGAGCGTTTCGATCTCCATCGTTGTTCTCTGCCTGCCTGGGTTCGTCTTGTGGAGCAGGGGTGATGCCGCACGAGCTCGGTTCTGCAAACGGTCGTGCGCGTGAAGAGGCCGCACGTGGGCTAGAGCAGGGCCGTCCGGAAGGTGCGATTACAGCGCTCCACGGCGACCTCTTGTTCGGCTGGGCCTTCGATCCCGCCCGCCCCGATCTGCGATTGGTTGTGGAGGTGCTCCTTGACGGGCAATACGCTGCGCTGGCACGCGCCGATCAATGGCAACCGCCTGAGCAGCGCTGCGGCGACGGTTTTCATGGTTTTTCCGTTCAGCTGAAGCTGAGCTGGCTGCAGCAGGCGCGTCAGATCACCGCTTGCGTTGCCAATGCGGGACCTGCGTTGGCGGGAGAGGTTAGCTTGACTGACGGTCTGCGCGTGATGGGGTGGGTATGGGACCCCTTGGACCCAATGCGCCATGTTACGGTCCGTGCCTATGAGCACGAGCGCTGCTTAGCAGAGACGATTGCCGATAGGCTGCATCCGGCGCTTATCGAACAGCCGACGGCTGACCACGGCTTCGTACTCGACCTGCCCTGGGACCTCGCCGATGGTGTTCCTCACCACGTCAAATTGGCGACCGATCAGGGGCAATTGCTGCCCGGCACGCCGATCACCGTTTGTCACCAGCCCGAGGGCCTGGCCGCATTGGTGCGGCGCTACTGCGTTCCAGGCTCGGGCGACGATCATGCTGCCCGCAATTTGATGCTGACACTATGTGAACATCAGGATCGGCGGGCGCCACGTGCTCTGGGTTTCAGTCAATACGATGATTGGAAGGCGCTTCATGAGCGTCCACTTCACCTTGGCGAGCGAGATTCGCGATTACGAGTCGGAATCCTGCTCTATGGGGACGGGGATGAAGCCGATGTGCAGCGTAGCCGCGAGAGCGCCCTGCAGCAGCGTTGTCGACCACATGCGATCCGCCAGGCCTCCGGGGCCGATCTGCTCACAGCGATTGATCAGTTGATATCAGCGGATTGCCAAGCAGTGATGCCTCTGCGCGTAGGAGACCGTTTGGCTGCGCACGCGCTCGATCTGCTTGGGCCATGTCTCGAGATGCCAGTTGGCGGGAGCCAATGTCCTGTTTGCGTTTATGCAGATTGTGATCAGGATGACGGCGAAGAAGGTGCTCGTAACCCCTGGTTGAAGCCGGCATGGGACCCAGACCTCTTCTTCGGGCTTGACTTGATCAGCTCTGGCGGACTGTTCACGGCCGACGTGTTGCGTGCCGCGCAGCAACGCCTGACGGTCGACCCCGCGCAAGGTCTGCCTCTGCGCGCCCATTCTCTGCTTGCTCAGTGGCATTTACTGCTCGCCGCTGTTGTGGCGGCGTCTGCAGAGGGCAAGCACGAGATCGTACATCTGCCGCGTTTGCTGTATCAGCGTTCGGTATCCGCGCCCGCCAGCCCAGCCGAGCTAACGGACGAAGCCGAGATACGAGCACGGCAACTCGCGCTCCAGTGGCTGGCGGAGCAGCTATCACCTGGTGCTCGTGTGGAGTCCTGCCCTCGCTACCCCGGCTTGCAGCGAGTTGTGTGGCCGCTGCCGGCAGACCTACCGAGCGTCAGCTGCGTGATTCCGACGCGCGACAGAATCGATCTGTTGCGCCCCTGCATCGAAGGTTTGCTCTGCCAAACCGATTACGCGCCCCTGGAAATTATCGTTGTCGACAATGAGTCTCGTTGTCCGGATACGTTGGCTTACTTGAGTCAGTTGCCTGCGAGAGGCGTGCGCGTGTTGACTTATCCGTATCCCTTCAATTTCTCGGCGATCAACAATCTCGCCGTGAGCGAGGCCGGTGGTGAGCTGATCTGTCTGCTCAACAACGACATCCTGATTCGGGAACCACAATGGTTACGGGAGATGGTCCGAGAGCTGCTGCGCCCGGGTGTTGGGGCGGTCGGGGCCAAGCTTCTGTGGCCCAACGCAATGGTGCAGCACGCCGGCGTCGTAGTCGGTATCCATGGTCTCGCTGCGCATGTAGGCAACGGGTGGCACATCCACGACCCTGGGTATCTCGGCTTTAATCAAGTCACGCGCCGATACAGTGCGTTGACAGCTGCCTGTTTGCTGTTGCGTCGCGGACTCTATGAAGAGATCGGCGGGCTCGATAGCATGCGATTTCCCATCAACTTCAACGATGTCGACCTATGTCTACGTATCCGTGAGCGAGGTCTGGCGCTCGTCTGGACGCCATTTGCGCGTCTTGAGCACGTCGAGTCCGCTAGCCGCGGAACCGATGCCGATCCGGCTGCTGCCGCGCGCTCGCGGCGTGAAGAGCACCATCTGCGGCAATGCTGGT
>JAAAOQ010000032.1 GCA_009908845.1 Gammaproteobacteria bacterium
GAACCTGCTGGCGGGTCTTCTCCGACACACTGTCCTCGTCGATGTGGCCCATCTTGGCGTCGGACAGGATCTCCGGCTGGAACTGCCCCTCGGCCGGTGACACCACGCCGATGCGGCTGTAGCGGTTGACGTCCATGAAGCGCAGCGCGCAGAAGCGGTTGAACCAGGTGTAAGCGACGCGCTCGATGACCTGCGCCTGGCCGTGCGCGGCGATCTGGCGCTCCAGTTGTTGGACGGCCTTGGGCTGCTCGCGCCGCGCGGCGCTGTCTTCGGCCAGCACCAGCTTCAGCTTGCCGGAGACCTGCTCCCGCAGGCTGCGGCGGGCGGATTGGGCGAATTTCTTGAGCTTGGCTGTTTCCATTTGAATCGGATTCCTATGCGCTGGGGTCATCACCAAAACCGTCTGGCCCGTACCCTGGGCTCGAGCCGCTCATATCTGCACCCGTTTGCCCTGGTGGATCGCGCTGATGAGCGCATCCCGCAGCGCATCAAGATAACGCTCGACGTCGGATTCCTCCGCTAAGAACGGCTTATCGAACGGAATGATCAGCGTCTTTGCCACCACGTACTCGGCTTTCTGCGAGTCCTCGACCTGAGTCGACTCCTTGCCAGCTCGGTGATCGGGCTCCTTTGGCTGCGGGTTTGCCATCTCGACCATCTTGCGCAGCAGGACCTGATAGCCCTGCTCTTCGAAGCGCCGGAGCAAGTCGTTGATCACAGCGATCAGAGGCTGTTGCGCGAAGTGATTGCGTAGCTCATCGAATTTGCTGTCCAGCTCGTCGGTGCGCGCCTCGGGCAGGCGCTTGTACTCGTCCATGCCCTGCATGCGCTGCTGCATCTGCTCGAGCATCGCCTCGGCTTGCTTGCGGGTGGCCTGAAGCTCCTTGGCCACCGCTTGCTGCAGACTGTCCAGCTCGGTCTTGAGCTGCTGCATCCTGCTGCCCTTGAAGCAGTCGGGCGCGTGCAACGCGCTACGGATCGCTCCAGCGTTGTCGTCTTGGAGATAACCGAAGTTGGATTCCTGGGCCTGCAGAAAACGCGTGGCCTCGTCATAGATCGCCCGCTGCGGGCCGTCCATGAACCGGCGCAGCGGGTCGATCAGTTCCTCCTTGAGGTCGAGCAGTCTGTCCTCTTCACGGCCGAGCTCGGTCAGGTACCAGGTATACGGCTTGGCGAGCAGGGCGTCCAGACGCTCGATCACCGGTTTGAGCTGCTGCAGGAAGGGGTAGTGCTTGGCTTCGGCGGTGAGCGCGTCGAGCTCATCGCGCAGGGCCTGCATCCGGCCAGCCGCCTCTTTACCGAGCGCCTTGGCCTCGCTGGCGCTGGGGGCGGCGTCGAAGAAGTCTTCGTAGAACGCCTTCAGCGCCCGAACCTGGGAGGCGGTGAACTCGACCTGTGGCTCGATTACGACGTTGCCAGTGCCCTGGGTGTTGAGCAGAGCATGCGCCAGCGCGCTGTCTTCGAGCAAATTCCCGTCGCTGCGCACCTCGACCTTGCCGCGCGCGCAGAGCAAGGCCAGGTTGCAGAGGATGGCGGCGTAGTACCAGCCATAGGGCTTACGCGCGAACTGCTCTAGCACGCCCTTGAGGGTAGTGCGCACCCCGGCGCGGCTGTTGCCTTGGATGAAGGCGAGGATCTCCTGCTCGGACTCGGCGAGCGCAGTGGCATCGGCGCCGAGCAAACCTTCCTGCGAGCGCTGCAGGTAGCTGGCGACGTCGGCCTCGTTGTAGCGGATGTCGCGCAGCATGCGCAGATTGGGATAGGCGCGCGCGATCAGCTCGTTGAAACCTTTGGTGACACGCGCCTGGGCGTCTTCGGAGCCGAGGTCGACATCGCTGCCAGCGACAAGGAGCTTGGCGTATCCAAGGAGCCGCGCGACCAGCTCCTGGAGCTGCTGATAACGCTCGCGGTTCTGGTGCGCCTTGTCGGTGAGGATGCGCTTGATACTGTCCTGCTGGGTGACAGCGGTGTTCTGGCGGATGTACTTCTCGGTCCGCTTGTACATCAGGAGGTCGCGCATCAGGCGGTCCTCCTGCGGCAGCAGCACGAACAGCACGTCATTATGGTAAACGGAATTGGTGCGGATCAGCTCCTCATTGCCGGCATGCTCGTTGAACGGGCTGATGATGTGGATGGTCAGCTCCTGCTCGCGGCCGTAGAACTGATCGTCGAGCTTGCGCGAGAAGGGATAGTCCTGACCATTGAGGTCATAGCGGATCTTCTTGGTCTTCAGTACCTGGTCGAAGATCAGGGTCTGCAGCTCGTCGGCCACGTCCGAGGATTCCACCTCGGTGATCTTGATCTCCTCCTCGACATCCTTCTCCTCATCGGTGAGATAGGCGTAGAGCTCGCCGTTGCGCTGGATATAGGTCTGCTGCTCCAACAGATTGAGGGCCTGCTCCACCTGCTTGTGCAGGGCGTCCAGGTCTTGGTCGAAGCGCTCCAGCATCAGGACGCCGAGGTTACGGGTGCTGGCCTTGAACTCCTTGACATACTTGACCAGAAACAGCGCCTTGAGCACGCGCACGGCGAAGGGGTCGCGCAGCTCGCTCTCGGCGAGCAGGATGGCGCGCTGGATGTTGGCCTTGAGCGCGGCGCGGATGCCTTCGAACATCAGATCGAAGGTGGCCAGCTCGCCGATGGGCTTGGCGCCGATCCGTTTGGCGACCTGCTGGAAGACCCCGAGCATGGAGCGCTCGCCGACCGAACTGTGCCGTCCCTCGAAGGCGTTGTGGTCCGAGAGGTTCTGGATCGTGGCCTGGAACAGCGGAAACTGATAGGGGACGAACGGGTAGCCGTGGATGAAGTGGTCCCGGTCCTGATAGTTGCGATAGCTGATGGAGCCGTCGCCGAAGGTAAACAGGGTGCCGAAGTTGGCCGATTCGGCATGGTAGGTGTCCGAG
>JAAAOQ010000196.1 GCA_009908845.1 Gammaproteobacteria bacterium
GGGTCCCGGCGCCGGCGACATCAGCCTCAAGGCCCTCGGCATCGTCGCCGCAGCGCTGTTCGTGGTCTGGCTGTTCACCGGCATCTACATCATCGATCCGGCCGAGCGCGGCGTGGTCACTCGCTTCGGGGCCTATGTGCAGACGACCGCACCCGGGCCGCACTGGCACATCCCCTGGCCGATCGAACGGGTCGAGTCGGTCAACGTCGACGAGATCTCGTCGTTCACCCATCAGGCGTCGATGCTGACGCAGGACGAGAACATCGTCGACGTCGAGCTGACCGTGCAGTCGCGCATCCAGGACGCCGCCAACTACCTGTTCCAGGATCAGTTGCCGATGAAGACGCTGCGCGACGCGACCGAGACCGTGGTGCGCAAGACCATCGGTGCGAGCCGGCTCGACTTCATCCTCACCGAAGGCCGCAGCGCGGTCGCGACGACGATCCAGCAGGGTGTGCAGGACCTGATGAACGTGTACAAGACCGGCCTGCTGGTGACCTCGGTCAACATGCAGCCGGCCAAGCCGCCGGATCAGGTCAAGGACGCGTTCGACGACGCCATCAAGGCGCGCGAGGACAAGGAGCGGCTCGAGAACAAGGCCGAGGCCTACGCCAACGAGATCCTGCCTCAGGCGCGCGGTGAAGCCGCCCGCGCGATCGCCAACGCCAAGGCCTACCGTGACCGCGTGATCGCGTCGGCCGAAGGTGAGACGGCGCGCTTCGAGTCGGTGCGGTTCGAGTACGAGAAGGCCCCGCAGGTCACGCGCGAGCGTCTCTATCTCGACACCATGGAGGACGTGCTGACCCGCTCCGAGAAGGTGCTGATCGACGTGCCACAGGGCAATAGCCTGATGTACCTGCCGCTCGACCAGATCCTGCGTCAGAGCTCGGGTAAGCAGGGCTCACCCAAGACGTCCATGCTCGATCTCGGCGTGGATGGTCAGAACCAAACGGCCTCGCGGTCGGGCTCGTCGCCAAGGCGCGACGTCTCCCGCGAGCGGAGTTCGCGCTAAATGGATGACACCAAGAAGATCCTGATTCCGGTCGCCGTCGCGCTGCTGGCGCTGATCGTCTACGCGTCGACCTTCACCGTGCAGCAGTACGAGACCGCCATCAAGCTGCGGCTCGGCGAGATCGTCCAGAGCGATTACGACCCCGGGCTGCACCTCAAGGTGCCGGTGCTGAACAACGTGCTGCGGTTCGACGGGCGCATCCAGACCATGGATTCGCGCCCGCAGCGGTTCCTGACGATCGAGAAGAAGGACGTGATCGTCGATTCCTATACCAAGTGGCGGATCAACAACGCGGCCCAGTTCTACCGGTCGACCGGCGGTAACAGCGCCCGTGCCGAACGCCTGCTCTCGGAACGCGTCAACACCGCGCTGCGTGACGAATTCGGCAAGCGCACCATCCAAGAGGTGGTCTCCGAGGACCGCCTGGCCCTGATGCGCACGCTGACCAAGGAGATCGATACCAAGGCGACCGAGTTTGGTGTCGAGGTGGTCGACGTGCGGGTGAAGAAGATCGACCTGCCGCCCGAGGTCAGCGAGTCGGTCTACAACCGCATGCGCGCTGAGCGCGAGCGCGTCGCCCGCGATCTACGCGCGAAGGGGGGGGAAGCGGCCGAGCGCATCCGCGCCGACGCCGACCGCCAGCGCACCGTGATCATCGCCGACGCCTACCGCGAGGCCGAGGAGACGCGAGGGCAGGGTGACGGACGTGCCGCTGAGATCTATGCGCGGTCCTATAGCGCCGATTCCGAGTTCTATGCCTTCTATCGCAGCCTCGATGCCTACCGGCGCTCGTTCGCCGAGAGCGACGGCATGCTGGTGCTGTCGCCGGATTCGGAGTTCTTCCGCTACTTCAATTCCCGATATGGCATGACGCCGGATAGCGGGGAGGCCTCGGCGAACGCGGCCGGCGGTGGAACCGCCGCCGCGCCCCGCTCCGGGCGCATCTCCGACGACGCCGGCGCGGGTGCGTCCCTCGGCGGATCCTGAACACCGCGACCGCCCTGGCCGGTCGATTGGGCACCGAGCCGGCGGACCGCTCCGGCCGTCAGCGCATGGTGCCCGGTCGCCCCGCCACGGCCACGGTCCCCGCGGCATTCTCCCCCCGTGCTTCCAGGTCCTTGGCGACGGCTCTGTCCGGATAGCGCGGGGCGATCGTCGTCCCGCCCGCGCAATGGACAGACCCGCAGCATTTTGTAATGATTCCCGCCGACCCCGGTGTGTCCTCCTGCTGGTGGCCGCCCGAAGACCCGTCCCCGACCATGGCACCGTCTGATCCATGTGGCACGCGCTGCTGCTCGCCTTCTCCTTGATGCTCGTGATCGAGGGCCTGATGCCTTTCCTCTCGCCGAACACCTTCCGGCGCCTGCTGGTGCAGGTGGCGTCGCAGGACGGGCGCAGGCTGCGCCTGTACGGCCTGGTCAGCATGCTGAGCGGGGTGACCCTGCTCTACCTGGTCAACTGAGCCGCTGAGCGAGCGAGCCGAGATGGATCACGCGCGTTGGCTGTTGCCGGCCGGCATCGAAGAGGTGTTGCCGGACCGTGCCGCCGGGCTCGAGCGCCTGCGCCGGCGGCTGCTCGATCTCTACCAGGCCTGGGGCTACGACTTGGTGATCCCGCCCTTCATCGACCACCTCGAGAGCCTGCTGACGGGCACCGGGAGCGACCTCGACCTGCAGACGTTCAAGCTGACCGATCAGCTCAGCGGCCGACTGCTTGGGGTACGCGCCGATATGACCCCGCAGGTCGCCCGCATCGATGCGCATCACCTGCGCCGCGCAGGTCCGACCCGGCTGAGCTATCTGGGGACGGTCCTGCACACCCGCACCGACGG
>JAAAOQ010000014.1 GCA_009908845.1 Gammaproteobacteria bacterium
AACCGCGGGAGCAGTCAAGGGGTGAAGGGTGAAGGGTGAAGGGTGAAGGGTGAAGGGTGAAGGGTGAAGGGTGAAGGGTGAAGGGTGAAGGGTGAAGGGTGAAGGGTGAAGGGTGAAGGGTGAAGGCTAGCGAGAGTGTTGCCGATTATTGACGAGCCGACAACGCCGACGTTTGAGGGGCGGGGTCGGGTGATGCCCGGCGGGGGCGTCGATCGCCAGGACGGCGATCGCCGAGCCTACAGGGACCGTATTCACGGCGTCCCCCGCCGGGCATTGCGCGACCTCGCCCAAGCGACGCCTTATCAGCTCCTACTGGCCCCAAGCAACGCCATCGGCTACATCAGATACCACCTCGACAAAGCGCCAAGCCAACTAACATGGCCACCATCGAGCTGAACAACGTCAGCAAGCGATTCGACGGCACCCCCGCCGTCCAGGACACCTCCTTCACCATCGAGGACGGCGAACTCTTCATCCTCGTCGGCCCGTCCGGCTGCGGCAAATCTACCCTGCTCAATCTGATCGTAGGCCTGGAAACGCTCAGCACCGGCGCGATCCGGCTCAACGGACAGCGGATCGACCACCTCGACCCCAAGGATCGAAACATGGCCATGGTCTTCCAGAGCTACGCCCTCTACCCGCACATGAGCGTGCGCGAGAACATGGCCTTTCCGCTCAAGCTGGCCAAGCGCCCGCACGCCGAGATCACCGAACGCGTCGACCAAGCCGCCCGCCTCCTCGAGCTCGAGTCCCTGCTCGACCGCAAACCCGCCGCACTGTCTGGTGGTCAACGGCAGCGCGTCGCGATGGGCCGGGCCATCGTCCGCGAGCCGCAGGTGTTCCTGCTCGACGAGCCCCTCTCCAACCTCGACGCCAAACTGCGCGTGCAGATGCGCACCGAGATCGCCCGACTGCAACGCCGGCTCGGCATCACCACCCTCTATGTCACCCACGACCAGACCGAGGCCATGACCCTCGGCGACCGCATTGCCGTGATGCACGCCGGCGAGGTCCTGCAGATCGGCACCCCGCGCGCGATCTACGAACGGCCGCGGACCCTGTTCGTCGCCGGCTTCATCGGCTCCCCGGCGATGAACCTCCTGCCTGCCCGATACAGTCAGGGCCAACTCCAGCTGCCGATTGGGTCGTTACCGCTCACGCCTGCGCAACGCGCACCGCTCGAGAACTCCAGCGGCCCTTTGATCGCCGGTTTCCGTCCGCAGCACTTGGTGTGCCTCAACGTCGATGCAGCTGACTCCTTGGACTCGCCAGAGGCATTAAGCTTTGAGTTAGAGGCCGAGGTAGTGGAATGGCTCGGTGCCGACCTGATCGTCTATTTCCGGATTGCAAATCTTGGCCACGCAGCGCCGCAGCTCCCTGTCGAGCTTAAGCTCGAGACCGGCGATGCCACCAGCCACATGATTGCCGCGCGCATCGACCCCTCGATCGCGATCCGCGAGGGTGAGGCGGTGCGTCTCGCATTACCGGCCGAGCGTGTACAGGTCTTCAGCGCAGAGACCGGTACCAACCTTACGCTGTCGACAACAAATTCCAGTTGATTCAGGTTTACAGGCGGCACTGCACGAGCAGGAAAACGGCATCGCGCTCACAGTGTTTCGGGTGAGGGAACACGGCATAACGAGCCGCCGCAACGCGTTAATCGCAAAACGTAAGAGGTGCCGGGCTCACCCGGCCTGTGGCGGCTGCTCGGTTTCAGCAGTCCGAGCAGACGACCCACGAGGACGCGTTGCTGCTGTGGGTCGTGACACAAAAGGTGGCACAAACGAAAAGGCCGGCAGAACGCCGGCCTAAATCTTTGAATTGGAGCGGGAAACGAGACTCGAACTCGCGACCCCAACCTTGGCAAGGTTGTGCTCTACCAACTGAGCTATTCCCGCTAAGAGCTAGCTAGTGTACCAGCTCAGCCCCTGATGTCAACCCTACCTAGCCAGACGTCATGCGTGAGCACTGACAGATCACTGAGCACAGCAAGACGCGACCCGAGATCGAACGCATCTATTTAGAGCCGCCCGTCCACATCGTCCTTCGGTAACGCCGATTTGACGTCATAGAGCAGCGCATCAGGCGTTCCCCACGCACGCAGCGCATCCGCACCCTGGTCGATGAACTCACGATGGGCGACCGCGAGGATGAGCCCTTGATAGGTTCCGGCCGCGGGCGGCTCGGCAAGTAGCTCGAGCCCGTATTCCTCAAGGGCCTCGGACCGATCGACCCAGGGGTCGTAGCAGTCGACCTCGAGACTGTAGGCACGCAACGCGGCGATGATGTCGACGACACGGGTGTTGCGCAGGTCTGGGCAGTTCTCTTTGAAGCTCAGGCCAAGCACCAGGATTCGGCTCTGAGGAATCGGATGGCCTTTGGCCAGCAGCTGTTTCACGAAGGACTCGGCGACGTGGTCACCCATACAGTCGTTGATGCGCCGCCCGGCGAGGATCACCTCGGGGTGGTGGCCGATCGCAGCCGCCTTATGGGTCAGGTAGTAGGGGTCCACACTGATGCAGTGGCCGCCGACCAGGCCAGGTCGGAACGGCAGGAAGTTCCACTTGCTTCCGGCGGCCTCCAGTACCTCCAGCGTATCAATGCCGAGCCGGTTGAAGATCAATGCCAGCTCGTTGACCAGAGCGATGTTGAGATCGCGCTGGGTGTTCTCGATGACCTTAGCGGCTTCGGCAACCCGGATGCTGCTCGCCTGATGGGTGCCGGCGGTGATGATGCTGCCGTAGAGGCTGTCCACAAATTCGGCTACCTCGGGCGTCGAGCCGCTGGTGACCTTCTTGATGCTCGGGAGCCGATGCGCTTTATCGCCGGGGTTGATCCGCTCCGGCGAGTAGCCGCCGTAGAAACCATCTGAGGCATCGGACGGCTGACGACCGCTCAGATAGCGCAGACCGGATTCGCGCTCGAGGACCGGAACACAATCCTCCTCGGTACAACCGGGATAGACCGTCGACTCATAGATCACGAGATCGCCAGGCCCAAGGGCCTTGCCGACGGTCTCTGAGGCCTTGAGCAAGGGCGTCAGATCAGGACGCTTATGGACATCGACCGGCGTCGGCACCGTGACGATAAAGATGCGACAGGCGGCAAGCGCCTCGGGATCACTGGAGAACCGAAGCTGTGAGGCCGCCGTAAGCTCCTCGGGCTCGACCTCTCGTGTGCTGTCGCGTCCAGCCTCGAGCTCTGCGATACGTCGGGGATTGATATCAAAGCCAAGCACTGGTCGACGACGACCGAATTCAACTGCGAGCGGTAAGCCAACGTAACCGAGACCGATGACGCCAATCAGCGCATCGGGAGCCGTTAGATGGGTAATGGGCATGTATTGCGATCCCAGGTCGGTTCCAAGCAGGTCGTTTTCAAGACCGGGCGCCTGCACTTATCGAGCCGCTTCAAGGCCCAATCCAAGCCCAGGATTCTACCTTGATTCATGCAGGCTATGACACGCCAAGCGTGGTCGCTGACCTGAGCCACCTATAGCCATTCCGTCTGATCTCCGGACAGAAGGCGCCACAGGGTTCAGGGCCTGCACGCAGATCTCGTCTGGCGGTCAGCGCAGCTGACTCTACAGGTCCTATATCACCAACCGCTTCCGGACAGCCTTTCCGCAATTCGGACCCATTTTCACCCTTAGGCGAGCTGGCTATACCTGCCCAAGACCCTCAGATCATCGATCAGCAAGCACTCGAGCAATACGCTCCTGCTCGGCCACGCTGAGATGCGGGTGCATCGGCAGGCTCATGATATGGCGCGAAACGGCCGCCGCGATCGGTGTGCACTCGGGGCAGCAGTGGTGAGCGTAGGCCGGCTGCTGATTCATCGGCATCGGATAGTGGACGGCTGTCGGGATGCCCGCAGCCTTGAGCTTGGCTTGCATGGCATCGCGGTCCTGCACAAGCAGGCTGTACTGCGCAAACACGCTCGTACGGTCTTGCGCCGGCCAAGGCAGCAGCCGATAAGGGCGATCGAAAGACGCAAGCGGATCTTCGGCAAACAAGGCACCACTGCTGCCAGGGCTGGCTCCGGTTCCTGCAGGCGCCGCTTCCGCTCGAGAGCCCTGCTGGTCTGACGGTGACGCCGAGCGGCTTTCAACGGCATGCTCTCGCGTCCCCGCGCCTCGTGGCGCCGCGCCCGCCGACGACACCTGCGCACTGCCTTCGGCACTCAGCAATCCGTGGTAGCGCGCCGCGACGGCCTGCCGCAGGGCGATGTCTTGATCGAACCGCTCGAGATTGGCGAGCACGACCGCACACTGTAGGCTATCCATCCGGCCGCCAATGCCGACGCGCCCATGCACATAGCGCGCGCTCTGGCCATGGACGCGGATCTCGCGGCAGGCCTGGGCGATGGCGTCGTCACTGGTAAAGATCGCCCCGCCATCACCGTAGCCGCCCAGCGGCTTGCTTGGGAAGAAGCTCGTGCAGCCGATCATGCTCAAGGCCCCACTCTTGCGCCCCTTGTACTCGGCGCCAAAGCTCTGGGCAGCGTCTTCGATGACCGGAATGTTGCCGTGCCGCGCGGCGATCGCATTGATCGCGTCCATCTCCGCCGGCTGACCATAGAGGCTCACCGGCATGATCGCCTTGGTGTTGTCGGTGATCTTGGCCTCGAGCAGGCGCGCATCGAGATTGCAGGTCTCGGGCTCGATGTCGACGAAGACCGGCGTGGCCCCGACCAGCACGATGACCTCGACCGTGGCGACAAAGGTGAACGGCGTCGTGATGACCTCGTCGCCGGGGCCGACGCCGAGCGCCATCAGGCTGATCAGCAGCGCATCGGTGCCGCTGGCGGCGGTGACGCAGTGCCTGGCGCCGGTGTAGGCAGCGAGGCGCTCCTCGAGCTCGCGTACCTCGGGGCCGAGGATGTATTGGCCGTGGCGCAGGACACTTTCGAGATTGCGCTCGAGCTGCGGACGCAACAGGGCCTGTTGCTTAGACAGATCGATGAACGGGATCGGCGCGTCGCGCTCGGTAGCCAGACGATCTTCCTCTTGCAGCCATTGCAGCGCTTGGGCGGGCGTCCTACAGGTGACCTCGTCGACGGCGTCGAAACGCCTGTCCTCAGTGACGATGCAGACCGCCTGACCGCCCAAGCTCCGCGCGGCGGCGGCGATCTGGGCATCCTCGAAGTCGCGCGCGCGCGCATACAGCTCGGCCTGCTCGAAGCCATGCGTTGTCAGCACCGAGACGCACTGCAGCAGCAGCGTCATGAGCCGCGACACGACAGCGGCCGCATCCTCCGGCTTCAAGCCCCGGCGCTTGAAGGCCTGACGGGCGACAGAGTCAAGCGTTGCCAGCGAGGTCGCCGCGACCCAAAGCCTGGCGCGACCGCTTTGCGCGGCAGCGAATAGTGCCTCGGAGCTCGCTGCGGAACCCGTGTTGAGCCACAGGTCGACGACGCTGTTGACGTCCAGGATCAGATGCTTAGCCACGGTCGAGATGCTTCGCTTCGAGGTGCGCGTGCCACACCGCCTTGGCCTCCGGCGCCGAAAGCGGCTCGGGAGGCGTGAGCTGGTCCGCATAGGGCGCAAGGATGGCATCGATCGCCTCCCGCAGCGACCCCTGCGGCGACCCTGGTGGAGCTGCAGCCGCGGGCCTCGCCGTCGAGGCAGCTGGTCGCTGCTCGGCTGACGGTGACTCAGCTGGCGGCGACGCGGAGGCGTGCGACGCCGGCGCCGAGGCGACGAGCTGATCGTCGGGGATCTCGATGATCACGCGCACCGGCCCCGGCTTGAGCTGAACGGGCTGGGCGAATTCCAGTCTTCCGTCTTCGTAGAAGGCTTCGATTTGCATCCTGTCTGCAACCGGTTGGATCAGGGAAAGAGGCACTCGAGACCACCGACGACGAGACCCGGTGCGGTCAGGTACAGCGCCACCGGGATCGCCCCGCAGTGGAGATCAGCCTGAGCTGCCACGCAGGCTCGGCCAGGCGGCGCGCAGGTAGAGGATCATCGACCAGAGCGTGAGCAAGGCGGCGATGTAGAGCAGCACCAAGGCGAGCCATTCGATCGGCACGCCGAGGAGCGGACCGCCCAGGATGAGCATCACGATCGAGACCATCTGTAATGCCGTCTTGACCTTGCCCGTCATCGAGACCGCCACCTTGGCGCGGGCGCCGATCTCGGCCATCCATTCGCGCAACGCCGAGACGGTGATCTCGCGGCCGATGATCACCGCCGCTGGCAACGCCAGCAGCACGCTCGCTTCGGCCTGCACCAGCAGCACCAGCGCGATCGCGACCATCAGCTTGTCGGCGACCGGATCCAGGAAGGCCCCGAGCGGCGAGGTCTGTTCCCAGCGCCGAGCGAGGTAGCCATCGAGCCAATCGGTCAGCGCGGCCAGGGTGAAGATCACTGCACAGACAAGCCTTGCCCAGGGCACCGGCAGATAGAAGACCACCACGAACACCGGGATCAGGATGATCCGGACGAACGTCAAGATGTTCGGGATGTTCCACATCGGTGTCTGACTGCTCACTGACTTCCACCACAGACTAACTCGATTAAGACGCGCCGCTCCAGGGTGCCTTGCTCAGCCACCCTTGTCACCGCGATTTGTCGATCACCGGACCTTATCGCGCCTTCAGACCTCGGCCATCAACTCCCCGATCTTGTCGGCATCGGGGCGCTCGATCACGCCGCGCTCGGTGACGATCACATCGACCAGCTCCGCTGGGGTGACATCAAAGACCGGGTTATGCGCGGCGACCGCATCCGGCCCGACTCGGGTACCGCCGCAGCTCAAGACCTCGTCAGCGGCACGCTCCTCGATCGGGATATCGGCGCCTTGGCCGACCTTCAGATCGATCGTCGCCGTGGGTGCCGCGACCATAAAGCGCACCCCATGGTGGCGCGCAAGCACCGCCAACATATAGGTTCCGATCTTATTGCAGACATCGCCGTTGGCCGCGATCCGATCCGAGCCGACAATGACCCAGCCGATACCGCCGCGCGCCATCAGGCTGGCGGCGACGTTGTCTGCCTGCACCGTGACCGGTATGCCCGCTTGCTGCAGCTCCCAGGCGGTCAACCGCGAGCCCTGCAGCCAGGGCCGGGTCTCATCGGCATAGACACGGCCGATCTTGCCGCCGGCATGGGCACTGCGCACCACGCCGAGCGCGGTGCCGTAGCCGCCGGTGGCGAGCGCACCAGCGTTGCAGTGGGTGATCACGTCCGTGCGCGTCTCGATCAATGCCGCCCCCAGCTCGCCCATGCGCTGATTCGCGGCGACATCGTCGCGGTGGATACGCTGCGCTTCGGTCAGCAGCGCCGGCACCGGGTCGAGCTGATCGAGCGTTGCAAGCAGCCGGCGCATCCGCTCGAGCGCCCAGAACAGGTTGATCGCAGTCGGGCGGGCGGCGGCGAGCCGCTCGAGGTCCTGATCGACGCCTGAGCGCCAGTTCGCGGGCTCGCGCTGAAAATGATCGCGCGCCGAGAGCACCACGCCGTAGGCTGCGGTGACGCCGATGGCGGGCGCCCCGCGCACCACCATGTCCTTGATCGCGCGTGCCGTTTCCGCGGCGCTGTCGCAGAGGACGAAGCGCGTCTCCGTCGGCAGCGCGCGTTGATCGAGCAGGAAGAGCTTGTCATCGTGCCAGACGATGGCGTTATCTGGATGGGCGACGAGTGTGGCTGGCGTTTCCATGGCGCGGACCCTTATGGCAAAGTTGCGCCGCATTCTTGGCCTTTTTATCCCCCGGCTCAAGGGGTATCGGCCCAACTGGCAGAGGATGATCGTTGATGCACACTGAACTGCTCATTCACGCCGACTGGGTCCTGCCGGTCGATGCCACAGACAGCACTCTGGAGCGCCACAGTCTGTGCGTGGACCGCGGACGCATCAGCGCCCTGATGCCGCGTGCCGAAGCAGAGCAGCAGGTTGATGCGCAGCGCATCGTCGAGCTTCCCGGCCACGCGCTGATCCCAGGGCTGATCAATGCCCACACGCACGCCGCGATGACATTGCTGCGTGGGCTCGCCGACGATCTTCCGCTGATGACCTGGCTGCACGAGCACATCTGGCCGGCCGAAGGGCGCTGGGTTGATACCGAGTTCGTCGCCGACGGCACCCGCCTAGCGGTGCTCGAGATGCTGCGCGGCGGCGTGACCTGCTTCAACGACATGTACTTCTATCCCGAGGTCACCGCGCGGATCACCGCCGAGGCCGGGATGCGGGCATTGACCGGGATGATCGTGGTCGACTTCCCGACCCGCTACGCCCAGGATGCGGACGACTACTTTCGCCGCGGCCTCGAGCTGCATCAGCAATATCGCGATCACCCGCTGGTGCGCACCGGCTTCGCACCGCATTCGACCTATGCCGTCTCCGAGGAGCCACTGGCGCGTGTGCGCACGCTGAGCGATGAGCTCGAGGTGCAGGTGCATACCCACCTGCACGAGACCCGCGACGAGGTCGTGCAATCCCTGCGAACGCACGGCGAACGACCGCTCGCGCGGCTGGACCGGCTCGGGATGCTCGGCCCAAACCTGATCGCCGTGCATATGACGCAGCTCGAGGACGAGGAGATCGCGCGCGTCGCCGAGACCGGCACCCACGTGGTCCACTGCCCGGAATCGAACCTGAAGCTCGCGAGCGGCTTCTGTCCGGTCGTTGACCTGCTCAATGCCGGTGTCAATGTCGCGCTCGGAACCGATGGCGCCGCCAGCAACAATGACCTCAACCTGCTCGCCGAGATGCGCACCGCGGCGCTGCTCGCGAAGGGTGTCGCCGGCTCGGCGGCCGCGGTTCCCGCCGAGACCGCGCTGCGCATGGCCACGCTGAACGGCGCCAAGGCGCTCGGGATCGAGGACGAGACCGGCTCGCTCGAGGTCGGCAAGGCCGCCGACATCGTCGCGTTGGATCTGCGCAATCCTCACACCCAGCCCCTCTACCATGCCTGCTCGCAGATGGTCTACGCGGCCAGCAGCAACCAGGTCTCGCAAGTCTGGATCGCCGGCCAGCAGGTGATCCGCGATCACGAGCCGGTCACGCTATCGGCGCCGGCCATCCTCGAGGCCGCGCAAGGCTGGCGCGAGCGCATCGACCAGTGACGAACATCGCCCCGTGACGACGATCAACGCGCGCCGTATCCATCCCTGCCCGCCCTGTCGTTACCGCGAATCAAGCAGGATTCATCGTCCGGGGTGGCACCTTGCCATCAGCGCTCGCCATCAGCGTTAGAGTACTCAACGACCTTCAACGACACCCAACGGCCGCATGAGCAATCCCAACCACGCCCTATTCTGGATGGCGGTCTATCTAGCGGTGGTCGCCGGCGTCGTGGCCTTGTTGTTCGCGCCATTGCAGGAGGCCTTTCTGGCCAACTGGGGCTTCAACAGCCTGATCCTCGGCGTGCTCGCGATCGGACTGCTGATCAACCTGCGCCATGTGATGGTGCTGCACCCGGAGATCGCCTGGATCAAGCACTTCCGCACCGGCAACATCGAGCTGCTCGAGAAGCATCCGCGGCTGATGAAACCGCTCGCACGGCATCTGCACGGCCGGCGCAAGGACCGCTTCCGGCTCTCGGCGCTGTCGCTGCGCACGGTGCTGGACGGCATCCGCGCGCGGCTCGACGAGTCGCGCGAGATCTCGCGCTATGTGATCGGGCTGCTGATCTTTCTCGGCCTGCTCGGGACCTTCTGGGGGCTGCTCGACACGGTCGGCTCGGTCGGGCAGGTGATCGCCGGGCTCGACGTCTCCGGCGGTGCGGTCGACGAGGTCTTCACGACCCTCAAGACCGGACTCGAGGCCCCGTTGGCCGGAATGGGCACCGCCTTCAGCTCGTCGCTGTTCGGGCTCGGCGGCTCGCTGGTGCTGGGCTTTCTGGACCTACAGGCGGGCCACGCACAGAACCGCTTCTTCAATGATCTCGAGGAGTGGCTCTCGGGACTGACCCAGTTGATCGATGAGCCCGAGATCGGTGCAGGTCGTGCGCGCAGCGCCGCAGTTGGCACGGCCGGCGGGATGAGCGAGGCGACCGAAACCGCTCTGCTCACCGAGCTGCGCGCACAACGCGAGGTGCTTGAGGCCCTGCTCGCGGCACAAGAAGGCTCGAACCCAGCGTCATCCTCCGCAGGGACCTCTTTTACAGGGCCCTCCTCCAAAGGGCCCTCCTCCACCACCAGGAATCGTTAGGTCCCGCGCCATGTTCTCCGGCCTCCGCCGCAGCCGGCGCACCGTCAACGTCTGGCCGGGCTATGTCGATGCCTTGTCGGCGCTGCTGATGGTCGTGATCTTCGTGCTGCTGATCTTCACACTAGCGCAGTTCCTGCTGCGCCAGGTGGTCTCGGATCAGGAGTTCGCGCTGGACCTGCTCAGCAATCGTCTCGCCGAGGTCAGCGATGCGCTCGGGATCAGCGAGCAACGCGCCGAGGCGCTGAATGAGCAGGTCGTGCTGTTCTCGGATCGACTGAGCGCCATGACCGATGAACGGGACAGGCTTGCCGCAGCCGGCGATCGCGACCAACTCCGCATCCAAGCACTGGATGCGTTGGTTGCCTCGCGGGAAGAGGCACTTGAACAACAGCAAGAGCTCACGGCGGAGCAGCGCGACGAGCTCGCGTTGCTCAATCTTCAGATCGCCGCGCTGCGCTCCCAGCTCGACGAGGTCGCGACCGCCCTGATGGCCGCCGAGCAGGAGAAGGCCGAGCAGGCCGCCGAGATCGCCGATCTGGGCGAGCGGCTCAATCTGGCGCTGGCGCGGCAGGTCAATGAGCTCGAGCGCTATCGGTCGGAATTCTTCGGCCGCGTGAAGACGGCCTTGGGCGAGAATCCCGACGTGCGCGTCGCCGGGGATCGCTTCGTCTTCCAATCGGAGCTGCTGTTCGCATCCGGTGAGGCCGAGCTCAATCCGGCCGGGAAAGCGCAGCTCGCCGAGCTCGCCGAAACGCTGAAGCAGATCGCCGGGCAGATCCCGGACGAGATCGACTGGGTCCTGCGCATCGACGGCCACACCGATCCGCAGCCGCTGCCCGAGGACCATCGCTACGCCTCCAACTGGGAGCTCTCGACCGCACGGGCGCTGTCGGTCGTCGAGTTCCTCGTCAGCCGCAGCCTGCCGCCGGAGCGCTTGGTGGCCGCCGGCTTCGGCGCCCACCGCCCCACGGTCCCGGGGCAGGATGCCGAGGCCAACCGCCGCAACCGCCGCATCGAGATCAAGCTGACCAGTCCTTAGGCGATTGCCGAACAAGCTCGTACTGAATTGCCCAGCATGTTCATTTGCTTTCAAGCAGCGTTGTCGGGAGTATCGCGGGCTATGTGACTCGCGATGCGAAGCGGACCAAGCGAAGGCAACGGTCCTGCCGAGCCACCGCTGACGCCAACCGTCGTCGATTGTGCCCAAACGAGCCACTTGAATCGCCCCGAGCAGACGACCCCGCCGCGCTGGTCTGTCACGTCGACCTCGACCTCGATGGTGGCGCGCCCTTTCCTCGCGAAGCGCCGCTCGAACGTACGGATTGCCTCATCGCTGATCGATGGGTACGCAGTGACCGTACTGGTTGCCAGCTGCCGGTAGGTGATCTCAGCATCCCGGATCACGGGGACGACCTGATCGGCAAGCGCCGAGAAACGCACTCGCAACGCCTCACCGCTGGCCGCCTCCGCCAAGGTAAAGAGCGCCCCGGAATGGATGGTCTGGACGTGGCTCTTGACCGAATCGTCGCAGTCGAGCGTCAACCGCCCTGCGCTGTCCTTCGTGATTCCGACCTGCGCGATAAAGGCGACTGAGGTGATCTCCATCGACACCCTCACGAGCTGTAGTGGCTGGGTCATTCATGGTCAGCGGTGTGCTTTCGAGCCCAACGGTTCCCTCGAACAGCGCCGGTCATCGGCCGCGCGCGCCATGCAGCTTCGCGGCCAGTTCGTTTCGAGAGCGCACGCCGACCTTGCGATAGATGGACTGCGCCTGATTGGCGACCGTGCGCTCGGATGAACGTCGACGACGGGCGATGTCGGCGTTGGTGCTCCCTGCCAATAACGCCGCCAGAACGTCCCGCTCGGCCTCGGTCAAGCCCCGCAACGCGTGCTCGGGGATGCGCGGATAGGAGCCGAAGAGCAGTTGGTTGCCGCTCAAAGAGAATTCGGCCAGCCGCGCACGCGGCCCATTGCGGGCAAAGAAGGTTGCGAGCTCCGTCCAGGACGACAGGCCGAGCTTGCGTTGCGCGCGCAGGCTGCAGTCGGTCACGCTGGAAGGCGCAAGCCCGAGCGTATAGCCGATCTCACTGCTCGAGCGCCCCATGCCGACATATTCGGCAACCTGCCGTTCGCGTTGCGTCAATCCCCGCGGGTCCGGGTGGTGAGGATCGTTGCGGACCGCGATGATGAAGCGCCGATCGTCGCTGTCGAAGTGTTCGACCAGCGACCAACGGCCTGCGACCAACGCCTCCCAGGCCGCGAGCGCTTCGTCAGTCTGCAACCGTCTGCTCGCACAACGCGTTCGGTCCATCACCCTCACGGCATGGGCCAACTGCTCGCGCGCATTGCGGTCGCGCCCGACATTGCGCGCGTCCTGCACACGGCCGTCCGGGTCGCAGACGGCTTCAACAGGGAATTCATCCAGGCTCAGCGTACGGCAGGTCGTGCGTAGCCGAAGTGCAGCGCCCAAGTGGGCGCCGAGCCATCGCCAGCGCTTGTGGTGCTGGCGCGTGACCGGGATTTCTGTCTTCGAATAGGCAGCAAAAGCGACGGCATCGCCCGTTCCCGTGTGCCCCGCCGCGAGCAGAACGTCCTCAGCAACCCCTGCTGTCACGGTGCGGAACTTCGGCTCCTCGTCCGGAAGCCTGGGGAACATGTCGCGCACGATGGTGCCAAGACAACGCCCTTCGCCATAGAGAAGTTTATGAAGCCGCGGATCGCGGCCGGCATGGGCCAGCTTGACCCAGCGCCGGCCTTCGGAAACGGCGCTGCGCGCAAAGACGAGATCCCGCCGACTTCGCGAGTGACGATAGACCCAAGCGACAGGAGGGATCCCATGGTCGATCAGCGGACCGGCTTGCTCAAGCAACCGATCCAGCCACAGACCATCGTCGCTGTCCAGCCGATACGCCGACTCGATGACGGCGATCCAGTCTTGGCTCATGGTGGTGTCACTCGAAAGGTCCAGTGATCAGGGAATCGTACCCCCGGGGCGAGAAGGCAGTCCTAAATCCCATAAAAACGCCGTGATTATTCGGACAAACCGACGAAGCGACCCCCAATTCAGCTGCGCCGTCGCGGCGCACCGCCTCTCCCCGTCGCTGATACGCGCGCGGGACATTGCTCATGCCATCCCTCCGCCTTTGGTCCCCGATTCATCCTCTCGGGGTACGCAATCAGCGCATCACGGAGCACAAGAAGCTGGCCTTTGGCCGGTACGTGTCATTGACTATGGCGCGACCCCAGCCATGCGCCTAAGTTGAAACCATGGCCGAATGGTTTTGAGCCATTCGCCGTCGTGATAGAACCCGGTGACTGGTAGAGAAATGATCATGCGAGCGAGGACGAGAACAGTGACAACCATCGTAACCCTCATTGCAATCACACTGCTGTTCAATGCGCCGTCCGTTGCCGCGGCGGATGTCGCCGAGATCGAGCAACGGCGGCTCTTCGCACCGACAGCAAGCGAGTTAGCGTCCGAGAATGAGGGACGGATCTACATCTATGACGGGCTGCGCGATACCGATATCGAACGCGCAATGGAACAGCACTTCAACCGGATCGAGAACATGCTTTTCATCCGCACAATCAAGACCGACGAGAAAGGCGTGATCAAACTCGATGAAACGACGGGCGAAATCGAGATCGAAGACGATGGCTGCTGAAACGCTCGGCAAGCAAGGCCCTACGAGGAATAAAACAACAATTCCCTCAATCAGCTCAGGGACCATGGGCAATACCAGGCAAAGCGGAATCCGCAGCCTCCCCAGCCGCGCTGACAAGCGCAATTGACCAGAGGAGAACGCAAATGAAACAACCTGCACTCACCCTGCTCTTCGGATTGACACTCGCCGCAGGCGGGCTGCCTGTCAACGCCGAGGACGCGGCGTCGCCGTCGGGCGAGGACCTGTTCAAATTCCACGGCTGCGTCAACTGTCATGGCGTCGACGGAAAGGACCCAGTCAGCAAGATGGTCCCTGAGCTGGCCGGCCAGCCAGCGTCCGAGATCTACTCGAACGCCTCCAAGATCCTCGGCGGCAAAGGCACAACCCAAGAATCAAAGCTGATGCACGCGGCGTTCTACTCACCGGCAAGCTGCGATACGCCGCCAAGCTCGGAGCACCTCCGCAGCATTGCGCGCTGGCTATCGTCGCGGTAGCCACTTAGCGACGACTCATTGCACCCCGCTTGACGCCCGCCGTGTCGCCGTTGCGCGGCGACGCGGCGGGCCTTGACCGGAGGCCGAGACTGCATTCGGCCCCTGTATAGCCATTCCGCCTGATCGCCGGACAGAAAGCGTCTGCCGTGCTGGTACCTCGCAATGAGCTCGCGTGTTGATATAGGGTTCCTTGGCGCGGGCCATGTCGGTCTCAATGCCGTCAAAGAGGTCCGCAAGGTCACGGAGGATTGGGTCCTGATCAAAGGCGGTGCACTCGGCATGACCTGCACCCCGCATTGGGTACATGCCGTCGAAGGTCGCGATCCATCTCGGGTGCGGGGTCGGATCGCGAACCCGGCGCCGCTCGCTCGGCGATCGGCTAGACGCCCCGCTCGATCTCGCCGCTGCGCCGCAATTCCCGCTTCAGGATCTTGCCGGCCGCATTGCGTGGCAGCGCCGTGACGACCTCGATGCGCCGCGGTACCTCATGCCGGCCGAGCTGCTCGCGGCACCAGTCCTTCAGCGCCGCGGCATCGGTCTGCTGATCCGCAAGCAGCGTGACATGGGCGACCGGGATCTCGCCGTGCACCGGATGCGGCTCGCCGACCACCGCCGCCTCGGCCACGGCGGGATGGCGCACCAGGGCCTCCTCGACGACGCGCGGGTAGACATTCATCCCGTTGCAGATGATCAGGTCCTTGATCCGGTCCACGAGATAGAACCAGCCGTCGGCGTCGCGATAGCCGAGATCGCCGGTGCGAAACCAGCGGCCGGTCGGATCGGCGTGGAAGCTCGCGGCGGTCTCCTCGGGCAGATTCCAATAGCCGCGCATCACGCTCGGGCCGCGCACGCAGACCTCGCCATGCTCGCCGTCCGCGAGTGTTAGACCTTCGGCATCGGCGATCCGCATCGCGACACCGGGGATCGGCGGACCGACCGAGCCTGGCTTGCGCGGTCCTGCCGGAGGATTCACGCAGCTAACCGGACCACATTCGGTGGGGCCATCCCCCTCAAGGATCGGGATGCCGAAGCGTCTCTCGAACTCACGCAGGATCGCCTGCGGCAGCGCGGCGCCGCCGGAGATGCACAGGCGCACGCTGCGCCAACGCGCGATCGCGGCATCGTCGAGCCGCAGCAGCACCGCGTAGAGGCTGGGTACGCCGAGAAAGATCGTCGCACCCTGGTCGCCGACGCCCTTCGTGATCGCCTGCGGATCGAAGCGGGTCACCGGGATCAGCGCCGCACCGCAGAGCAGCGGCGTCAGGATGCCGACGGTGCCGGCGAAGGCATGGAACATCGGCAGCACCACCAGCACCCGGTCGCTGGCAGGATCGAACGCGAGCACCTCGGCGACGGCGCGGGCGTTGGTGGCGAGGTTCCTGTGGGTGAGGACGGCGCCCTTCGGCCGTCCGGTGGTGCCGGAGGTATAGAGGATGACGGCCTCGGCATCCGCATCGGTCACGTTGAGCGGCACCGCCGCAGGCTCCAGCATCGTCTCCAGATGCGCGTCGACCGCGTCGCTGTCGCTCAGGCCGATGCCGATGCGCAGCCGGACCGACGGCGCCTGCGCGCATGCGGCTGCGGCAGCGTCTGCTACCTGCACATGCTGGAATAGGACGGTCACTCCGCAATCCTCGAGCATGAACGCCACCGCGGGCGGACTCTGCAACAGGTTGATCGGCACAACGACGGCACCGCACTTCAGGATCGCCAGATAGCAGATGACGAATTCGGCGCCATTCGGGCAGTAGAGGGCGACGCGCTCGCCCGGCGCGACGCCCCGCTCCGCGAGCCCAGCGGCAACGCCGTCGCTCGCGCGATCAAGCTCGCGATAGGTCCAGAGGCTGGAATCGGCCAGCACCGCCGGTGCATCCGGCCGACGCGCGGCAACAGCACCGAACAGCGATGGAATGTGGTCGCTCATCACGAGGGCCTCGCCAAAGCCCGGAGGCTGCCCGAAGTCCTGCCCGGAGCCCTGAGCTCGGGTGTGGCGACGAAGTGACGCACGAGCCCGCTCGCCTTGTAGCATGCATGCTCGATATGGAACCCGGCACCTTCGACCCTTGTCTCGGTATCCCGGTTCGGGTGACAACCACCGGTCAAGCGCATCCACGGAGGCTGCAGGGTATCGAGCACCCAGCGCCCGATGTGGTTTTGGGCGTGGACGTGCTCCAGCATCAGCAGACGGCCTTGCGGTTTCAGCACCCGACGGATTTCAGCCAGCCCTCGGTCGGGGTCCGCCACGCTGCAGAAGACCAGGCTCGACACCAGCGTATCGAAGAACTGGTCGGGAAACGGCAGGTGCTCAGCTGT
>JAAAOQ010000119.1 GCA_009908845.1 Gammaproteobacteria bacterium
GCGTCGTGACCATGCCGGCGAGCCGGGGCCGATCGCGGTCCAGATCGCGGGCGCCGATCCAGCCCAGATGGCCGACGCGGCCCGCTATAACGTCGACCACAGGGCCGAGCTCATCGACATCAATCTCGGCTGCCCGGCAAAGAAGGTCTGCCGCGTCGCGGCCGGTTCGGCGTTGTTGCGCGACGAGGCCCTGGTCGGCCGTATCCTCGAGGCGGTGGTTCAAGCCGTCCCGGTGCCGGTCACGCTCAAGACCCGCACCGGCTGGTCACCCGAGACCCGGAATCTCGGACGGATCGCCCGCATCGCGCAGGAGAGCGGCATCGCGCTGCTGACGGTCCATGGGCGCACGCGCACCTGCCGGTATCATGGCGAGGCCGAGCATCAGAGCCTTGCGGCCATCCGGGCGCAAATGCGCATCCCCTTGGTTGCCAACGGCGACATCGACGGACCAGCTTCAGCCTTTCGCGTGCTGAAGCACACGGGAGCCGATGCTATTATGGTTGGACGTGCCGCCTTGGGGCGACCCTGGATCTTCAATGCCATCGTCGCCGCTGTGCGCGCAGAAGCTCGGGTGACCGGCAAGCAGACCAAAGGCGCCTCGCGCAAGGCAAATGCCTCCGCGCGGACGCCCGCGCCGAAGACAGTCGGCGCGATCATCGAGGACCATCTCGACCGGCTCTATGCCTTCTACGGCGAGCCGCGCGGCGTGCGCATTGCGCGAAAGCACATCGGGTGGTACCTCCTGGGCCTCGGCGGAGAGGCAGGGGCTGCACCCCAGCGTGAACGCCTGATGGCGGCCGCAACCGCCGATGAGCAACAGGCGCTGCTGCGCGAGCACCTCCAACGACTGGCCGAAGCGGCATCAGACCGCATGCTCGCAGCCTAAACAAGAACGCGCGAGGACACAGGTAATGGATGATGGGAAAGGCTTTGCGGTGCCGGAGTCACACCGCACCGAGCCGCTGCGCGAATGCGTGCGCAATGCGCTTCGCTTCTACCTCAGCAGCATGGGCGACCATGAGATCACCGGCCTGTACCGACTGGTCATGAGCGAGGTCGAGCGGCCGATGATCGAGGCCGTGCTCGAGCACACCAATGGCAACCAATCTGCCGCCGCTGCGATCTTGGGGATCAGCCGCGGCACCCTCCGCAAGAAACTCAAAGCCGAATCATAGTGTTCGCAGCGCCCTGTCTCCGCCGCGACAAGCAGCGGTCCGACAGTGAGGCGCGCGAGGAGAACAGCGATGAAACCAATCCGACGGGCGCTGATCAGCGTCTCCGACAAGACCGGCCTCGCCGACTTCGCCCAGGCCCTCAGGGCGCGCGGCATCGAGATCCTCTCCACCGGCGGCACCGCGCGCCTGCTCGTCGAGCAGGATATCCCGGTGACCGAGGTCGCCGAGTACACCGGCTTCCCGGAGATGATGGACGGGCGCGTCAAGACGCTGCACCCGCGCATCCACGGCGGCATCCTCGGCCGCCGCGGCGAGGACGACCAGGTGATGCACGAGAACGAGATCCATCCGATCGATCTCGTCGTCGTCAATCTGTACCCGTTCGAACAGACCGTCGCCCAGCCCGACTGCGACCTGCCGACCGCGATCGAGCACATCGATATCGGCGGCCCGACCCTATTGCGCGCCGCGGCCAAGAATCACTGCGACGTCACCGTCGTCTGCGATCCGAGCGATTACGCGCGCGTGCTCGCGGCCATGGATGCGAACGCTGGGGCCGTCGATGACCGCACCCGCTTCGATCTCGCGGTGCGCGCCTTCGAGCACACCGCCGGTTACGACGGCGCCATCGCCAACCATCTCGGCGCCATCGTCGAGCATCCCGAGGGCAAGGCCGAGGGCCTGCCGCGCACCTACAACATGCAGTTCCGCAAGCGTCAGGCGATGCGCTACGGCGAGAACCCGCATCAGGACGCCGGCTTCTACGTCGGCCGCGGGCACTGCGAGGCCAGCGTCGCCCGCGCTGAGCAATTGCAGGGCAAGGCGCTCAGCTACAACAACATCGCCGACACCGACGCCGCGCTCGAATGCGTTAAGCAGTTCGAGGATGCGCCGGCCTGCGTGATCGTCAAGCACGCCAACCCCTGCGGCGTCGCCATCGGCGACAGCCTGCTCGCGGCCTACGAGCGCGCCTTCGCGACCGACCCGGAGTCCGCGTTCGGCGGCATCATCGCCTTCAATCAGCCCTTGGACGGTGCCACCGCGGCGACCATCGTCGCACGCCAATTCGTCGAGGTCATCATCGCCCCCGAGGTCAGCGCCGAGGCGCGCGAGGCCGTTGCTGCCAAGAAGAACGTCCGCCTGCTACAGAGCGGAAACTGGAGCAATGAGCGTCATGGCTATATGGATTTCAAGCGGGTCCGCGGCGGCCTGCTAGTGCAGCAGGCCGATGGCGACCTCTTCGCCGAGCTGAAGACCGTCTCCAAGCGCAGCCCCACCGAGGCCGAGCTCGAGGACCTGCTGTTCGGCTGGCGTGTGGCCAAGTTCGTCAAGTCCAACGCGATCGTCTATGCCCGCGAGCGGATGACCATCGGCGTCGGTGCCGGGCAGATGAGCCGGGTCAACTCGGCCCGGATCGCCGGCATCAAGGCCGAACAGGCCGGGCTCGCGGTCGCCGGCGCGGTGCTCGCCTCGGATGCCTTCTTCCCGTTCCGCGACGGGCTCGATCAGGCCGCCGCGGCCGGCATTCGGGCGGTGATCCAGCCCGGTGGCTCGCTGCGCGACGATGAGGTCATCGCCGCCGCCGACGAGCACGACATCGCGATGGTCTTCACCGGGATGCGCCATTTCCGCCACTGATTGCGAAGGCGGCGGGAGCGGGGCTCACAGGATTCCGGCTGCAGCGATGTCCGTTCACCCAAGCGCAATCATCGAGGACGGCGCCGAGGTCGATCCCAGTGCCACCGTCGGCCCCTGGACCCTGATCGAGGCGGGCGCGGTCGTCGGACCCGATTGCGTGATCGAGAGCGGCGTGCGCCTCTACAGCGGCACCCGGCTCGGACCGCGCAACCGGGTCTGCCACGGCGCGACCCTCGGCAGCGAGCCCCAGGACCTCGGCTTCACCGCCGAGCGCGCCCAGCCCCTGACCATCGGCAGCGACAACCGCTTCCGCGAGTACGTCAACATCAGCCGCGGCATCAAGCGCGAGGGCGGCACGCGCATCGGCAACCGCAACTACTTCATGGCCTATAGCCATGCCGGTCATGACACCCTGGTCGGCGATGACAATATCTTCGCCAATACCGCGACCCTGGCCGGCCATGTCGAGGTCGCGCACCATTGCTTCATCTCCGGTCAGGTCGCCGTGCACCAGTTCGCACGGATCGGCGCCTACACGATGATCGGCGGCCTGACCGGCGTCTCCAAGGACGTGCCGCCTTATGTGATCGCCAACGGCCAGCGTGCCGTCGTCGTCGGCTTGAACACCGTCGGCCTCAAGCGCAACGGCTTCTCCGCCGAGCAGCGCGGCCGGATCAAGGCCGTCTATCGGCTGATCTTTCGCTCCGGCCACCGCCTTGCAGAGGGCCTCGACGCGGCGAGCCAACGGCACCCGAGTGCAGAAACCGACCAGATCATCGCCTTCATCCGCGCATCCGAGCGTGGTGTCACCGGTTTTGCCTAACTGACATCGCAGCGATGCAGGCCCGGCCGACAACCTCGCTCGATGCAAGCCACTCGCAGGCGACCGCATTATCCTTTTCCTTTGGCTCAACGACCCTAAAGATCGAGAACAATGGAACACGCCGAGAACGACCCTCGCTACCAGATCCAAGTCAGCGCCCAAACCCGCTTTCTGCCGGAGCAATCCGATCCCGACGCCAAGCGCTTCACCTTTGCCTACACCATCACGATCCGCAACGCCGGCAGCGAATCGGCGAAGCTCCTCAACCGGCATTGGATCGTGACCGACGCGAACGGCAAGACCCAGGAGGTGCGCGGCGCCGGCGTCGTCGGCGAGCAGCCGCACCTGCAACCGGGCGAGAGCTTCGAGTACACCAGCGGCACCCAGATCGAAACGCCGCTCGGGAGCATGCATGGCAGCTACGACATGATCGCCGACGACGGCACCCGCTTCGATGCGGTGATCCAGCCGTTCTCGCTCGGCGACCGTAGCGGTCTGCACTGACCCTGGTCCCCACTGGGCGAGCTTGCGACCATGGCGACCTACGCTGTTGGCGATATCCAGGGCTGCTACGACGAGCTGCGGCGACTGCTCGACAAGGCCGACTTCGACCCCGTCAGCGACCGGCTCTGGTGCGTCGGCGACCTGGTCAATCGCGGTCCCGACTCGCTCGCCGCGCTGCGCTGGATCAAGGCGCTGGACGACCGCGCCGTCGTTGTGCTCGGCAACCACGACCTGCACCTGATCGCATCCGCGCTGATTGGCGAGCGGCGCAGCAAGAAGGACACGCTCGACCCGATCCTCGCGGCGCCGGATCGCGATGAGCTGATCGACTGGCTGCGCCACCGCCCGCTGCTGCATCACAGCGAGAAGAAAGGCTTCACGCTGATCCACGCCGGGCTGCCGCCGCAATGGGACCTGGAGCAGGCCCGCGCCTGCGCCCGCGAGGTCGAGGCCGTCCTCCAAGGCCCGGACGCCGCGAGCTTCCTCAGCGAGATGTACGGCGACGAGCCGGATCAATGGCGCGACGACCTCGCCGGCCTCGATCGGCTGCGCTTCATCACCAACTGCTTCACCCGGCTGCGCTGGTGCGATGCCGAAGGGCGTCTGTTATTACACGAGAAGGGCGGGCTCGATCAGCCCTCACCCGGCGCCCTGCCCTGGTTCGAGGCGCCGGGTCGGCGCACCGCGAACGCCCGCATCCTGTTCGGCCACTGGTCCACGATCGGCTTCCTCAACCGCGAGAACACCTGGGCGTTGGATAGCGGCTGCGTCTGGGGCGGTCGGCTCACGGCGCTACGGGTGCGTCGGAAGAAGCCGATGGAGCTGGTCGAGCTCGATTGCGCCGGCTACCAGGTACCTAGCTGAGACGGCGAATCTCAGCACTCGTAACCGCGGCTCGTCCAACAGAGCCAGTCCTCGACCGCCTCGACGGTGTCTTCACTGCCATGGATTCATTCTTCGCGTTCAGGATCGTCTTGACGCATCGCCATCAGCTATCCACCGTATCGGCCGCACGGCGTTCCAAGGTCACGAACTCGAGGTCGTAAGGATTCGCGGCATCCCGCGGACGGCGCTCCCGGGCGATCTCCCGCCACTGCGCGGGCGACCAGGCCGGGAAGCAGGCGTCGCCCTCGATCTCGGCGTCGATCAGGGTCAAGAGCATGCGATCGGCCCGCGGCAGCAAGGCCCGATAGAGACTGGCCCCGCCGACGATCATGATCTCGGCGGCCGGCGCGGCGAGGTCCACGGCCGCCTGCGGCGAGCGCGCGACCTCGGCTGAAGCCAGCGCGAAGCCGGGGTCGGCGGAGACCACGATATGGCGGCGCCGCGGAAGCAGGCCGGGCAGCGACTCCCAGGTGCGTCGGCCCATGATGATGGGCTTGTCCAGGGTGTGGTGCTTGAAATGCGCCAGATCGGCGGGAAGATGCCACGGCAGGGCATTCGCACGGCCGATCACTCGGTCATGCGCCATCGCCGCGATCATCACGATCCGCGGGCACGATCCCATACGACGCTCGGCTTCTTAGCGGATCAGGCCGAAGCTCCCGCCGCAGCCGAGCGGGCCACCAGCGAAGGCGCGCTCCAGAGGCGCTCGAGACTATAGAAGTCGCGAACCTTCGGCAGCATCAGATGCACGACCACGCCGTTGAGATCGACCAATGCCCACTCGCCGGTCTCGACGCCCTCCAAGCCCAGCGGCGGTTCACCGGCTTCCTTGGCCTTGTAGGCGACGGTCTCAGCGATCGCCTTGACGTGACGGTCCGAGGTCCCTGAGGCGACGATCATGTAGTCGGTCACCGAGGTCTTGCCGCGCACATCCATGACAGTAATCTCGCGCGCCTTCATATCCTCTAGGACCTCGACCACGAGGTCTTTCAATTGCTCGAGCTGCATCAGCACTCCTGTTCGGGCGGGAAGCGGGCACCGCGCGCCGGCAACGTCTGCCAACGAGAAGAGCGCCAGTGACGGCGTTCCCGGTCAAGCGCCGTCCGCATTGCATTGAGTGTAGCAGCCGCCCTGTAACGCGAGCTGCAACACCGAGTCCGGCAGCAGATAGCGGGGACTCTCGCCGTTGATAATCAACCGACGAATCCGCGTCGCCGAGATATCGAGCTGCGTGACCGTTGCGAAATAGATCCGGCCAGAGGGCTCGGAACGCAAGCCGTCGGGCTCGCGGACGCGGCGCTGGCTCACCTGGTCTCGCGTCCAGGGGTCGCGAGCGGTCACCGCACCCGGGCGCTGCATCACGACCAGGTGCGCCAGACCGAGGATATCGAGCGGACGATGCCAATCCCCGAAGGCCGCAAACGCATCGGCGCCGACGAGCAGACAGATGGGCGGCTCCGCGCCCAGCTCGTCGCGGAACGACTCCAGGGTATCGACCGTATAGGAGGGTCCGCCGCGCTTGAGCTCACGATCATCGGCGATCAGGCAGGGCTCGTCGCGAATCGCCGCCTCCAGCATCGCCATGCGCTGGCTCGCTGAGGCGATTGGCTGGCGCCGATGCACCGCAGCGGCCAGGGGCAGCAGACGCAGCTCGGTCAGGCGCAGCTGCTGCACGACGTCGAGCGCAGCCCGCAGATGTCCCGAATGGACCGGATCGAAGGTACCGCCGAATAGGCCGATCATGGCTTCCTCCCGAGATGGCCCTCGTCTAGGCCTGTTTCCGCGAGCGCCCTATTCCCGAATCTGACCTTCACCGAGCACGATGAACTTCTGCGACGTCAAGCCCTCGAGCCCAACCGGACCCCGCGCATGAAACTTGTCGGTGCTGATCCCGATCTCGGCACCGAGGCCGTACTCGAAGCCATCGGCGAACCGAGTCGACGCATTGACCATCACTGAGCTCGAATCGACCTCGCGCAGGAACCGCCGCGCGCGGCTGTAATCCTCGGTGACGATGCTGTCGGTATGGCGCGAGCCGTGCGCCTCGATATGATCGATCGCAGTATCCATCCCGGAGACAACCCGAACCGAGAGGATCGGAGCCAGGTATTCGGTCCCCCAATCGGCATCGGTTGCCGGACGCGCATCGGCCAGGATCTCGCGCGTCCGCTCGCAGCCGCGGATCTCGACGCCCTTAGCGCCCAAGGCAGCACCGATCCGTGACAACAGCGGCCGAGCAACGGACTCCGCCACCAATAGGGTCTCCATCGTGTTGCAGGTCCCGTAGCGCTGCGTCTTGGCATTGACCGCAATCGCCACCGCCTTGTCTGGATCGGCCTTATCGTCGATATAGACGTGGCAGACACCGTCCAGATGCTTGATCACCGGCACCCGGGCGTCGCGGCTGATGCGCTCGATCAACCCCTTACCGCCCCGGGGGATGATCACGTCGAGATGCTCAGGATGGCTGATCATTGCGCCGACCGCAGCCCGGTCCGTGGTCGCCAGCACCTGGACACCATCGGCCGGAAGACCCGCCGCCTGCAGCCCGCGATGGATGCTCGCCGCGATCGTCTGATTGGACTGGAACGCCTCGGAGCCGCCGCGGAGCACGGTCGCGTTACCGGCCTTGAGGCAGAGCGCGGCCGCATCGGCGGTCACGTTCGGGCGCGACTCGTAGATGATACCGACCACCCCGAGCGGTACGCGCATGCGCCCAACCTGAATCCCGGACGGGCGATAATTGAGCTCGCTGATCGCACCGACTGGGTCCGACAGGGCGGCAATCTGTTCCAACCCGGCGATCATCGCGTCGATACGCGCCGGTGTCAGCTCGAGCCGATCGAGCAGCGCAGCATCGAGCCCCTTCGCCGCCCCGGCCTCGAGGTCGGTGGCGTTCGCCGCCGCCAGCGTCTCGCGTTGTGCGTCGAGATCGGCCGCGATCTCGGCCAAAGCACGATTCTTCGCGCGCGTCTCAGCCCGCGCCATGGCGCGGGAAGCAGAACGCGCCCGGCGCCCAACCTCCGCGACGTACGCGGCCACGTTTGTGATCTTGGTCTCGGTTTTCATGGTTCTTCAAGAGACGAATGAGGTGCGCAGCGACGCGCAAAACCCAGTAGTCTAGCAATCTTCAGTGCGCTGATCAGCGCCAATTCTGTGCCCATTTCAGGCGATCCGATCGATGCGCGGGCGCGCCGACCCAGGCGCGGCTAGCCCCTCGGCAATCCCCTCGAGCAACTGCCATGGGTTGGCGTCGACGCGCCCTTTGATCGCCTCATCGGCGTCAGCGCAGCGCATCACCAGATCCCAAAGGACTGCAAGACCAATCCGATCGACTGCGGCGAGCGTCGTTTGTCGTCGCGACTCCCAGACCTGGTGTGCCTTCATTACCGGCCCCAGGGGTTGCTGCCTGGAGCGGGCGAAGGCGATCGCGGCGAGCTTGCGGACCTCCCGCGCCAAGGCCCACAACACCAGCGGTTCAGCCGTGCCCTCTGCCCGCAGCCCGGCGAGCACCCGGGTCACGCGCGCCCGGTCGCCGGCAACAGCCGCGTCAGCGAGGTCGAACACCCCATAGCGCGCACTGTCAGAGACCGCCGCCATCAAGCCATCGGCATCCAGCGGTCCGGGCTCCAGGGCCAGCCGGAGCTTGCTGATCTCTTGGTCGGCGGCCAGGAGATTGCCCTCGACCCGCTCGCTCAAGAGCGCAACGGCCTCCGCGGTCGGAATGAAGCCCGCCCGGCGCAGGCGCTCGGCAAGCCATTGACTCAATTGGCGCCCCTGCAGCTCGCGCACCTGCACGACCACGCCAATCTGCTCGATCCGTTGCACCCACTTCGCCTTGAGCCCCTTCCAATCGAGCCCGGGCGCAAGGATGAGCAACAGCACGTCCTCGCTCGGCTGCTCACAACACCGGCGGATCGCATCCGCGCCTTCGCGACCAACGCCGTCCCCTTTGGTGCCGGATTTCGGAGTCCCGACACGCAGCTCGATCAGTCGACGCTCGGCGAACAACGACAGTGACCCCATCGCACCGGCGAGCGAGGACCAGTCGAATTCGGGGCCGGTCTCGAGCACCTCGCGCTCGTTGAAACCCTGCTTCCGAGCGGCCGAACGCACGGCATCGGCGGCCTCATTGAGCTGAAGCGGCTCGCTGCCGGCGATCAAATAGACCGGAGCCAGCCCGCGCTCCAGTCGCTGCGGAAGCTGCTGCGGCGGGAGCGGCACGGCTAGGAACCCAATGCGGCAAGGCCGGCGCGGAGACTCAGCAGCACCTGATCAGCGGCATCGGCCGCCAGGTCTCGATAGATGATCTCGGACTCCAGCTGCTTACCGAGCACAGCGACGTTGGGGTTGTCGTCGAAGGTTCGCTCGAGCTTCAGCGCGCGCGGCGCAATCACCCGCTCGCCGGTCGCGTCGACCGCATCGAAGCGGATTCGGTATTCCAGCGCGAAAGCGAGCGCCTTCCCGGCACGATCGACCGCGACGACACGCGAGCCGCGCGACTGATCGAGGATGCGCAGGACCAATCCGGCATCCTGTGGGCTGGCCGTGAGCTGCACCCCGCTCGCCTCGAGTCGATCAGCGAGTGCCTGCCTGATCAGACCACCCGCCTGCAGATGGATCGGTTCCAGCCCCTCTGGGACCGAGACCGCCCCGCGCAACTGGAATCCGCAGCCAGCGAGTGCGCCCAGCAACAGGCCGATCAGTACCCGATGCATCAGCGGCTGCCAGCACTGTCCCGATGAGGTCTCGCCGCAAGCGCTCATTTTGCGACGATGTTCACCAGTTTGTTCGCCACCACGATCACCTTGCGCACGCTCGCCTCGCCGATGAAGCGCTGTGCGTTGTCGTTGGCGAGCGCCGCGGCCTCGACCGCATCACGCTCGGCGTCGGCCGGAACGGCGATCTTGCCGCGCACCTTGCCGTTGACCTGGACCACGTAGGTGATCTGCTCCTGCGTCAGCGCCGACTCATCGACGGCCGGCCAAGGCGCGGCCAGGATATCCTCGCCGAGCCCGAGCGCGCGCCACAGGTGATGGGTCACATGGGGCGCGATCGGTGCCAGCAGGCGCAATGCGATGCTCAGGCCCTCGCGGCGCACCGTCTGCGCCGGCGGCTCATCGCCAAGGCGCGAGACCGTGTTGGCGATGGTCATGCAGGCCGAGACCACGGTATTGAACTGCTGCCGCTCATAATCGAACAGCGCCTTCTTCAACGCGGCATGGACCTCACGCCGCGCCTCGGCCTCGGCTTCGCCCAGACCTTCGCCCAAACCCTCACCAGAACCCGCGGTCGCCCCAGCCGCGCGGATCGCCTCGGCATGGGTCACGGCCAGGTTCCAGAGCCGCTTGAGGAAGCGATAGGCGCCCTCGACGCCCTCATCGTTCCACTCGAGCGATTGATCCGGCGGCGCCGTGAACATCATGTAGAGGCGCACGGTGTCGGCCCCATAGCGTTCGATCATCGCCTCCGGATCGACGCCGTTGTTCTTCGACTTCGACATCTTCTCGATGCCGCCGAAATGGACCGGCTCGCCATCGCTGCGCAGCACCGCGCCGACGACCTTGCCCTTGTCGTCGCGGCTGACCTCGACATCGGCCGGGTTGAACCACTCGCGGCGGCCCTCGGCGTCCTCGCGGTACCAGGTCTCGGCGACCACCATGCCCTGGGTCAGCAGGCTCGCGAACGGCTCGTCGCAGTCGACCAGCCCCTCGTCGCGCAGCAGCTTGTGGAAGAAGCGCGCATAGAGCAGATGCAAGACCGCATGCTCGATGCCGCCGACGTATTGGTCCACCGGCAGCCAGTACTTGGCGCGCTCGTCGAGCATCGCGCTGTCGCAGTCCGGCGAGCAATAGCGCGCGTAGTACCAGCTCGACTCGACGAAGGTATCGAAGGTGTCGGTCTCCCGGGTCTCGCCGTTCGGCAGCGCGGAGAACTCGGGCATCTGCTTCAGCGGCGAGCCGGAGCCGTCGACGACCACCTCCTCGGGCAGGCGCACCGGCAGCGCGGTCTCCGGGCGCACGGTGCCATCGGCCGCGCGCACCACCGGGATCGGGCAGCCCCAGTAGCGCTGGCGCGACACGCCCCAGTCGCGCAGCCGGAAGTTGACCTGGCGCTCGCCAAGGCCGCGCTCGGCCAGCCAGTCGGCGATCGCGTCGAAGGCCTGCTCCGAGGTCAGCCCATCGAAGGGGCCGGAGTCGCGCAGCACGCCCTTCTCGGTGAACGCCTGCTGCTCGATCCCGCAGGGGCTGTCATCGGCGCTGACGATCACCTGCCGCTTTGGGATGCCGTGGCGCTCGGCGAATTCCCAGTCGCGCTGATCGTGCGCCGGCACCGCCATCACCGCGCCGGTGCCGTAGCCCATCAAGACGAAGTTGGCCGCATAGATCGGCACCGGCTCGCCGGTGATCGGGTGCGCGGCATCGATGCCGAGCGCATAGCCCTTCTTCTCCATGGTCTCGAGCTCGGCCTCGGAGGTACCGCCTTGCCGGCACTCGTCGATGAAGGCGGCGAGCTGCGGATCAGCGGCCGCCGCGCGCTGCGCCAGCGGATGCTCGGCGGCGACGGCGACATAGGTCACCCCCATCAGGGTGTCGGGCCGGGTGGTGAAGACCTCCAGCGACTCCTCGGCGCCGACGAGGCCGAAGCGCATCAGCACGCCCTCGGAGCGGCCGATCCAGTTGCGCTGCATCGCCCGCACCCGCTCCGGCCAGCCATCGAGCTGGTCGATCGCGTCGAGCAACTCCTGCGCGTAGTCGGTGATGCGGATCGACCACTGCTCGATCTCGCGCTTCTCGACCAGCGCCCCGGAGCGCCAGCCGCGGCCCTCGATCACCTGCTCGTTGGCGAGCACGGTCTGATCGACCGGGTCCCAGTTCACCGTCGCGGTGGCCCGGTAGGCCAGCCCCTTTTCCATCAGGCGGGTGAACAGCCACTGCTCCCAGCGGTAGTAGTCCGGATCGCAGGTCGCCAGCTCGCGCTCCCAGTCGTAGCCGAAGCCGAGGCGCTTGAGCTGGTCCTTCATCGCCGCGATGTTCTCGCGCGTCCAGCGCGACGGCGGAATCCCGTGCTTGATCGCCGCGTTCTCGGCCGGCAGGCCGAAGGCGTCCCAGCCCATCGGCTGCAGCACGTTCTTGCCGAGCATGCGCTGATGACGCGCGATCACGTCGCCGATGGTGTAGTTGCGCACATGGCCCATGTGCAACCGCCCGGACGGGTACGGGAACATCGACAGGCAATAGAACTTCTCGCGGGACGGGTCCTCGACGGCCTGGAAGGCCTGGGTCTCATCCCAGTGGCGCTGCGCCGCGGTCTCGATGGCGTGCGGCTCGTACTCGGTCTGCATGGTGAACGGGCTGGTCAGCTAGGTGGAGCGAAAGGGGGATGGAGCGAGAGGCGCTCAGGATACCGCAAGCCCGCGCCCGGCCGCGAACCGCACGGCGGCTCGCGCTTGCGCTTTTCGGCGCATGGGCCAGAATCTGAATTAGCTAAGGGCTCGCGGCCGTCGCCTCAGCGCTGAATCGCCAGATACGAGCCAGCGGGCCAGATCGAGGGGCCTCGGGTTGCTACCGAGACCCAACAGCCAGGAAGACCGAGCATGAAGAGAGAACAGAAACCCGCGTCCGAGGACCGACTGGTCCAAGCCTACGAACAGATGCTCGAGCACGCACGCGATGCGGTGAACGATGCCGAGGAGACGACCCCCAAACTGCGCGCGATGATCGATAAGGCCCGCGACCACATGGTCGAGCTCGGTGAATTGACCCGCGAGGAAGCCCATAAGATCGCCGACTACGTCGAGCGCGACATCGAGGAGGCGGCGCACTATCTCGCCGAGACCGGCGAGGACCTGCGCGCCTGGTGGCGATTCGACCTGGAATTGATCGAGCAGCGCATCCTCGATGCCTTCACCAGCGTCGCCGATCAGACCCGCGTGCAATTGGAGCAGTGGTCGGAGCGAGCCCGCCAGGCCTCGCTCTATCAGGCCGGCCAGATCACCGGCCCCGGCACCCTCGTCTGCGATCGCTGCGGCGCTGAGACCCGCTTCACCCGCGCCGGACGGATTCCGGCCTGTGCCGAATGCGGCGGTCTCAGCTTTCGCCGGATACCGGCCAGCAAGACAGCCCAAGAGTGACCCGAGCGTAGCCCAAGAAGCGCGAACAAGACGCCTTTTCAGGGCGTTGATCATCATGGCCCGGAAGGCTGCGACAGGGCCTTCAACGCCACCCTCATTCCCTGGAAGGCAGATCGCCGCCTTCCACAGATGTCTTGTGCGCAACAGGAGGCTTCCGAGTCTCTTTACAGTGCTCGCGAATAGAACAGACGTTTGACGAAACGACCTTGGAACTGGGCCTTAGTGCAGTTATAGTATTGTCCTCAGGTTAGAGTCCCGCGGGAGAGACTGGTCTTCAGGACCAGCGCCGAAGGCGCAACACCGCCCGGAATCGCTCAGGCAAAAGGACTGCGGGACCGACACCGACTCTGGAGAGCGGCCGCAACAGCGGCCCACCGACGGGGCAGCGCTCGTAAGACCAATCCTCTCCGCGAACCGCGGAGCAGCTTGGCCCTCGACGCAAACTCTCAGGTTCAGGACAGAGGGGCGGCGCGGTCAGCAACGGCTGACGCGCTTGCCTGTTTGTCTTAACGCGTGCCGTCAAAGCATTACAGCGGCCGCCAACCGGAGTGCCGCATGGGTTCCAGAACACCTCTCTTTGCCGAGCATGAGCGCTTAGGCGCTCGGATCGTCCACTTCGGCGGCTGGGACATGCCGCTGCATTATGGATCGCAGATCGACGAGCACCATGCCGTGCGCGAGCACAGCGGTGTCTTCGATGTCTCCCACATGCGTCCGGTCGATATCGAGGGCGCCGATGCCCTCCCCTATCTGCGCCGACTGCTCGCCAACGACGTCGCCAAGCTCAAACAACCCGGCAAGGCCCTCTACAGCTGCATGCTGAACCCCGAGGGCGGGGTCATCGACGATCTCATCTGCTACTACCGCGGTCCGGAGCGGTATCGCGCCGTCGTCAATGCCGCCACCGCCGAGAAGGACCTCGCCTGGATGCAGGAGCAGGCGCAGGACTTCAAGGTCTCACTGACCCCCCGGCAGGACCTGGCGATGCTCGCCATACAGGGCCCCGATGCGCGGACGAAGGCCGAGCCGTTGCTTCCGGCCGCGCTGCGCGAGCCTGCGATGGCGCTGAAGCCGTTCTTCGCAGCCGAGGACGATGATTGGTTCGTCGGTCGGACCGGCTACACCGGCGAGGACGGCTTCGAGATCATGCTGCCGGCCGGGCAGGCTGCCGCCTTCTGGACTGCCCTGCTTGACGCCGGCGTCACCCCCTGCGGGCTTGGCGCGCGCGACACCCTGCGTCTAGAGGCCGGAATGAACCTCTACGGCCAAGACATGACAGAGGAGATCGGGCCGCTCGAGTCCGGTCTCGGCTGGACCGTCGCGTTCGATCCGAAGGAGCGCGATTTCATCGGTCGCGCCGCGCTCGAGGCCAAGCGCGAGCGCGGCGACCTGCAGCGTTTCGTCGGTCTGTTGCTGACCGGCCGCGGCGTCCTCAGGAGTCACCAGCCGGTCGTCGTCGAGGGACGAGCCATCGGCGAGGTGACCTCCGGTGGATTCTCGCCGACGCTGCAGCGCAGCATCGCGCTCGCGCGCACCGAGCCCGCGGTCGGCGATGACTGCGCGGTCGAGATCCGCGGCAAGGCGGTGCCGGCGCGCGTGGTCAAGCCACCTTTCGTGCGCAATGGGGCAGCGCAGATCACGCTTTGACGCGCCCACCGCGCCGGCACCCCGCACCGCTCGCCAGCACCCGTTCACGGCATCGCTGTCACAACCGACACCCAACTGGCTCGAGCTGCGATGGCTCCGAGCCGCATCGCAAACGACCAGTGCGTCGACTGAACGCGCCAACTCAGGAGGCCTTCGATGACCATCCCAACCGAGCTCAAATACACCGAATCGCACGAATGGGTGAAGGACAACGGCGACGGAACCGTCACTGTCGGCATCACCGACCATGCCCAGGACGCGCTAGGAGACTTGGTTTTCGTCGAGCTCCCGGAGGTCGGCAAGCAGCTCGCCGCCAAGGATGCCTGCGCCGTGGTTGAATCGGTCAAGGCCGCCTCCGACATCTACAGTCCTGTTGGGGGCGAGGTGACCGCCGCCAACGAGGCGCTCGACGGTGCGCCTGAGACCATCAACGAGGACGCCTACGGCGAGGGTTGGATCTACCAGCTCAAGCTGTCCGACCCCTCCGAGCTCGACAACCTACTCGATGCCGGCGCCTACGAGCAGGTGCTCGCCGACGAAGGCTAAGCCGCCGCGCCAATCAATCTCAGCTCGAGCGGCGCCGATCGCGCCGCCCTGAGGCTTTCCTGCCCGTCGCTGCGGGCAACCTGCAACAGCACGGACCAATACCATGCCCTTCATCCCGCACACCGACGACGACATCGCCGGCATGCTCGACGCCATCGGTGTCGAGCGCATCGATGATCTCTTCGACGAGATCCCAACCGAACTCCGGGCCAAAGGGCTCGAGGGCATCCCGGACGGACTCAGCGAGATGGAGGTCGCGCAGCTCCTCCAAGCACGCGCCCAGGAGGACGGGCAAGCGCTCTGCTTCATCGGGGCCGGCGCCTATGATCACCATATCCCGGCCGCCGTGTGGCAGATCACCACGCGCGGGGAATTCTATAGCGCCTACACGCCCTACCAGGCCGAGGCCAGTCAGGGCACATTGCAGGTGCTCTATGAGTTCCAGTCGATGATGACCGCGCTGACCGGGCTCGATGTCTCCAACGCCTCGCTCTACGACGGCGCCTCGGCGCTGGCCGAGGCGGTGCTGATGGCGGTACGCGCGAACCGCAAGGTCAAGAACGCGCGCGTGCTGATGCCGCGCAGCGTGCACCCATTCTATCGGCGGACCGTGCGCAGCATCGTCAAGCATCAGGGCATCGAGCTGGTCGAGGTCGACTTCGACCACCGCACCGGCCAGACCCGAGTCGCCGACTGCGAGGCCGCCGGCGATGAGCCGTTCGCGGCCCTGGTGATCCCGCAGCCCAACTTCTTCGGCGTGCTCGAAGACGTCGACGCCTTGACCGACTGGGCGCACGCCCGAGACGCGCTGGCGATCGGCGTGGTCAATCCGGTTGCGCTTGCGTTGCTCTCGCCGCCTGGCGACTGGGGTAGCGAAGGCGCAGACATCGCCTGTGGCGAAGGCCAGCCGCTCGGGATGCCGCTCGCCTCGGGCGGCCCCTATCTCGGCTTCCTCTGCTGTACACAGGCCCAGATCCGTCAGCTACCGGGGCGTATCGCCGGCAAGACCCTGGACGCCGATGGCAAGGTCGGCTATACGCTGACGCTGCAGGCGCGCGAGCAGCATATCCGGCGTTCCAAGGCGACATCGAACATCTGCACCAATCAGGGGCTGTTGGTCACGGCCGCGACCATCCACATGTCGATCCTCGGTGCCGAAGGGCTGGAGCGCGTCGCTGCCGCCTGTCACGCCAATACCAGCCGGTTGGCCGACTCGCTGTGCGAGATCAACGGCGTCGAGCCCCTGTTCGATGCGCCGGCCT
>JAAAOQ010000195.1 GCA_009908845.1 Gammaproteobacteria bacterium
GTCGATCTGCAGCGTGAAGACCCAAAGCAGCACCAGTCCTCCAGTAAGCAGGCTCGTCAGGGTCTTCATCGTCATGTAGCCGCGCACATCACTGAGGACCTGCTCGAACCGGCGCCAGAATACAGGCGAGAATTCTGGGCTGCCTCGCAGCTTGTGCGGAAGGTACTGCGCCTCGAGCAGGATGAAGGCCGTCAGCAGCAGCACGAAAAAGGTCTGACCCACCAATCCGGTGGCCCTGGCCAGGGACGAGCTCGCAAAGGCAAAGGCCGATCGCCAGTCCAGTAACGCCCTAAGCTCTTGCTCATCGACATCCGCTCCCAAGCCTTCGAGCCACTGCAAGAGGTCCTCGAACTGGCGCTGGACAACCGTCTGGTAGGTCGGAAGCCGCTCCTGCAGGCCGCGGAGCGAGATCTCGATGATCGGGATGGTCAGCATTGCGATGAGCACCAGCGCGAGCAGCAGAATCATGATCGCTGCCACAGGGGGGATACGCAGGCGCTGCATCGCGAAGAATGCCGGTGCGCAGATGCTGGCGACGAACATCGCGAGCATCAGCGGTACCAGGATACCGGAGGCGGCGCGCATCCCGGCGACCGCCACGACGAAGGCGGCAAAGATGATCAGTGCCTTGGCTGGGCCGGAAAAGACCGGCGGCGCAGTCTCTGCCACGGGACGGGTCTCGAGCTGGAATCGTTAGGGGCTTGCGCGACCGACCGTCATCCTGGTGGCTGCATCGGTGGCCGTCAACAGCCGCAGCGGCCAATGGGGATAGACAGGCAGAAACTCGGGATATCAGTGATTTGGTGACGCTCGTTCGGTGAATTGAGCAGCCGAAATGGTGAAGCTGGTGCCCTCGGCAGGATTCGAACCTGCGACCTACCGCTTAGGAGGCGGTTGCTCTATCCTGCTGAGCTACGAGGGCCGAGCGCCTTAGATGGTAACGCGCGCACCACTGTTCGACCAAGCGCGATCATGACCGCCGACGTGACAAACGCTGGCTCTGGCCTTAAACTAAAGGGTCTGGCTGAGTGGCAGAGTGGTTATGCAGCGGCCTGCAAAGCCGTGGACGCCGGTTCGATTCCGACCTCAGCCTCCATTTTAATCAACAACTTAGCCGGCTTCGTGTCGGCTTTTTTGTGCGCGCGTGCCACGCAGCGCCATTCAGAAATAGTCAGTTACACTCAAGGGAGTGGCAGTACCCCGCGGCAGCGGGCGTGCTCGGCCAACGCGATGGCCGCTTGGCGCGGGTTCACGCACTCGGGCGTCCAGGTGAGCCGAGCGCGAGCGGGAGCCATGCGCGGGCGTTCACCGCGGTAGCGATTCGGGGACACGCGTCTCAGTGAGTGGGAGCCGTAGGAGCTTGGGCACGGCCTGCCACTCCGGTTCATCATGCCGGCCGGTCCCGAATTGCACCTGGCTCAGGTTGGAGCGCAGCCGGAAACTGCCGAAGAGGCGGTCCCAGAACGAGAACAGGCTGCCGTAGTTCGAGTTGGTCTCGTCCGGGATGCGCGAGTGATGCACGCGATGCATCGACGGGGGGACGATGAGCGCACGCAGTCGCGTCTCGAGCCACGCCGGCAGCGCAACGTTGCTGTGGTGGAGCAGGATTACCGTCAGCATCAAGGCCTTGTAGAGCGTGAGCTGAGCCAGGCCGATCCCGAGCAGGAATACCACGAGCGGATTCAACAGCGACGAGATTAGAAGCTCGCCTGGATGGAAGCGCAGCGCGGTGGTCGCGTCCATTGCCCTATCGGTGTGATGCACCTGGTGGAAGCGCCAGAGAAGCGGCATGCGGTGATTGGCGCGGTGCCAGCCGTACATCCAGAGATCGAATAGGAGGATGGTCAGGACGCCGGCGAGCACGGCGCCGAGGACGCCGGGCATCCCGAGTTGGTGCAGTAGGCCGAACTGATGCCGGGACGAGGACTCGGCCGCCAGCAAGAGCAGCGGCGCGAGTAGCGCCCCGATACCGGCATTGAGCAGCGCGAGGGAACCGTTGCGGAGCCCATGTCGCAGCCGGTGCGCGCGGTCGACGTAGAACGGGACGGTTCCCTCGAGGACCAGCAGCAGCGTCAGGACGATCAGGCCGACGGTCAGGTCAGGGGTCATCAGTTCGGTTCCGGTCAGGTCAGCGTGTTTGCGCGTGGCGCGATCAGGTGCAACGGCGCTCGTAACGCCTGCGGAGTGATTCGGGATCTGCTCCGAACGCGAAGCGCAGCATGAGTTCCGCGTTCAGCAGCTGCTGGCGGACGATGCCGCGGTCGATAAAGCGCACCGCCGAGGTCGTGACCGCCGCAGGCAGCTTACGAACTCGGGTCTGTCGTCGCGCCCGCCGCAGCAGCTCGACGTCCTCGAACAGCGGCCAGTCCGGAAAACCGCCGAGTCGGTCGAACAGCTCGCGCCGGATCAGGATGCCCTGGTCGCCGAAGCTGGTCAGAAAGGAGTCGATCGCGGAGAAGCTGGCATAGAAGCGCAGCAGCGGATGCGGGCTGTCGAACGCCAGCTGGAAACAGGCGATCTCGGTTTCGCCGGACTCGAAGGCTCGGGCGATGATCGAGCCCGCCGCATCCGGCAGCTGCGTGTCATCGTGCAGGAAGAGCAGCAGCTCGCCGGTCGCGCGCTTTGCTCCGGCATTGCACTGAGTACCGCGTCCTCGCGGCCCCTGGGTCAATGTCGTACTGGTGTGGCTCAGCGCCCGAGTGATGGCCGCGTTGCGTTCTGGCGGTTGCTGTGTCGATGCCGGCGTTGGCGCTTGCCGAATGTCGGTCCTTGGCTCCGGTTCTTGCCCTGGCTCTGGGTCCGAGTCTGGCTCCGAGTCTGGCTCGACGACGATGAGCTGCGCGTCGGGGAGTCGCCGACGCGTCAGCGCGAGATGCCGCGCGACGTGCTCATCGCAGCAGCGGGTTGGAACGATGACCGAGAGTTGCATCTCGTGGGTTCGGTGGCCGGCCGGATCGATCTAAACAACGTCGGGCTCGGAATGCGTCATTCGGGCGGACAGCGGGCTCAGGAAAATGACGCTTTCACTCTGGGCAGGGCTAGCCTTCTGGAACGGCTGACGGAGTTGCCGATGCTCGCTTACCGAGCATCATGCGACACTCATCGTCCGGGGTGGCACCGTGCCATGAACGTTAGAGCGGCGCTGGCTCCGCCTCGATTCAGCTGGACCTCGGGCCGTATCGTTGTTTCGACCGGAACCACTGCTGGCATGGTCGAGGTGCCAAGCCTGACGCGCGCGTGCCCGCTTGGACAGCGCCTCAAAGATGCGCGAAGACTACGTTGCGTCGTTGACTGTTGCAGCCCCGTTTGGCTCGGAAGAATCTGCTCGGGCCGGCGCTTCCGATGCAGCCGGTTCAGCGCGTCCGGTCGAGGTTGGTTCGGGGGCTGGCTCTTGGCCAGCGCCCGGAAGGGCGCTAGGGGTGATGCCGGTGCCTTGGGATGTTCCCGAGGCTGTTCCCGATTGGGGGTCGGACTGACTGCGGCCATCGGTGCGATCATCCGGCAATTCAGCGTCGGCATTCGTGCTGTCCGTCGTGACGCCGCGATTCGATGGCGAGGACGGCTGGGGGACGGTACTGGCACTGGTACTCGCACTGGCCGATCCCGAGGCGCTGCTGTCGCGGGCTTGGGCGTTCGGCGCCCGGGTCTCGCCACCAGCAGCGGGCGAGGTCTCTGCGGCGCCGCGCTGCTTGTCGGGGTCTGGCTGTTGGGCTGATGTCAGCTGGTTTGGCTCCAGCTGGCTTGGCTCCTCCGGTGCCGGCACTGATGAATCGCTCGGCTCAGCCCCGGCTGGCGTTTGCTCCACGGTTGAGGGCTCCGCAGTTTCCGCCGCTTGGATCGAGCCCGATGATCCACTCTCGTCGGAATGAGCAGTATTTCGGCGCGCGTTTGCCAGCACAGAATCACCGGTCGCGTCGCTGGCCTCCGAACGTGCCTGAGAAGAACGGGTCGAGCCGGGAGAGGCGCGCGACTGGGCTGTGTCGTTGGCGGCCCCCGATGAGAGCCGCGACGTCGCTTGACGCTCGGCGCTGGCCGCTGAAGCGCTCGCCGCTGCGACCTGCTTCTGCCGTTCTTGCTCACGTTGCCGCTGGATGCGCTTGGCATAGTTGCCGTAGTCGGGCCCATCGCCGACGACGGTGACGCGGGTGCCGAGGTCCACCTGGGCGAACAGGCTCGAGGCGATCTCATCCGGAAGCCGGATGCATCCATGGGAGGCCGGTTGACCGGGCTGCGGAATGGCGCCCGCGTGCATCCCGATGCCGTCATAGGTCATGCGCATGAAGTGCGGCATGCGCGCACCGACGAACTTTCCGCCGCTCGGTATCGAGTCCCGGCGTGCATGGGCGTTGCGCTTATGCAGGTTGCCGCTGGCATCGTAGATCCGACCATAGAGGTTCGAGCGCTTGTCCTTGACCTTCTCGATGACCTCGAATTCGCCACGCGGGGTCGGATGCGATGAGACGCCAGATGCAATCGTGGTCCAGCCGACCTGCTCCGGCCCATCGTAGAACCGCGCCCGCTGCGCCTCGGTATCGATGACGACATGGCTAATCGGGCGTCCATGGCCGTTCCACTCGTAGAGTCGCCCTGGCTCCGCTGACTCTTGCGGCTCCGGTATCGCGGTCTCGGCGCTGACCGCTGTTTCGAGCTCGGGCTCGACATTAGCTGGGTCCGATGCGTCGTTTGTCGACGTCTGAAACGGGATTTGCGCACAGCCGGTGAGCAGCAGCGGTATTCCGAGCGCGAGCAGTGTGCCCCACAGCGGACGAACAGAAGCAGGATTGAACATAATAGCGAGTGCGTATTCGGGCGGGCGCAGATTCTGAGGGTAGATCGAAGATCAGATCGCTAGGTACTGAATTGTTGAGTTTAACTGATCTGCCGCTTGTTCGAATCAGTCACCGCGGCTAGTCGGTGAGTTCGGGGTGAACGAGGTGACCTACAGATGCCTCGTTTTGTTCCCGCTCGCGGCGCTGTAATTCTGCATGCATTTCAAGGACAAATGGCTATAATCGCAGCGGGGGCGCTGCTCCCTGGTCATGATTGCCTCGTCCGACATCTGAGGAGAACATATGATGCGTAAGGTATTGATGACTGCTGCTGGTGCTGCACTCGCTGGCGCGTTGTTCAGCATGCCCGCACAGGCCTTCTGGGGCTCTTGGGGTGATGGTCCTTGGTACGGCGGCCCATGGCATGGCGGCCCTTGGTACGGTGGTGGCTATCCTTACTATGGCGGGTGGGGTGGCTATCCCTACGGCCACGGCTATGGCTACGGCTATCCTTACCACGGTGGTTGGGGTGGTCCCTGGGGTTATGGTGCCCCCTATTACGGGTACGCTGCCCCTTATGCTGCGCCGGCGCCGCAGACTCCAGCTGAATCGGAGAATGAGCGCTGAGGCATTGTCTTGCTCCTAACAGCCATCTAGCGAATCGCTGTTGATGCTGGAAAGGGTCGGTCACGCCGGCCCTTTCTCTTTGGCCCTTTCGCGTTAACGGGCTCGGCGAAGCCGTAGGAGAGGTTCAATAGGGTCTGGCAGCGGGGTAGTCGCGCATCAGGCGGCGGGCATCGAACGGCGGTGGCGAAAGCAGCGGATCGGTGACCGCCCAGACCGGCGGCATTCGGCCATCCTGGTAGGCGGCGAGCTCCTGCGCCATCAACGCCCGCTCTTCCGGCGGAACCATCCAGCCGACGCCATCGATCAGTGAGGCGACCGCGTCGGCTGCCCGCTCCAGCCTGCCGGTGGCGGCATCGGCGAGTGCGAGCAAGCGCTGATGGGGCGGGATGGGCCTTGCCGCTGCAAGCTCGGCGGCGATCGTCATTGCCGCTTCGGGATCGCGGATCGCTGCATCGGTCGAGCTCGCGAGCAGCCGTGCCTGGGCGTAGGCAAGCTGCATATCCTCCGGTGCCGCCTCTCTCAGCATGGTGAGCGCTGCGGCCAGCTCCCGTTCATCGACGCCTGTGCGGGCCTGAGCGATCAGTCCAAGCAGCCGTGCCGGTCTTGCATCAGGGTCGGCCTCCAGCGTTGCCGCATAGCCCTCAGCGGCGGCTTGGTAGCGGCCCTGTGCGAAGTCCAGATTGGCCAGCTGGAACAGCGCACCGGCATGGCCCGGCTCGAGCGCTAGCGCGCGGCGGTACGCAGCGGCGGCCTGGTTCTGATCACCCTCAGCCTGATCCAGCACGCCGATCAAGAAGTGTGCGAGCGCAGCGGCGGTCTGTTGTCCCTCGGCGTCGGCAAGCGCCTGCTGTAGGGCCTGCCGCGCCTGCTCTGGATGTCCGGTGAGGAAAAGGACCCGCGTGTAGCTGACCCGGGCGGCCGCGTTCGTTGGATCGAGCTCCAGCCCGGCGGCGAGCTCTTCGACTGCGGTCTGGTAATCACCCTGCCGCACAGCATGGATGCCCCGTTTGAAGGCGGGCAACGCGCGTTGCGTCGCGGCCCTGAGCTCATCGAGCAGCGGATCAGCGACCTCGGGTGAGCGCAGCACGAAACGTTCGAGATGCTGCTTCGCTTCCTTCTCGCGCCCGAGCCCTTGGTAGGCGCGCGCGAGCGGGTAATGCGCCTCGGTTGCCTCCGGGTTGGCCTCGAGTGCCGCCTGGAGCAGGTCGACGGCATCGCCGAAACGTCGCTGCAGGAGCGCGACCTGCCCAAGGTAGTAATGCGCCGGCGAGCGCAGTTGCGGCCTGTCGACAACCGCAGTGAATGCCTGCTCAGCGGCGTCCAAATCGCCGCGATCGAGCTGCACCTTACCGAGTCGCAGCGCAAGCGGCGGATACTCGGGGTCGATTTGCCGTGCGCGCTCGAAATACTGCAACGCCCGATCCAGATTGCCCGCAAGCATGGCCATGTAGCCGGCGTAGTAAGGCCAGCGCAGCTCGTTCGGGTCGAGCTCCATCGCGTTACGCAGACAGGCATCGGCTTGGGTCTCGACCTCCTCCAACAGCAAGCGTGCCCCCAGTCGGCCGTAGGCGCGCCCCAGGGCTGGCGGTGTGCTTTCAGGGGACTGGAGTAAGGCCGCCACCTCGGCGCGCGCCTCGGCAATGGCCTCTCGCATCGCCGGCTCGGCGCCACTGAGATCGGCCTCAGCGACCGGCTGCAGCCGCTCGAGCCAGGCGGCTGGGAGATCGGAAAGGGCGTCGGCCGACACTGGCGCTGCACAGAGCAGGCTGACGGTTAGCAGGGTTGCCAGGTCACCACAGAAGGAATGGCTGGATAGCGGTGGAGCGATCATCGTCTTCTGGTCCAATTCAACCCGCCTGCGGGCATCATTCCGCGCAATTGAGCCGACTGCAAGCCGCCTGAGTGTGAAACTGGACGGAATATGAAATTTTCTGTAATGATCCTATCCAGGCGCTCGTGCCTGTTCGCCGGCCGAGTCGTCCATCGAGCCAGTCCATCCTCTCTACTGCCAGGAGGTTCGCCCCGATGACCGACCAGAATCCTATAGCGCATCGACTGCGGTTGCTCTCCTTCGCGACCGCCGCGCTGATCCCGACGTCGCTGATGCTGTCGTATCCAGCTGAGGCCCATTTCCTCGAGCTGATCCCCTCGCATGAGGTCTTGGATGCCGAGACCGGCCGCAGCTTGACCCTTGATCTGACCTTCACCCATCCGATGGAACGCGGCCCGGTGATGCCGATGGCCGCTCCTGCCGAGGTCGGGGTGCTGACCGCTGACGGGCGCGAGGACCTCTCGGGAAGCCTGAAACAGGTCGAGCGCGATGGCGAGCCCGCCTACAGCCTCGATTATGAGGTCACCAAGCCGGGTGATTATCTGTTCTTCGCCGAGCCGGCACCCTATTGGGAGCCGGCAGAGGGCGTGATGATCGTCCACTACACCAAGACCGTCGTCGATGCCTTCGGTGCCGAGACCGGTTGGGACCGCATGGTCGGCTTCCCGGTCGAGATCGAGCCACTGGTGCGGCCCTACGGGCTTTGGGCTGGCAACCTGTTCACAGGGGTGGTCAAGCGCGACGGCGAGCCGGTGCCGTTCGCGACCGTCGAGGTGGAGTGGCGCAACGACGGCTCCGTCGAACCGCCGGCGGCGCCATTCGTGACCCAGGTCCTGAAGGCCGATGCCAACGGCGTCTTCAGCTATGCGATGCCGCGCGCCGGATGGTGGGGCTTCGCCGCCCTGCTCGAAGGCGAGGAGCCCATGACCAATCCCGATGGTGAGCAGGTGCCCGTCGAACAGGGGGCGCTGATCTGGGTGCGCACGCGCGCGATGTAAGGCGGCGCGCGCCTCCTGAGCGTCCTCTCGTGACGCTGCCAGAGATCACTTGAGCACTGACGAGCCCGCGGAGGTCGTTGCCTAGAAGTCCGCTCTGCACCTCCGTTCAGGTGATTGCTGCGGGCCTGTCTTGCGACGCCGCCACGGCGCGACGCGGCCGAGGGTCAGCGCTCGCGAAGCGACGCGATGAGCGCTGCACATCAGGCCGAGCCGGAAAGCGATCGCGTTGGTGGCCTCCGAGCATCGGCCCAGGGAGGGCCGATGCTGGCGCCGTTCCTGTCACCGCCAGCCGGGAGGCGGGGTGCGCTGCAGTGGGTTCTGCGGCGGCCAATGCGGTTGCGGCGGTGGCGCGTAGCGCTGCTGATAAGGCCAGGGCGCTCGCGGTGCGGGTCCGCTCGGGCGTGCCGGCTGCTGGATCGCTCGCTGTTGCTCGCTCTCGCCGTCGCCCTGATCCGCGGCGCCGTCGCTGTCGGGCGTCGCGGTGCCGGCCGTCTCGGCATCCTCTTGCGTTGGCACAGCGGGCGCCTGGGTTGTTGGCGCCGGCGTTGTTGGCACCTGAGTGGCTGGCGCCGATGGTGGTGACCGGTCCGGCGGCAACGGTTGCGCTCCCGGCGCCGCGACACCTCCGGCAGCTGCGGCGGATGCTGCAGGCTCGGCACTGGCTGCCTCGGCTGGCGGCGCCGCCCGGCTGTCCATCGCGGGCTGTGCAGCACCGGCCGCCGGCGATGGCGCCCGCTCGCTGTGCCCTGCCTGCGCCGTTGTCGACTCGGCCTGTTCAGATCCCTTCATGGACGCAGCCTGTCCTTGGTCGTGCGATTCGCCAAGGTCTTTCGGTGTCTCCTGTGCCGTCGGACCCGCGCCGGGGCCGCCGCCCTCTGGCTCGGTCGGTGGCTGCGCCGCGCCTTCAGCGTCGGCGGCAGCGGCTGCCCCGTTCGATGCCTCATCCGATACGGTTAGCGCCTCCGGGTCGATCTCGCGCAGTCCGTCCAGATCATATTCGGATAGCGCGTAACGGCGTGGACCGGGGCCAGTGCGGAGCAGGAAACGACCTTCACCGTCTTCACTAATCTGGCGCAGGTAGGTGCTGCCGTCCTCCAGCTCGATCTGCAGTGAGAGGCTCGGCTCGGTCGCTGAAGGCCCTTGTTCCGATGCGATCTGAATGCCCTGATAATTCAGATTGGCGACCCGCCGCACGAAGGCCTCGACCTTGGCCTCGTCGAGCGCCTGCTCCTTGCCGGCAATCTGCCAGCCCGCGTCACTGCGCTGCAAGGTCCAATCATCGGTGCGGATGCGGGTGACCGCCTCGGCGTCCAGGCGCAGCTGGTCATGATGCACCCAGTCATCGTGGTCGCTGGTGATCTGAAACCCCGCGAGCGGCAGGTCATAGACGGCCTCCTCACCTGCGACACGTCCGTAGAGGCGCCGAAAACCGGGTGACGCACCGGTGAGCAACTCCGCAACCAGACCGTCCTCCCCGAGCAGCTTGATCCGTGCGCCAGTATTGTCGTCGGCGACCTCGAGGCGGCGCCTGGATTCGGCGCTGGCGGCGACCGGGATCGACCGCGGGAGCTCGCTGAGCTGCACGAGCAGTCGCTCGACCTTGTCCGGATCGGCCGGGAACCCGTCGAGCGCCGGCAGTGCCCAGCCCTCCGCCTGCCTTCTCAGACGCAACGTCTGGCCGTCGGAGACGATCTCGATGGTGCTCACCTGCTCCGGCGAGAACCGGAGCAATGACTCGTCGGGTGCGGCCCGTTGCCATCCTTGAACGGCGAGGACCAGCGCGATGCCCAGTTGGATCAGCAGTACGCCGATCAGCCCGAGCACTGGCGGACTCTTCAGTGCCTTGCGCCAGCTTGGCTCTAGACGGCGGAAGGGATTGGTGAAGAGGCTCCGGCGCTCATTCGATGCATTCGTTGCCATGGCTCAACCCTCCAGCATCCTGGCTAGCCGACGCTCGCGCCGTCGCCGCAGCGAGCGGTGCAGCGCGTAGACCAGCCCCAGCCCGCCCAACGCAAGCAGGTAGTTCAGCGATTCGAGCAGGATGCGCTGCTCGCGGCCAACCGGCTCGAGCAGCCGCCCGTACTGGCCCCGCCCGCGCAGCGCAAGCAGCCCGCGGTCTTCAAGCGACCAGTCGATCGCGTTCTGGATCAGCGTCAGCGGCGCACGGTAGCGGCTCTGGGTCGCCTCGGTCGCCAGCGTGATCGCGGTGTCGGACAAGAAGCTCGACGAGCCGAGCAGGATCAGCCGTGCCGACGCCGGAGAGTGGTCGACGACCGTCGAGATCACCGGCTGCGCGGACGCGGCGGGCTCCCTGGTATCGCCGTCTGCCGGCGCGTCGTCCTGCCCTTGGGGGGCGGAGGCTGCCGCTCGGTCGCCGGACTCGGCCGACCCGCTTAAGGTATCGTCCGACGGGCCCCCCTCGTCTTCATGGCCGACTAGCAAGGGCGAAGGCTGGTCGCTGAACGCGGACTCGAACCGTCCTTCGAGCAAGACCCCCATCAGCTTGCGCCCGGTGTCCTCGCCGCGCGGGAAGCCCAGGTCGGGATAGGTCTCGCGGTCGGGCTGGACGTCGGCGGCCTCGCGGGTCCAAGCCGCCGGCGACGACTCGATGAGTCGCGTGACGCTGTGGCCTGCGGCCGCCTCCGGGTCGAGGGTGATCGGCGCGGCCCAGGTCAGGGTGAGCTGATCCATTCCCGCGGTGATCCCGGACTCGTCGGACAGGCCGTCCTCGCGCACATCGGGGAAGTAAGGGTAGGGCAGCATCTGCAGCTCCTCGACCAGGAAACCGCCGAGGCGGCGCTGCACCGGGATCGGGAACGGCGTGTTTTGGGGATCAAGGACCAGGCCAGGGCCGAGGGTTACGCCCAGGCCCGCGAGCCAGCCCTCGAGCCCGGTCGTCAGCGGCTGCGCGGTGATCTGCCCGCCGCCGAGCTCGACATCCAGGCTGGAGGTTGCCAGGATCACGGTCCCGCCCTGCATCAGGAACTGGTCGATCGCGAACCGCTGGCGCGCGTCGAGGTCCTGCGGCGCGAGCACCAGCAGCAGGTCGGTCTGCTCGGGCACCTGTCCGTTGCGCAGGTCGGTGCGCTCGACCTGGAACCCTTCGCGCAGGACCTGCTCGAGCATGCTGTAGTCGGAAGCACCTGCGCCGAGATTGCCGCCCATGCCGCCGAGACCCGGCATGCCTGGCCCGGTGTCCGGCTGATACAGCGCGATGGTGCGCAGCACGCCGGGGGTGAAGCGCTTGATCGCGGCACTCAGGCCGCGGCGCAATCCGGCGGCATCGAGCTGCTCCGGTAGCGGGATCGGCACCGCCTGCTCGCCTTGCTCGAGCACCAGCCCGAAGTGGAACGGCTGCGGGTCGAGCAGATCCAGGATCAGCGGCTGCAGTCCGAAGCGCTGGGCGATCTCCTCCTCCAGTGCCGGGTCGCCGGCCGGGTCGACAAGCTTCCAGCTGAATTTGCCGTTCGACTCGGCCTGCAATTCCTCGAGCACGGTCTCGAGCTCGCTGCGCAGCTCGGGCAACGGCTCAGGCAGCACGGCCGGGTCGGAGACATAGGCGGTCAGCCGCAGCGGCTCGCTGATGCCGGCGAACAGATCGCCGCCACCTTGCCAGCCATAGAGCGCCTTCTTGATCGCCCGGGTGATGTCGTACTCGGGGTTGCGCAGCGCGACCTCAAGGTCGGTCTCGCCGCGCACCTTGACGTCAATCAGGTCCTGGAAGCCGAGCACCTCGTCGCTGTCGCCGTACTTGACCAGGATGTCGAAGTACGAGTTGACCACGCCGGTCTGGTACTTGCTCGCGGTCTGGAAAGCGACCGGCCGGATGCCGTATTGCTCGCCGGCCTCGCGCTCGAGGTCGGGGTCATCGTGCGGGTCGACCAACTCGACGATCACCCGGCCGTCGCCGGCCGCCTGATACTCGCGCAGCAGGTCGCGCAGCCGAGGCACCAGCGGCGCCAACAGCGGATGGGTCTCGTCGCTGAAGTAGCCGCGAATCAGCAGCGGCTCCTGCAGCTGGTCGAGATAGGTTTCGGTGGTCTCGGAGAGGGTGTAGACCGAGCCGCGTGTCAGGTCGGCGCGCACGTCGTCGACCTGGTGCAGCCATAGGTTGGCGGCGAGCAGGTTGGCCGCTGCCAGGCCGGTTAACAGGGTCCAGCGGTGATGGGCCGAGCGCCGGTCGCTGTCGGCGGCCCAGCGCAGGCGTTCGAGCCAGTCGACCGTCAAGATCAGGAAGGCACCGACCAGGCTCAGGTAGTAGTAGAGGTCGCGCAGGTCGATGACCCCGCGCGTGATCGACTCGAAGCGCGAGCCTGAACCGATCAGCCGTAGGACCTCGCCGCCGGCATGCCCGAGCAGGTTGGTCAGCGCCGGCGAGCCGATCAGATAGAACAGCGCCGCGACCAGTGTGGTACCGATCAGCGCGACGATCGGATTGTCGGTGCGCGCCGAGACGAACAGCCCGATCGCGATATAGGCCGCCGCGAGCAACAGGGTCGCGAGATAGGCGCCGAGCACCGGCCCCCAATCCAGCGGGCCGAGGAAGGCGACCGTGAGCGGCAGCGGCAGGGTCAGCGCCAGCGCGATCGCGACCAGCGCCCAGGCCGCGAGGAACTTGCCGAGCACCAACCGCCAGGTCGGCACCGGCAGGGTCGCGAGCAGCTCCAGGGTACCGGCGCGGCGCTCCTCGCTCCAGAGCCGCATCGTCAGTGCCGCGGCGAGGAAGATCAGCAGCACCGGCATCCAGTCGAACAGCGGCCGGGTGTCGGCGATGTTGCGCGAGAAGAATGCCTCGACCCAGAAGAACACGAACAGGCAGGCGGCCAGGAAGGCGCCGATGAACAGGTACGCGACCGGCGAGCCGAAGAACGAGGACAGCTCTTTGCGGGTGGTGCGCAGGATGTCAGCCATGGGTCGGTTCCTCCGTGGCCGCGGCAGCATCATCGGGCTCGGTCTCGGGGGCGTCTGCCCCCTCGGGCGGGTCGGCCGCAGGGGCGCCGGCCGAGTCCGCGGATGCCGCATCGGCAGTGAGCTCGGAGCCGCCCGCGGAGATGGTGCCGAACAGCGCCTCGAGATCGCGGCGCTCCGGGGTCAGCTGGTACAGCGCCCAGCCCTTTTCGGCCGCGGTCTGCGCGACCAGCGGTGCAAGCCGGCGCGCATCGTCGGTCTCCAGCGCGAAGCGGCGGTGCGCACCGGCGTCGCCCAGATGGGCGACGCCGCTGACGCCGGTCAACGCCGACAGGGTCTCGTTCACCTCCGATAATGGACGGTCGAGGGTCACGAGCAGCCGAGGCGCGTCACCGAGGGCGTCGAGCCGACGGTCCAGCGCGAGCCGACCGCCGCGCATGATCAGTACCCGCGAGCAGACCGCTTCGACCTCTTGCAGGATGTGGGTCGAGATGATCACCGTTGCCTGCCGCGCCAGCTCGCGGATCAGCGCGCGCATGTGCTGGATCTGCGATGGATCGAGACCGTTGGTCGGCTCGTCCAGTATCAGGATCGGCGGCTCGTGCAGGATCGCCTGCGCCACGCCGAGCCGCTGCCGGTAGCCACGGGACAGGGTCGCGACCGGAGCCATGGCTTTGCTGCCGAGCTCGGTGCGCTCGACAGCGCGGCTGATCGCATCGGCGCGGTGCCGCGGCGGGATGCCGTGCAGGGTCGCGTGATACTCCAGGTGCTCAAGCACGCTCAGGTCCGGGTAGAGCGGGCAGTTCTCGGGTAGATACCCGATCCGGCGCTGCGCCTCGCGGCGACGGTTGGCCAGATCCAGCTCATCGATCGCGATCTGTCCGCTGCTCGGCTCCAGGAAACCGGTGAGCATCTTCATGATGGTGGTCTTGCCGGCCCCGTTGTGGCCAAGCAGGCCGACGATCTCGCGCCGGCCGATCGCGAACGACACCCGATCCACCGCCTTCAGGGTGCCGTAGCTGCGGCTGATCTCTTGTGCCTCGATCATCCGTTACTCCGATACGGTGTTGGGATTGCCGGACGAGGCCCGCGTCGTGCTGGATGATGGATGCGGGAGCCGGCGAGCGGCGGTATTGCACTGCACTTGAGCAGTGCTGTGCAACTATTACCGTGAATCACGCGAAAAGCATCGTCTAGGGTGGCACCGTGCTATGCGCGTTAGCGCGCTGTGGGCGGCAACGTCATAGCGCCGCCCGGTCATGAAGCACTCAAATCAGGGGCTCGCACGCTATACTTGCCGACCGAATTTGTCCTGGGGGGCCTGCACTTGGGGCCTCTGTGGTGGGTGGTGACAAGCGGGAAGCGCGTGTGGTGAGTGATGTGGGTAGATAGCGAACGGCCGGTTCTCGATCTGATCCCGAGGGCGCGCGGGATGCTGATCCGCAGCAAGAGGCGAAGGCTGCAGTTGCTGCCTTTGGCTCACGCGCAACCGGGTCGGTGGGCCTTGAAGGCGGCGCGCTCGGGTCATCGTGAGAGGCGGCGGCGCCCTATGCGGCCTATTTCGAGCGCGAGTTCGGTCAGCCCTATCTGCCGAGGCCGAGTGATATCGCGCCGGTCTCGAGTCCTTAGTGATTAGTGTTTGGATTGCCATGCGGCCCATCGCGAGCCTCGGAGGCAAGGTCTCACCGCTGAGTCTCAGGCTGCTGCTGGTTATCATCGTCAGCAGCTTGTTGTTGACGCTGGTTCTGACCGCGATCCAGCTCGCGCTGGAGTATCGGGCCGATGTCGAGTACATCGAGCTGCGCCTCGAAGAGATCGAGATCAGCTATCTGGATTCGCTCACCCAAAGCCTGTGGAACTTTAACGAGGAACAGTATCGCGTCCAGCTCAAGGGCATCCTGAGCCTGCAGGACGTGGTCTACGTCGAGATTCGCGACCCGGAAGGCACCCTGATCGCAGCCGAGGGTGAGCCATTGACAAGCTCAGCGATCATCAATCGAGTCAGGTTAGAGGCCGAGAACTCCGGTCAGGAGATTCTGATCGGTGAGCTCGCGATCTTCGCGAGTCTCGAGCGCGTGTATCGGAATCTGCTCTATCGCGGACTGGTCATCCTGCTCAGCCAGGCGATCAAGACGATCCTGATCTCGACGGTCATCATCCTGGCCTTCTATTATCTGGTTGCACGCCACGTGCGCTTCATCGCCGATTACCTCAAGCGGCTCGACGTGCGCTCCGACGACCGGCTCGCGCTCGCGCGCCGGTGGCGGATTGGTCGCAGCAAGGACGAGCTGGATGTTGTGACCGAGGCGATCAACGAGATGAAGCAGGCGCTGCGTGCGAGCTACGAGCGTATCTACCAGCTCAACGCCGGTCTCGAATCCAAGGTCGCGGCCCGCACCCGAGAACTGGAGCGGGCGAATCGCCGGCTCGCAGAGCAGAATACTGCGCTGACGGACTCGCACCGGGACCTTCGTGCACAAAAGGAGCGGCTGGACTTCCTTGCCAGCCACGACAGCCTGTTGACGATGCTCTATAACCGCCGGGCCTTCGATGAGCGGTTCGATCGCGAATGGCGCGACTGTCTGCGCGGGGGTCAGCCGCTGACGGTTGCGCTGCTGGATATCGACCACTTCAAGCGATTCAATGATCACTACGGTCATCAGGCTGGCGATAGGGCGCTATTGCGCGTCGCGGCGGTCCTAGCCGAGGTGGTGCGCCGGCCGCGCGACGGTGCGGGTCGCTATGGTGGCGAGGAATTCGTGCTCTTCCTGCCCGAGACAGACTTGCACGGTGCGCGTGTCTTGCTGGAGCGCGTTCGGGCGAACGTCGAGGCGTTGGCGATCCCGCACGCGGAATCATCGACGGCCCCGGTGCTCACGGTCAGCATCGCCTGTGTCAGCGAGACGCCCACCAGCACATCCGGACCCGAAGAGCTGGTCGCTCAGGCTGATCAGCTCTTGTATCGCGCCAAGCAGCAAGGCCGCAATCGCGTCCTATGCAACCCATGACCCAAATCGGAGCGGAGGTGGCGGATTCCGCCCAGACGCCACTAGCCGAGCGTATGCGTCCGCGCAGGCTCGATGAGGTCGTCGGCCAGATGCACCTGCTTGCCGCGGGGCGGCCGCTGCGCCACGCGATCAGCGGCGATCGCCCGCACTCGCTGATCTTTTGGGGACCGCCTGGCACCGGCAAGACCACCTTGGCGCGGCTCATCGCCCGGCACACCGATAGCCGCTTCCTGGCGGTGTCGGCGGTGCTCGCCGGGGTCAAGGACGTCCGGGCCGCAGTCGAGCAGGCGCAGCAGACGCGGGCGCGCGAGCAGCGTGGCACCATCCTGTTCATCGACGAGGTCCACCGCTTCAACAAGGCCCAGCAGGACGCCTTCCTCCCCCATGTGGAAGACGGGACGCTGGTGTTCATCGGTGCGACGACCGAGAACCCCTCGTTT
>JAAAOQ010000089.1 GCA_009908845.1 Gammaproteobacteria bacterium
TACGCCTCTCCGGTGTTCCTGCCACTCCCTCATCAGCCGCGATCTCCTACCCGCCTCCTCTGTTTTGGACCAGACGATGATCAAGGCCCCCTTGGAAGACCTGCTGCAGCGCCGCATCCCCGGCCAGCGCGGGCCGGTCGGCGGCATACTCCAAATAGCGCCCGAACTCGTCGAACAGGATCAAGACCCCGGCGAACGGACCCTCGGCACCGCAATAGACCTCGCACAGCGTCTGGATCAGATCCTGCGCCGATTCCTGTCCGGTCACCGGAATCGGCACCCCGTTCGCCTCCGCATACAGCGCATCGACCTCGGCGTAGACGGCCTCGTCCTGCACCGCTAAGCGCGCGCAGATCGCCTCGGCATCCAGGCCCGGCAAGCGTGTCGCGAAGGCCTCCGCACGCAACGCCAGATTACGCCGCACGAACTCGGTCGCGGTCTGGAAGCGCGGCGAGAGATCGCGGATCGGGCCGGCGTCGACCCCATACCGCTCTAACTGCGCGAACACCGCCTGGCTCAGCGCATTGCCGAGATGAAAACCGGCCATGCCATCCAAGCACAGCACCAGCACCGGCTTGCCGAGCGCGGCCACGCCCTCGGTCACCGCCCGGCCGAGCTCGGCATCCGCCTGCGTCAGATGGCTCAGGATCGCATCGGCGGTCGCATCAGCCGGGGCCCCGAGCAGATGCGCGATCGCCGTCGCTAGATGCGACTTGCCGCTGCCATAACCGGCCACCGCCAGCGTAAACGGGTTGCGCTCCTCACCGCGCAGCCCAGCCTGGAATGACTCCAACAGCTCGGCCACCAGGCTGGCGGTATCCTGCAGCCGATAACCCGCGTCGATCCCGTCCTGCCTGGCCTCGCCGGCAGCGTGATAGCGCGGCCCGTGGAAGACGAACGCGCGTGCCGCCGCGCGCGCCTGCTCTGGACGCTCCTGCACCCAGCGCAACTGCACCGCGCCATCGAAGAACGTCTCCTCATTGAACCGAACCAGCTCACCAACCTGCATTGCTCCCCTTCTCCTGACGATTCGCTCTCACACCAGCTCGCTGTACAACGCAGCGATCACCGCATCCGTCTCTTGCAGCCGCATCAGCAGCGCCGCGCCGGTTTGCCGATCCAGCTGCAGCCAGCCCTGGGTCGCCATCCAATCCAACCACTGCGCCGCCGGCTCTTGGCCCCAGCCAAGCAGGTTCAGCAAGCGCGTCGCACACGCCAGATCATCGAACGCAAGCTGCCGCTCGGCCGCGAACAAGCCATCCCAGAGCAGCCATAGAACCAACGCATAGGCCGGGAACAGGGTCTCGTCCAGCGGCGCCGCGGCGCAGCGCAGACGCGCGCCGCCATCGGCCGCCGTGGTCTCCTTCAGGATGCCCGCCCCGCCAAAGCTCGCGCGCTCCAGATACATCCTTGGCACCAGGGTCGATAACCCCTTCAGATAGCCCTTCTCGCCATGACGCTGGACCAAGACCCGATGCAATGCCGCCTCGGTGAACTCGGCGCCGAGCGAGTAGCGCCCCTCCGTGAACAGCGCGAACCAAGGGTCCGCGATCCCCCGCGCCGGCTCGTTCAGATCACAGCGCCGGCACAGCAGCAGATGCAGCAGCCAGAGTGTCAGCGGTTCGCTGAAGAACGCATCCTCACGCAGCACCTCGGCCCCGAGCGCAGTCGCGCCGAGCTGCCACTCGCCCTGCTCCCGCTCGGCCGTGATCAGACCCATGCCACGCGCGTAATGGATCATCGGCTCGACCTTCCCGGTCGACTTGCCGGTCGGAATCCCGGTCTCGCTGCCGATCGCTTCTTTGTCGCCTCGTCCATTCGCCGCCGCGAATCGCAGCAATTGGCCCAGCAGCCGGCGATCAGGCAAGAAGGTCTGCGAAAAATTCAGCGCCAAGGGCTCCATTGCATCTCTATTGGTCAGGCGTACATCAATTTTGCGTGGCTCTGGAACTGGGCGACTGAGCTCTTGCGCTGTTTTAATCCATTGATGAAAAAAAAATTATACACGATTCGGCCCGGCGGCCCGAGTCAAGCGGCATGTCGCTGGGGTTGGGCATTGGCGTCCGGATAAGGACGATTCATGTTCTCACAAGCCTCCAGCCAAGAGGCCATGGCAAGTTGCATTTCTGCTAATGCCTCTTGCTGAGTTTCTCCAAAGGCCGAGCAGCCTTGCAAATCCGGTGCAATCGCAATGAAGCCTTGATCTTCATCGCTCCAGAAAATCTCCACGAGGTATTTGCTAGTCGCATTCATATTTGTCCACCATCTCAATTAACTGCCTAGCCTGATAGGGCTTGATGTATCCGTTCCGGTCTTGAAAGTTGAGAAGCGTGGGTTCGTTATAACGGCCGTAAGTCCGATGAGAGCCGCGACCTCCCTGCCATTCAAAGCCAAGTGACTCAGCAATACGACAGGCATTCTCGAAGCGAACAGCTTTCGGATTCTGCCGTAATGCAGCAATGCGCTTATCGCGTTTTGTCATGGTATCAGTCATGACCAACAGGGTTCAGATCAAACCCCCGCTCCTCCAACGCCGTCACCGATACCAGCACCGGCTTGGTCTGCAGCTTGCCGGCCGAGGTCTCGACCGGCCCCAGCGACCAGCATTGGCCCTTCTCCAGCCGCGCCAGCCGCTGCGACCAGTCCGACTTGGTATCGCGCGTGACCTGGGCCAGCAGCACCGCGAAGCGCTCGATCTCGGTATCCGCGGGCCGGAAGAACAGCTTGTGCCCGGCCTGGAACAAGCGATCGCGTTGCTCCTGATTGAAGTTGCTCGTGGTCTGGGTGGCCAGGATCAGCGACAACCCGAACTTGCGGCCC
>JAAAOQ010000062.1 GCA_009908845.1 Gammaproteobacteria bacterium
ACTTGGGTTGCGCGCCACGTCCGAGCAGGAGACTGTGCTGCGGCGTGCTGCCGAAGTGGCACACAAATCGCTGACGGATTTCATTTTGGATGCCGCTTGCCAGGCTGCTGAGCAAACCTTGCTCGACCAGCGTCTGTTCATGGTTACCGGCAGCCAATACCAAGCGCTGCTGGAATTGCTGGATCGTCCGGAATCGGACAATCCTGGTTTGGCCGACTTGTTTTCCCGGCGAGCGGTTTGGGATGACAAGTGAAGCTTTCGGCCCCCAGGCCACTTGACGCATCCCACCGTCTCGAAGACTTTGACTGCGGCAAGCCCGCTCTCACCGATTGGCTGCTGCGTTATGCACGGCAAGCCCAAGGCAGCGGCTCAGCGAGAACCTTTGTCTCTTGCGATGCAGAGCGCGTGGCGGGTTACTACAGCCTGACAGTCGGCCAGATCGATACACTGGAGGCGCCTGAGCGGGTGCGTCGCGGCATGGGGCAGTACCCGATCCCGCTGGTTATTCTGGCAAGGCTGGCGGTTGATCTCGACGACCAAGGGCACGGCTTAGGCTTCAGTCTCCTGCGGGATGCCGTTCATCGCGCGATTGCCGTCGCCGAGCACGCAGGCATCCGGGCGATGCTGGCATATCCTCTCGACACCGAAGCGGCGGCATTTTACCGGCGCTTCGGCTTCGAACCCACGCCCGATAATGACCGGCAGTTGATTCTGTTACTCAAGGACGCGCGACGGTTCATCCGGGAGCGGGGGCGCTAGGCCCAGAATCTCGCCGATGCCACTAGAGGCCGGGGTCAGGTGTTGCGTTGCCACACGTCAAGGAAGAACGCTATTGGCATGGCGGGCTGGGATCAGGTCTTGTGAGGTGGAGCAGGAGCCGGCGCAGCACAGTCAACTGCTCAATGTCGCCATCATTGAGGCCATTGGTGACGACGCCGCGGGCGGCCCGGCCACTGAGCCCTAGCCCAGGCCGACATTGGGAGCTGCTCGAGCGCCTCTACCTGATCTACCAACGGGAGAATCCTGACATGCCCTACACCATGGAAGACTTTCTACGCGAGACCCACGAGCTAGGCTTCGCCTCAGACTGATCGTACATCCGTCTGCAACAGGAAACTGCCATGCTACTCCTACCCCATCGACTCGTTTGACTCGACTTGGGTTGCGAGCCACGTCCGATGCATGAAGAACCGGGCCGTCCTCGTGATCTTGTGACTCAAGGCAGTCGTTCGATACAGGCCGCACGTGGATCGTGACTGTTCAATCGCATCCAAAGTAGCCACAGAAAGTTCGATGAAGCGTGCGGAAGCATTCGGCTGACAGCGTGCCGTACTATTTGACGATGACCTGTTTCGAGATGACGAATGTCTTTCTCACCATCACTTTGGACCGCCTGGGGAGCGCGCCAGCGGAAAAATCTGACTCATCAATCAGGAACTCGTCGTCATTCAATCTTGTGAGTTTACTGCTGATCGGCATCCCGACAAAATCGTCAAATGGCAAGTTGTTCTTGAAGACGACAACGGGTCTCAACTTGTTCTGCTTGAGATTAGAAAAGTAGAACTCGCATAGCACGACCTCTGCCTGACTCACTTCCATACCTCATCCTCGGCCGGATCTCGCCATTCATCGACCAATGTCGCCGAATGATCTGACAAGGCGCGCAAACCCGGCTCGCCGCGATGGTCTTCAAGCAGGATGACCACCCGTACATGCTGATTGTGCAGTGACTTGTAGGCCTCGGGAATCGCGATGACGCCGTCCTGCAGGTCCGCTTCAAACTCTATTGCGTGCATCGATTATTTCCTGGAACCTCAATTTCTTAGCCTTTGATCACATCATCAATGTGTTGCAGGGTCAAGCCTTGGTTGGCCGGGAAAGTCGCGTCGCTCCACAGCGTCGCTCCACAGGGCCAGGCCTTGCGTTGCCACAAGACAAGAACGAGCGCCATCGTGGCCGGGGTCTATCGTGACGTTGTCTGATCCTTTCCGCGTACTCTGCATGGTCGGCGCCCGGCCGAACTTTATGAAGATCGCGCCGCTGATGCGCGCCTTTGAAGCGGAGCCTAGCCTCGAGGGGATCTTGCTCCACACCGGGCAGCACTATGACGAGGCCATGAAGGCGTCGTTCTTCGAGCAGCTCGGCATCCCCGAGCCGGATGTGGATCTGGGTGTCGGCTCCGGCAGCCACGCGGTGCAGACTGCGGAGATCATGCGCCGTTTCGAGCCCGAGCTTGACCGCTTGCAGCCAAGAGCAGTGCTAGTGGTGGGGGACGTCAACTCCACCATCGCCTGCGGCCTGGTGGCTGCCAAGAACGGGGTGCCGCTGATCCACGTGGAGGCGGGGCTGCGCAGCGGGGATCGAACAATGCCCGAGGAGATCAACCGGGTCCTCACCGACCGGATCTCCGATTTGCTGTTCACCACCGAGCGGGACGCAGCCCGCAATCTCGAACGCGAGGGGATCGACCCGGCGCAGGTGCATTTCGTCGGCAACGTGATGATCGATACGCTGCTGTACAACCGGCCCAGGGCGAGTCGGCCTGCGGATCTGTTGGCAGGGTTGCCGGGCGGGGAGCGAATGCTGGGCGAGAAAGGCTATGGGCTGCTCACGCTGCATCGGCCCTCCAATGTCGACGAGCCGGAGGTACTGCGGAGACTGCTCAGCGTTTTGCGGGAGCTCTCTGCGGAGCTTCCGCTGGTGTTTCCGGTTCATCCGCGCACCCGCGCCCGGATCGACGCGGCTGGGCTGGGAGACCAGCTAGATGGCATTCTAACGCTGTCTCCGTTGGGCTACCTGGACATGC
>JAAAOQ010000215.1 GCA_009908845.1 Gammaproteobacteria bacterium
CAGAGAAGGGTTCGCCCGCCTACACCAGTACCTATCAGGGCGAACAGTACTGGTTCACCAGTGCCGAGCAGGTGGCGCGCTTCGAGGCCGATCCGGCGGCCTATGCCCCGGCCTTCCCCGACCATTGCCCCTACAGCCTCGCGCTGGGGCGCGCGGTTGCGATCGATCCGACCCATTTCCTGATCGTCGGCGGCAACCTGCTGCTGTTCCACGAGCGCGCCGAGATGGCCACCCTGAGGCGGTCGCTCGATGCCGAAAAGGCCGACCGGATGCTTCAGCGCGCGCGAGCGGCGCGCTCGAACCTGCTTGAGCTCGAGTTTGATTGAAGCGCCTTAGTCGCTGGAATAGCCGCCAAGCCGGCGGCTCCCGCGCTTGATATTCAGCATCATCGCATCCGGCTTGTTTATGGATTCTCACCCAGGGTTACTCTGAGGGCTCGGCCGCTCATCCAGCGGCACGGTGAACAGATCGAGAAAGAAGCTCAGCGCGATGAACAGCTCGATCACGCTGGCCAGCTCGACCACGGCGGCATCGCTCAGACCCAGCGACCCAAGACGCGCGATCTCGGCGTTCGTGATGGCATGGACATCAGCCGCCGCCCGCCGTGCCAGCTGCAACAGCTCGATCCACTCCGTGGGTAGGGGCGCCTCATCCAGACCCTGGAGCAGTAGCTCGATCGTTTCCTGCGGCACGCCCAGGCGCTGCAGCGCCATCGAATGGGCGCCGACACAGTAGGCGCAGCCGCGCGCGTCGGCGACGACCACCGCGATCATCTCTTTCAGTGCGCGCTCCAGCTCGCCCTCGTCCATGACCCGCTCAACCTTCGTCAGGGTCACCTCGAGAATCCCGGGCTTGTGCGCTAGGGCCTTGAACAGGTTCGGGACGCCACCGAATCGGACCTCGATCCGGCGATAGAGTGCTGCCACCCTGGCATCGGCGACCTCGGGCTCAATCAATGGCAAACGTTGATTCATGGCTCGTCAGGGCCTCCAGGACGCTGGCCTGCTGCAACCCTGGCTTGCAACCCGAGCGCGCTGCCCGCGCTCGCATTGCGCTCGTTGAACTGTCAGGCGATCGATCGCTTGGTGCGGGTCGGGATCATCGCTGTCATCGAGCTCGCCGTCGCGACGCGCCGCATCGTCATCGCTCTCTTCTAGCAGCAACGCGGCCTTGAGACTCGCCTCGAAGGCCAGCGAACGCTGCAGCGCGCGCGCACAGGGGGCGCACTGGGCCGCATGGGCCTGCAGATCGGCTTGTCGTCCTTGCGGATCGACCAACAGTTGACGACGAAAGGCGAGGCAGTTCACGGGTTGAGCCCTCTGCGCGAAGCGGACAGCATCTTGATATCGGATGAAGACCCACCGAGCGCCGGCGATCTTTCAAACCGATGACGGACGCGTCTCGACAGCACGGCTACGATCCGATACCTCGTTGCAACGGATCGTTTTAACGAAACGTTCCATCCAATCGATCGCTTCTCTCAGGAGTGCAATAAAAACAGTAAGTTAAAAACTGGCACGCCGGCTGCTTTAGGGCGGGTAGGTTCGTTCATCGACTCCGGGAGTCCTGCCCATGTCTGTTTCTGCTGCACTAGCCTCCGGCCCATCGACGACCGCCATCGAGGCACCCAGCTTCGAGGTCCTCGCCGAGACCCATCGGCACAGTCTCCTCAAGTACGCCTATCGACTCTGTGGTGACAAGCAGGTCGCCGAGGACCTGGTCCAAGACAGTCTGCTGCGGGCCTGGCGCTCGTTCGCGCGCTTGCAGAACCCAGCGGCTGCCTTGGGCTGGATGAAGACCATCGTGCGGCGCGAGAACGCCCGGCGCTTCGAGCGTGCGCAGCCGCGCGAGAGCGCAATGCCAACCGACGAGCTCCCCGCTCAGCGCGCCCAAGAGTACGACACCTCCACCGAGGCCTTCGTGTTGCGCGGGGCCCTGCGGGCGCTGCCCGCTGAGTATCGCGAGCCGCTGATCTTGCAGGTGCTGCACGGCTATTCGCAGCAGGAGATCGCCGCGCAGCTCGGGCTGACCGCCGCGGGCGCGGGCACACGGCTGTTCCGAGCCCGCCAAAAGTTGCGCGAGGCGCTGGGCGAGCGTGGCTGATGGCCATCGCGAGCCCAGGCGAGTGGGGCGCGATCCCGGGCGCCGGCCTCGGGCCGCGCCTGCACGCGCCGCTGCTGCTGGTCGAGGACAACGCAGCGCTGCGCCAGATGCTGAACTGGGAGCTGAGCGAGCTCGGCTATCAGGTCTGCGCCGCCAGCGGTTGCGGGCAGGCCCGAGCGCTCATCGACCGCCAGCCGCTGCTGCGCTTCGCGCTGATCGATATCCGCCTGCCGGATGGCGATGGCCGGGCGCTCGGGACGGAGCTGGCCGCACGCGCTCCGGGGCTCGCGATCGTGCTGATGAGCGGCGCTCATGATCTAGAGCCTGACCCCGGGCTTGCGCCCCATGTCCGCGCCTTTCTGAGAAAGCCGGTGAACTTGAGCAGCATTCATCAGCTGTTTGCCGCCACGGACGAGTATCCGCGCCAGTGCGCTAGCAGCCGCTGATCCGTTCGCTAACCCCTTTGTCTCACCGCCGAGGTGAGCCGCGTTTCAGCCTCTAGCCTAGCAATAACCAGCGCCCGCTCAGGGCGCGACCGATTCAACCCTAGGAGTACCCGATGCGTGCCGCTGAGCTCTTTGTCCGTTGTCTCGAGAACGAAGGTGTCGAGTACCTCTTCGGCATCCCCGGTGAGGAGAACCTCGACCTGATGGATGCGCTGATCGACAGCCCGAT
>JAAAOQ010000247.1 GCA_009908845.1 Gammaproteobacteria bacterium
GACGCCTGGTCGCGGTGATCGTTCCCGAGCAGAGTGATTTCGCAGCAGGACGCACCGAGTGGCTCCTGACACCGCTGCAGGATTCCGTTCGGGTCGACTATCGCGCTCAGCTGGAGCCCGGATTTCAGCTGTTTCCCCTGCTCGGCTCGGCGTTGATGAAGGCCGGCCTTGAACGAGAGCTGCGCACCTTCCTCGGCCAGCTCCAGGCCCGCGCAGCCTCGATGTGATCTTCTATGGCAAGACCGGGACCTGGTCGTCACTGGTCTCAGCGGCATCGTCACTCCGCCGCTAGCCGTCCTGGCGCACGCCCTCGATCGATAGAATGATCTCGACCACCTGCGAGGCCGGACCCAGGTCATAGTCGATGCCGAAATCCTTTAGCGCAAAGCGGGTCGAGCCCTGAAAGCCGCGGCGGAAGCCGCCCCAGGGGTCGGGTCCGACACCGATCTGCTCCACCTCGAGGGTGACCGGCTTGGTGACACCATGGAAGCTGAAGTCGCCCGTGACGGTGCCAGTGCCGTCCTCGTCGAGATCGACGGCGGTGCTCTTGAAGGTCGCCTGCGGATAGCGCTCGACATCCAGACCGAGTGCGTTTCCAAGGGCGCCGGCCGCGGGCCGAGCAAACGCCAGCCCAGGCGCAGCGTCACGGTGATGAACAGCAGTATGCCGACACCTTTGTGGATCGCCGGGGCGGTGCGGTACCAGTCGTCGTAATAGGTCAGGTCGACCATCCACAGGCCGAGACCGAAGAGACCCACCACGACAAGCGCGACCAGCCAATGCAAGATCACGGCAACGAGGCCATAGGTGTCGTGGCGATTGCGTAGCATGACTTAGGTCAATGGGCTCTCAATGGGCTCTAACGGCCAGTAGGCGAGGTGGATGGCGAAAGAAGGCTTCCGCGCGGGGATGGTCATATCAGGTCATCTGCAGCGAACCCTCGCGGCCATCTCAGCCGTCATGCCTCCACCTCAAAACGCCGCCATCACCATGCAACAGACCCCCGATCGTGCCGTTTCGTTTCTCAGCCGCTTCTGCGGGACCTTCACCTCCACGCTGCGTTGAAACCAACTCGATCACCCTGACACATCCCATCGACCTCCACGCAATGCTGGAATCCCCACCTCCACGGCTGACCTGGCTGGGCAGCTTGCCGAGCTAGAATGTCAATGGGTGAATCTGATGCGACAACCAATCGCAGCCGCATCGAGGCAATCGATTAAGACACTTGCGCGAAAGGCTGGAAACGCCAAACCGCATGACCGATGCGATTAGCGCCGCGCACCAATAACCGGCCGCGCGACCAGAGGTCGCTTGACTCCGATCAAGCATCGGACAATCTGCCGCAGGCTCAATCAGCAATAGCGCCCGATCGGCAAGCAGACCTTCCACAAGATCCGTGAAGGCAGCTTTACCTATGTCGACAAGACCGTCGAGGCCGACTGGCGGCCTATCCACTGAAGGTCGTTCATGGCGGAGGCGGGCTGTGATAGCGCGATCCTGCGCGCACAGACCGCGTTCAGGCACTTGCGGCCGTCTCCGGGCGGTCGCCCCTCAGGCAAGATCGCCGAACAGCAGGCCCAAGTCGATCTCGATCGCTTCGAACGGTGGGATGCGCGCCTTGGCCGAGGTCTCATCCGGGCCTTCGGCCGTGAATACGGCACGGTAGCCGCCGGCATCCAGGGCATAGGCGATCAGCGCTCGCTCCTCGGGTGCGACAATCCAGTAGTAGGGAACGCCGGCACGCTGTAGGCGCAGGAAGTGCGTGACGGTGTCCTTGCGTTCGTGGCCTGGGGAGAGGATCTCGCAGACCCAGTCCGGCAACAGGGTCATGACGCCGGCAGGGCGCTCTGGCAGCCGTTCCTTGCGCCAGCCGGCCAGATCATGGCTGGGGCAATGGTGCTCGTTGTAACGGACACTGATCTCGGGGACGATCCACCAACCGCCGGGTTGCCGTTGCGTGACCAGCGGGAATGATTGGCCGATCAACGCGGTCTGCGCCTGGCCGTGCTCGAAACGACTCATCGGCCGCTGCACGATCTCGCCGTCGATCAGCTCGATGCGCTCGTCGCCAGGCCAGGCCAGCAGGTCGTCGATCGTGAGACGGCGTTGTGCTTCCATCAGGCGTTGCTCGCATATCAGCGGGTGAGGTCCTTAGGAGATCTTTTCAGCCTAGCACGCGGCGTTTCAGACGCCTCGAGACGCGGGCGCTGCGGCGCGACGGAACGGGGCTTGAACGATTCCAGCCATCGCAAACAATGATCGTCGAACCTGATGCGATCGCGCTAGATGGCTGGCATCAGCTCAGCGTCCGCTGCGTGCCGTCGAAGATCATGGGTCGATGTTGGTAGATGACCTCGGCTTGGGTTGCCTGCAGGTAAGGCACAACGGCCGCATTGAGCGGGATCACGCCAACGTTGCTGTAGACGTGTGTCAGGTCCCCAACCGGCCCGGCGGCATCGGTGTCCGTCGGACTGCGCGAAGCTGATGGTCGCCGTGGCGCCGACCGAGAGGTTTTCGGTCAGCGCGTAGCCCAGCCCGGCGTTGACGCCGAAGATAATGAACTCGGCGCCGGCGCCCAAGCTTCCCGGCTCGGAACGAAACTCCGCGCCAATGCCAGAGACCACGGTCAAGCCGAGTCCCAGGGTCGCGGGCAGGTCGAGTTCGCTCAGGTCCTGGGTCACGCCGACGTTGGGAACGGGGAAGATCTCGGTCCCAGAGCTGGCGTGAAACGCCGTCCCGGTGACGCTGCCATCAT
>JAAAOQ010000209.1 GCA_009908845.1 Gammaproteobacteria bacterium
TGCGGCGGGCGCGCTGCTTGAATGGGGTAAGGCACGCTGGCCGGACGCGCCGCCGATGAGTCTGAGGGCATTGGCGGATCGCGCTGCGGACGCGCAGCGCCCGGCACTTGAGGCGCTTGAGCAGGCGTTGTATGGAGCGGGCAGTGGCGAGTCTGCTTGGCGCGGCGATGTGCTCTGGCAGGCGGTTGAGCATGGGCTCGGCCCCGATCCGGGTCGTGACCGCGCGGATCGTGCCCGCGCCGACGACCTCGCGCCGCTCTACCCCTATCGGACCTGAACCGTCCTGTGCTCATCGGATCGCTGGTCGTGCGGCACAGGGCAAAGAGGCCGACCCAGCCGGCTGTGCCAGTCGGGTCGCTCAGTCAGCTGGGTCTGTCAGGTTGGGCGCGTTGCGACGCGCAACAGGTCGTCAGCAGCCACGGCTGCTGTGCTGACAGCCAGGCCGTGCGGAGGGCGCCGCTGCGCGTTCCCAGTCGGTCACCGCATGGCTGGCCTGAGCTTGGCGCTGGCGGTGGGCGGCGGTTGAGCCTCGTTGCGCTGGCCCCGACCCATCGATACGCAGCTGCATCTGGATACGCTCACTGCCGCGTGACACGGTCAGCTCGATCTCGCTGCCCGGTCGGGTCTCCGAGATCAACGCCTGCAGCTGCAAGGCATCGTCGATCTCGATGCCGTTGAAGCCGGTGATGACATCGCCGGCCCGCAAGCCCGCTGCGGCGGCTGGTCCCTGCTCGTCGAGGGTCGAGACCAGCACGCCCCGGGATGTGCGCAAGCCGAAGCGTTGCTCGAGCTCGCTGGTGACGCTGCGGCCGCCAAGCCCCATCCAGCCGGGCGCAGGGTGACCGTGCGCGGAGAGTGCCTCGACCACCTGCATCACGAGTGAGGCCGGGATGGCTAGACCAACCCCCTCCGAGTGTCCGCTTTCACTGATGCCGGCGGTTGCGATACCGACGAGGCGGCCCTCGATGTCGATCAGTGCGCCACCGGAGCTCCCGGGGTTGATCGCCGCATCGGTCTGGATGAAGTCCTCGATCTCGGTCAGGCCGAGCTGAGAGCGCCCGGTGCCCGAAACGACCCCGAGGCTCGCGGTCTGGCCGATCCCGAACGGATTGCCGATGGTCAACACCAGGTCGCCGATACGCAGCTGCGTCGGATCGCCGATCTCGATCCTGGGCAGATCGGTGAGTGGTACCCTTAGCAGCGCAAGATCGGTGGCCTCATCGATCCCAAGCAGATCGGCGACAGCCCGGCGGCCGTCGATCAGCTCGACCTCGATCCGTGCAAGACCTCGGACAACATGGCTGTTGGTGACGATCAGGCCGTTGCGCGCGATCACGACCCCGGAGCCCAAACGGGTCTGGGCTCTGGGCTGAGCGAGATAGCCGGCGCTGAGCGTGGAAGACGGTGACGGATGCGTGGGGGGCTGGCCGCGACCATAGACCTTGACCACGGCCGGCGCCGCTGCGGCAACGGCTTCGGCGAACCCGGACGAGGCCGCGGCGGATGCGGGAACCGGCACCCGACGACTGAGCGGGGCCTCCTCGGATGCGGGCTCGGAGGGCTCCGGTGCAGCGTTGATCGATGGCAGGCGGTCCAGGCCGAAGACGACGACAGCGCCGGCCGTGAAGCCGATCAGCGTGAGTGCGATACTGTGGGTCGTCGGGTGCATGCCGATAAGCTATCACGGGTCCGAGTCGATCGCATGACGACCGGGTGTGCCGGCTGGTCGCCGCGAGACTGCTGAAGGAGGCGCTGGTTTATCAGCGCTTCCCGCGTGGGATCAGGATGTCTCACCCTTTGTAGGCGCCCAAGCGCTTGAAAATGAAGGGGTCGGGAAACCGCCCACTTGCGAACAGGTTCCGGCCCCGTCTGATGTTTGGCCTGCATGGCCAATCAATCAGGGTCTTCTGAAGGGCTTCCGAAACCAACCGAATCGAGCGGGGTTCGATGATCACAGCTGCCGAGATCGCCAGCCACTGCGATGCACTGCTACGCTGCGAGCGCTTCAGCGATTATTGTCCGAACGGGCTGCAGGTCGAAGGTGACCGACCGGTCCGGCGCCTCATCACCGGGGTCACGGCCTGTCAACGGCTGATCGACGCGGCCGTGGCGGCCGAGGCCGATGCGCTGCTGGTTCACCATGGGTTCTTCTGGAAAGGCGAAGCCGCGGCGCTGACCGGTGTCAAAGGCAGACGCGTTCGCGCATTGAACCGGGCCGGCATCAGTCTGCTCGCCTACCACCTGCCACTGGACGCGCATCCGCAGCTCGGTAACAACCGCCGTTTGGGGGCCATCCTGGAGCTGCAAGGCGTTCAACCCTGCGCAGGCGATGATGACCTGATCTGGTGTGGCTCGCTCGCGAGCCCGATGCCGGCCTCGGCATTCGCTGCCCAGGTCGGGCACAGCCTGGGACGTGAGCTGCTGCATATTGCCGTGATCGATCGTCCGCTGCAGCGCCTGGCTTGGTGCACCGGGGCTGCTCAGGGGGCGATCGAGCGCGCCGCTGCGCTCGGGGTAGACTGTTATCTGAGTGGGGAGGTCTCGGAACAAACGGTGCATCTGGCCCGCGAGCTCGGGCTCGACTACCTGGCGGCTGGCCATCATGCGACCGAGCGCTATGGCGTTCAGGCACTGGGCGAGCACCTGGCGGAAGCATTTGGGATCGAGCACCGCTACATCGAGATCGATAACCCGGTGTGAACTGATCTGCCCGCGCGTTGTCGCAGTCGCGACGCCGCCACTGCTGGGCCGTATAGGCGGTTCGCCGGTGCTGGCCGACGCCCTTTGCCGGGCCTATCTGCTCGCAAGCCCGCGATTATTGAGGGCTATTTGACCTTTGTCGTCGCTTGGGAAGCGTTCGCTGGTTGTAATCGGGGCCAGATCGCGGTTGTTGTAAAACCCTGATCATTCGGGGCCTTTCTTGACCTGGGTTGGCCGCTTCATAGAGAATGCGCGGTCGGTTATGCAAAGCTTAGCGATATTCTTATCTTTATCTTTTGACTGTTCGGCCATCTCGTCGCGCGAGAGGTCGTTCATCGAGCCTAGCGAGGGGTCGACACACGCATGAACGAACAAGGCACGGATAAGGGCCGCAGGCGCGTCCTCGTTGCTGCAACGAGCGCAGTCGGTGCCGTCGGCGTCGGCTTTGCGGCCGTCCCTTTCATCGCCTCCATGAACCCGAGCGCACGCGCGCGCGCGGCGGGTGCACCGGTCGAGGCGGATGTCAGTAAGCTGGAACCGGGCGCCCTGTTGCGCGTCAAATTCCGCGGGCAGCCGATCTGGGTGGTGCATCGCACCGACGAAATGCTCGAGGCCCTGCCAACGGTGGAGCCGAAGCTGGTCGATCCCGCCTCGCAGGTCGCCACGCAACAGCCTGAGTACTGCCAGAATCCGGTTCGCGCGATCAAGCCACGGTACTTTGTCGCGATCGGGATCTGCACCCATCTTGGCTGCTCACCAACCTACCGTCCCGAGTTCGCGCCGGACGATCTCGGGCCTGAGTGGAAGGGCGGTTGGTTCTGCCCCTGCCATGGATCGAAGTTTGATCTGGCCGGGCGGGTCTACAAGGGGGTTCCGGCACCGACGAATCTCGTTATCCCGAAGCATACCTATCTAAACGATTCGACCCTCCTCATTGGTGAGGATGAAGCAGGAGCCGCCTGATGAGCGTTGAGACGGTAGAGACGGCGCCGAGAGGATTTCTCGGCTGGCTAGACAAGCGCTTTCCGGTCATGGCCGTGTGGAATGACCACATGGCCCAGTACTACGCGCCGAAGAATATGGGCCTCTGGTCGATCTTCGGATCGCTGGCCCTGGTGGTGCTGATCATCCAGATCGTGAGCGGCCTCTGGCTCGCGATGGCCTACAAGCCATCGGCAGCAGAGGCCTTCGCGTCTATTGAGTACATCATGCGTGATGTGAACTGGGGCTGGCTGCTGCGATACATCCATTCGACGGGCGCCTCCTTCTTCTTCATCCTCGTCTATCTACACATGTTCCGCGGGCTGATGTGGGGCTCCTACAAGAATCCGCGTGAGCTGCTGTGGATCATCGGTGTCGTGATCTACTTGGCGATGATGGCGACGGCCTTCTTCGGCTATCTGCTGCCCTGGGGACAGATGTCCTACTGGGGCGCGCAGGTCATCGTCAACCTGTTCGCGGCTGTGCCGGAGGTCGGCGCCGACCTCTCGACCTGGGTGCGCGGTGACTACGTCATCTCCGATGTCACGCTCAACCGCTTCTATGCCTTCCACTTCGTGATCCCATTCCTGCTGGCGGCATTGGTGTTCGTGCACATCGTTGCGCTGCATCGGGTCGGCTCGACCAATCCTGACGGGATCGAGATCAAGAAGGGACCGAAGGGGAACAAGTGGGACCCGAACCAGCCGGCCGACGGCATCCCGTTCCATCCTTACTACACCGTCAAGGACATCACCGGATTGGTGGTCTTCCTCGCGATCTTCTCGCTCGTCGTCTTCTATGCGCCGGACCTCGGCGGGCTCTTCCTCGAGCCGCCAAACTTCCAGCCGGCCGATCCGTTGAAGACCCCTGAGCATATCGCGCCGGTCTGGTACTTCACGCCCTACTACGCGATGCTGCGAGCGGTTCCGCCGATTGGCGGGTCTCAGTTCCCGGGTGTCGTGGTGATGTTCGGCGCCATCCTGATCCTGTTCCTGCTGCCGTGGCTGGACCGGAGCCCGGTTCGCTCGATGCGTTACAAAGGGCTGCTGTCGCGCTTCTTCCTCGGTGCCTTCGCGGTGTCGTTCGTGGTGCTGGCCTATCTTGGGCTGATGCCGTCGACCGATCTCTACACGCTGTTGGCGCAGATCTTCACGGTCGTGTATTTCGCATTCTTCTTGCTGATGCCGATCTACACGAAGCTGGAAAAGACCAAGCCAGTCCCGGAGCGCGTGACCTCATGAGACATCTAATCCTTGCCCTTGCCCTCCTCGTGACGCCGCTGGCTGCGCTCGCCGCCGGCGGGCATGGTCCGGAGCTGGAAGATGCCAATATCGATCTGAAGGACAAGGCCTCGCTTCAGCGTGGTGCGAAGTACTTCGTCAACTACTGCATGGGTTGCCATTCGCTGCAGTACATGCGCTATCAGCGCATGGCAGATGACCTGGAGATCCCGGAAGACGAGCTGCGAGAGAACCTGTTGTTCGGCGACGCCGAGGCAACCGACATGATGACGAATGCACTCAAGCCTGCCGATGGTGAGAAGTGGTTCGGCACCGAGATCCCAGATCTCACGTTGGTCACACGCTGGCGCTCGCCAGACTGGGTCTATAGCTACCTAAAGGCCTATTATGTCGATGACTCACGGCCCTACGGTGTCAATAATCTGGTGTTTCCGGACGTCGGCATGCCGCACCCGTTCGCTCACCTGCAAGGGATTCAAGCGCCGGTCTATGAGGATTCCCACGGCGAGGGCCATGAAGGCGATGGGCATATCGTGGATGTCAAGCTTGTCGAGCCCGGCCAGCTGACCCCGGGTGAGTACGATGCGATGGTCCGGGATATCACCAACTTCCTGACCTATGTCGGGGAGCCCTATAAGCTGGAGCGGCGCCAGCTCGGTCTCTACGTGCTGTTGTTCCTGGGACTGCTCTTCATCCTCGCCTTCTATCTCAAGCGCGAGTTCTGGAAGGACGTGCACTAGAGAGGCAAGATAAGAGACCTGGCACCTTCGGCCTAGCCTGGGCTCTTGCCTGATGCGGCCGGCGATCTTCGGATCGCCGGCCGTTTTTCGTTGGTTGCTTGCGGCGTCTTCACAGCACCGGCTCCAGCAACCCAATTGCCTGATTTCAGTGTATCCTTCCCGCAGGGTGCCCGACTCGGGGGAGAGCGGCACCCGGTCATTGGGACCTGCAACCAACCTCCTACGGCACCCTGCGTTCCCCGCCACGCAGCGGCAAGCTCCATATCAGGAAAGTGAGCCAGTGGCTGCTATTAGACGAGCGCCCTTGATGTTGTTCTCCGATCCAACCTGTCCTTACTGCCACCGCGTCCGGATGGTCATTGCGGAGAAGCGCATCAACATCGATGTCATCGATGTCGATGCGCAGGCCTTGCCGAGCGAGGTCCTTGAGGCGAATCCTTACGGAACGGTGCCGACCCTGGTCGATCGTGAGCTCTGGCTCTATGAATCCCTGATCGTGATGGAGTACCTCGATGAGCGGTTTCCGCATCCACCCCTGCTTCCAGTCGATCCGGTCGGTCGTGCGAACGCTCGACTCTTCATGTATCGCATCGATCGTGATTGGTATGCCTGGATGCGCGATATCCGAACCGGCGACGCGGCTACGGCAGGCCGAGCGCGCAAGGCGTTGATCGAGAGCCTTACGGGCGTTGCCCCCATTTTTGGTGCCAGTCGGTTCTTCATGAGCGACGAGTTCTCGCTGGTCGATTGCTGCGTCGCTCCGCTGCTATGGCGCCTACCGGTCCTCGAGCTTGAGCTGCCAGCGACGGCGAGTCCGGTGACCGAATACGCCGCACGGATGTTCGAATGGCCGTCGTTCCGGAACAGCCTCACCGAGGCAGAGCGCGAGATGGTCACGGATCTGGCCTAGATCGCTGCCGACGACGGTTGCAGTCTTTCCGCTAAACGCGAAGTCGGAGTGAGCGATGACCTCGAACCGCCCTTACCTGATTCGAGCCTTGTACGAATGGATCGCTGACAACCAGATGACACCGCACCTTCTGGTGGACGCGAATCACCCCGAGGCGGTCGTCCCGGGCGACTATGTCGCGGACGGGCGTATCGTGCTGAACGTCGCTGCCGTTGCGGTACACGGCCTCGTCCTCGGCAACGATGCCATCCGCTTTTCGGCGCGTTTTGGCGGCAAGCCGTTTCCAGTGGAGCTACCCGTTGCAGCGGTGCTCGGGATCTATGCTCGAGAAAACGGTCAAGGGATGCTGTTTGCTGATGAAGCCGATATCACCGGAGAGACCCCTGAGCAAGACGGCTCGGAGACAGTCGAGGGCACCGATGGATCGTCGTCGGATTCGTCGGGAGAGGCTGCGGAGAAGGGGAAGCGGCCAGCGCTGCGCGTGGTGAAGTAGCGCGGGGGTGGATCGCACCCGCTAACGGGCGCCTTCGTCTGGATCAGCGTCGGGTCTTTGCCTATGCGTCGGTGCTGACCTGCGGCAGGCCCAGGCTCAGTTCCTCGAGTTGCAGGCCAAGCAGCACCAGATAGCCAGTGCGGCGCCCGATCCCTTCCTCGCTGTACTCGAATCGATAGACACGGCGAACCCGTAGGCCCCGCTGCAGCCAGCGCAGCCCGATGCGGCGCAACGCAACCGCTTGGTCGAGCATCTGCACGTCCCGCTCGCGGCACGCGCGCTGGGCGAGTCCGACCGCCATCTCGCGTGCTCGTGCTGAATCGAGCCAGAACCAGCCGACGCCGAGCACGAGCAGCAGTGCGAACAGGTGGTCGGTCATCGCGTATCACTCGCATCAGGCGCAACGAAGCGCGGGAGGCCGGATTCCAGCCACCAGGCGCCGCTCTGCTCGTCATAGCGCCAGAGCTGGCGGTCGATCAATTGCTCCAGCCGTTGACGGTCCTCGAGCACGTAGTCGATCTGGACCAGCTGGACGGCGCTGTCGTCGGGGCCGATGACGCCCTGTTGGATGACCTCGTAGCCGGTGACGCGGATGTTGCTCAGGCTCCTCAGGTCGATCTCAGCGCCCCCATCCGGGCGAATGAAGCCGGCTGCAGCCGGAAACTGACCCCAACGGATCGCCTGCCGGTAACTGCGCAGCGTGTTGTCGAGGGCGTTGCGCTTCGCATCATCCTTGACTGGGCCGCAGCCGGGCCCAGCGAGCACGATGAGCAACGCCAGCCAGGGCCACAGCGCGATGGGGCTGTCAGCTCCGCAGTCAGGTCTTCGGCCACGGCCGAGGGGTCGCCTTCGCTCATCCACTTCGCGATCATAGGCGACTTCAGTGCCCCGCTGCCAGTGCCTGGCCGAACCCGTTCGCTGGGTTATCATGCACCTCTCCTCTGCTGATTGATCCGCAAGACCTCGTGAGTGACCAGCCGCCTGAAGAGCCCCTCATCGAAACAGCGATCGGTAGGACCCGTGTGACCCTGCTCGGCACCGCGCATGTCTCGCGTGCGAGTGCCGACAAAGTGACCGAGCTGCTCGGCGACGGTGGCCTTGATGTCGACGCCGTCGCCGTCGAGCTCTGTGCGAGCCGCGCCGCTTCGATGACCGATCCCGATGCGCTTGCGCGCCTCGACCTGTTCGCCGTGATCCGCCAGAAGCGGGTCTATATGGTCGCGGCGAGCCTCGCGTTGGGCGCTTATCAGCAGCGGATCGCTGATCAGTTCGGGATCGAGCCGGGCGCCGAGCAGCGGGCGGCAATCCGTTTGGCCGAGGCGACCCATCGGCCGATGCTCCTGATCGACCGCGAGATCGGGACGACGCTGCGGCGGGCGGCACACCGGCTCGGCTTCTTCAAGCGGCTGAACCTGTTTAGCGGCCTGCTCGCCGGGCTGCTCACCCGTGAGCAGGTGACCGAGGAAGAGGTCGAGCAGCTGAAGCAGGGCGATATCCTCGAGACGGCCTTCGCCGAATTCGCTCAGGATCGAGCGGACCTGTTCGCGCCGTTGATTGCCGAGCGCGACCGCTACATGGCCGCACGCCTGCGTCAGGAGGCCACGACGCACGGGTATAAGCATATCCTTGCCGTGATCGGAGCTGGCCACCTGAAAGGCGTCGCTCAGCACCTGGCCGACGCCAACGAGTCCGCCGACGAGACCATCGCCGCACTGGATGAGGTGCCGCCGCCGTCGCGCCTCTGGCGCGCCTTCCCATGGCTAGTCGTCATCCTGATCCTGTCGGTCTTCGTCTACGGCTTCACCCGCAGCCCTGAGCTCGGCTGGAACATGGTCGGTGATTGGGTTCTGATCAACGGTGGCCTCTCCGCCTTGGGTACACTGCTGGCTGCGGCGCATCCCTTGACCGTGCTCGGCGCCTTCTGCGCGGCGCCCCTGACCTCGCTGAACCCGACCATTGGCGCTGGGATGGTCGCCGGCGGCCTGGAGCTCTTGCTGCGGCGCCCGAGCGTCGGCGATTTCAGCAGCCTGCGCGACGACGTCACCCGGGTCCGAGGTTGGTGGCACAATCGCGTCTCGCGCGTGCTGCTGGTGTTCATCTTCAGCACGCTCGGCTCGGCGCTCGGCACCTATCTCGCCGGTTTTCGGTTGATCGATCGACTGGTTGGCTGAGCCGCAAACGCTTGGACCGCTCAGAATGCGAGTGCACTTGGCCTCAGTGACGTGGCGTGTCGTCGCTAGCGTCGGCGTCGGCGCTCGGCCAAGGAGCCCCGTCAGAGAGCCCCTCTGTTTCGACACCGCTGTCGCTGATGCGATGCGACTCGTCCAGCCAATCGCCTAGGTCGATCAGGCGGCAGCGCTCGCTGCAGAAAGGACGCCAGCGCGATTTGTTGTTCCAGATGACCTGCTTACCGCAGGTGGGGCAAGATACGGTAGTCGGCATGACGGTCGGAGGCGGTTACCGTGGGGGATGCGGGATGCATCGTCCGGGTGGCAAAGTGCCATGAGCGTTACCGTGAAACAACCTGTGTGATCGTCTCATTCTCCGGGATGGCTGGCCGCCGTGATCGTTAGGGGCCTCAGAAGACGCAGCAGGTGAGCCGGAATGGGATATCGTCCTGGGATGGGGCCGGGCGACTGCCCGGTTGCGCCCGCATGAAGCGGATGCTGAAGCGGTTCTTGTGTCCGCTGATCTCGGGGTAGACCGGCCACTCTTCCGGCACGCCGACGCGCAACAGTTGCGCCGGGGCCTGGCTATCGAGTGCTTCTTGGAAGAAACCCTCCTGAGCGGTCAGAGAGCGCGGAGTCGCACTGGTGCGAGCGAGCGAGAGCACTAGCCGAATCGCATCATGAACGGGGCGCATATCGGCGAACCATTGGTCGATCCGCGCGCGCCGTTGCGCGATAGGCTGAGTCAGGAAATGATGGTAGAGGGGCACATCGAAGCTACAGGCCCCACCGGGGATGCTGCTGCGCTGCGCGACTGCCTTGAGGAATTCGTCGTCGCGGGCGTTCGAGCCGATCTGCCCGGCGATCTCGTGAATACCGGCGGCGGCCTTCTCCAGGCCGCTGACCACTTCCTCGAGCGCCGCTGGATCGACGCCCGGCTGATGGCGCACCCGCGCCAGCGTCGAGAGATTGCGGTCGATCTCCTTTAGCAGCTCGGTCTTGATGTCGGCGCGCGCGGTGATCGCGACGACGTCGAGCAATGCCTCGACGGCCGCTCGCGTGCTCCACTGCTCGGACTGCGCGACGAAGTACTCCACCTTCTCGAGCAGATGCTCGAGTCTGAGAAAGGTGCGGATGCGTTCGTTCAGCGGGTGCTCGAAGATCATCTCTTGGGACACGGTACGTCTTCCTCGCGTACGTCAGGTCGCGCGGTCGCCTTGACGGTCCAACACGCCGTCGCTTTCTGCGCCTCTTAGCGTCGATTCTGCGGCATCGCCGATGCTTGGTAAAGGAATCTGCTCAGCCCTCGCTGCTGGGATGCAGACGGCGATGGTAGACTGGCTGTTTTGGGCGGGTGCGTTTCACTAGGCACCCTGCCCGTTCGTCGGTTCTCTTCTTCCCCGCCGCCCATGGGCGCCTCAGCCAAGCGGTGGCGCGTTCGACCCAATCTCGAGGGAGTCACATGGCCGGTCACAGCAAATGGGCCAACATCAAGCATCGAAAGGCTGCGCAGGATAAGAAGCGCGGTAAGGTCTGGACCAAGCTGATTCGCGAGGTGACGGTCGCCTCCCGCGAGGGCGGGGCCGACCCGGCGGCGAACCCGCGCCTACGGCTGGCGATGGACAAGGCGCTTGCCGCCAACATGCCGAAGGACACGGTTGATCGGGCCGTCAAACGCGGCGCGGGAGCCGATGACGGCGATCACTACGAAGAGATCCGGTACGAAGGCTACGCGCCTGGTGGCGTAGCGGTGATGGTCGACTGCATGACGGATAACCGCAACCGCACCGCGTCCGAGGTCCGGCACGCCTTCACCAAGCACGGTGGCAATCTCGGCACCGATGGCTCGGTGGCCTACCTGTTCACGAAGCAGGGGGTGATCAGCTTCCAGCCTGGAACGGATGAGGATGCCGTGATGGAGGCAGCGCTCGAGGCCGGTGCCGAGGATGTCGTCGTCAATGACGATGGCTCGCTCGACGTGATCACCACTCCGGAGGAATTCGGCGCTGTCTGTGAAGGGCTCGCCGCGGCTGGATTCGACACCAGCGTCTCGGAGGTCTCCTATAACGCCGCGACCCAGATCGAGCTCGATGCCGAGGGGGCGGCGAAGCTGATGAAGATGGTCGATGCGCTCGAGGACCTCGACGATGTGCAGGAGGTCTACAACAACGCCGACATCGCCGACGAGATCATGGCGGAGCTCGACAACTGAGGACGGCGACGATGACCGCCGCGGCATCGCTCCGCCATCGCGTGCTCGGGATCGATCCGGGCTCGCGCAATACCGGCTATGGCGTCATCGATACCGATGGTCAGCGCAGCGTTTGCGTCGCGCGCGGCTGCGTGCGCGTCGGACAGCATGCCTGGCCGGAGCGCCTCGGGCTGATCTTCGATCGGATCGCGGCGCTGGTGACCGAGTATCGTCCGCACGAGATGGCGGTCGAGCAGCTGATCTTCGCCCGTGATGCGACCGCGGCGCTCAAGATCGGTCAGGCGCGTGGGGCTGTGCTCTGTGCCGGGCTCAAGGGCGGGGTGGTCGTGCATGAGTACAGCCCGAAGTCGGTGAAGCTGGCTGTGGTCGGCTCGGGCAACGCCGACAAGGGGCAGGTACAGCATATGGTGCGGGTGCTGCTTGCGTTGGATGATCCGCCCGGCGAGGACGAGGCCGATGCGCTCGCGATCGCGCTCTGCCATGCGCATTCGATGGGCATCCCGCAGCGCAAGCGCGCGGCGGCGAGCTGGCGGGATTTCCGTCCATGATCGGTCGGTTGCGCGGTGAGGTCGCCGCCAAGCATCCGCCGTTGGTGCTGATCGATGTCGGCGGTGTTGGCTACGAGGTCGAAGCGCCGATGTCGACCTTCTATGATCTGCCGGCGGTGGGCGAGTCGGTGACGCTGCTCACCCATCTGGTGATCCGTGACGATGCGCATGTCCTCTATGGCTTCCGCAGCGAGCATGATCGGGCGTTGTTCCGGGCGCTACTGCGGGTGACTGGGGTCGGCGCGAAGATGGCGCTGGCGATCCTGTCGGGGATGGATGCGGAGCGCTTCGCCCAATGCGTGGAGCAGGAGGACATCGCGATGCTGAGCCGGTTGCCGGGGATCGGTAAGAAGACGGCGCAGCGGTTGGTGATGGAGATGAAAGATCGTATCGCCGAGCTGGGTGCTGGGGCTGGCGGTGCGGGGGCGACGACTGTCGGTATTGGCGGAGCGGCGACGGCGGCTGCGCCGGCCGATGATCCGCTGGCCGATGCGATTGGGGCGCTGGTCGCGCTGGGCTATAAGCCGGCCGAGGCGAATCGGATGGCGCGGGCGGTCGATGATGGGGCGAAGACCTCGGAGGAGCTGATTCGGGCGGCGTTGCGGGCGGTGACGCCTGGGTAGGTGTCGTTGCGCTGCGGTTGTGCGTTGGCTTTTGATTTGGCCTATCGCGTTGCTAGCGCCCATACGGACGTCTACTTCGTTTATCTCTGACTTCAAAGACCTTGGAGTGTCCGGATGAGTCGAATTTGGACGAAATGGTGCTGGGCGTGGTCTGCGGGTCTGGTGGTTGGGAGCGACGCGGTGCCCGCTGGCGGCGGACGCCGTGAACCCGTCCCTGGGGGCTTGAGGATCGCCGTCCAGGCGATCCACACCGCCGCCAGCGGGCACCACGCCGCTCCTTCCGGCCTTGGGGCTGATTGCTGTTGGGGGCGGACGCTGTGAAACGGATCCTTGGGCGTTTCCGATTACCGCCCGCGTGACCCAACTGGCCGCCGGGCATCGTGTCACTCCAACCGGTGTGGGGCCGGGTTCTGTTGTCGAGGGCGCACCAAAATCCGGTTCTTGATGCTTCGCGGATCGCTGTCCGGCCGATGACACCGCCGCGGGGAGGTGCCGGTCCGCTCCTGTGGTTGTTCAGTGCGGGTGATCGGGATTCGGTTGCGATGGCGTCGATACTGAGCCCGTTCGTTCATCGCTGGCCCTCGGTGTTGCGCGAGGCAGCGCCGGCGGGCTGTGCTATGGTGCCGGACGACTTTCCTGAGCGATTTGCTGTCTGCTGAGTGTGGCCGTGACCGAGCCGGATCGTGTGATCAGTCCTGATGCTGCCAGTGATGACGGTGCGCTCGACCGGGCGATCCGTCCGCGCCGGCTGGCGGATTATGTCGGACAGCCGGCGGTCTGCGAGCAGATGGGGATCTTCATCGGTGCGGCGCGCGGGCGCGGTGAGGCGCTCGACCATACGCTCATCTTTGGCCCGCCGGGGCTCGGGAAGACGACGCTCTCGCATATCATCGCCCATGAGATGCAGGTGAATCTGCGCCAGACCTCGGGGCCGGTGCTGGAGAAGCCGGGGGATCTGGCGGCACTGCTGACGAATCTGGAGTCGGGTGATGTGCTGTTCGTCGATGAGATCCATCGGCTGAGTCCGGTGGTCGAGGAGGTGCTCTATCCGGCGATGGAGGATTTCCAGCTCGATATCATGATCGGCGACGGGCCGGCGGCGCGCTCGATTAAGCTGGATCTGCCGCCGTTCACGCTGGTTGGGGCGACGACGCGGGCTGGGTTGTTGACTTCGCCGTTGCGCGATCGCTTCGGGATTGTGCAGCGGCTCGAGTATTACTCGGATGCCGATCTGGCGCACATCGTGCAGCGCTCGGCCGCGATCCTGGCGATCGAGGCCGATCAGGACGGTGCCGAGGAGATTGCGCGGCGTTCGCGCGGGACGCCGCGGATCGCGAATCGGCTGTTGCGCCGGGTGCGCGATTTCGCACAAGTGCGCGCCAGTGGACGCATCAGCCGGGCGGTGGCGGATGAGGCGCTGGCGATGCTCAAGGTCGACGCGCGCGGCTTCGATCACATGGATCGGCGCCTGCTCAGCGCGGTGATCGAGAAGTTCGATGGCGGGCCGGTCGGGGTCGAGAGCCTGGCGGCAGCGATCGGCGAGGAGCGGGGCACGATCGAGGATGTGCTGGAGCCGTTCCTGATCCAGCAGGGCTACCTGATGCGCACGCCGCGCGGGCGGATGGCGACCCAGACCGCCTATGCGCACTTCGGGCTCAGGCCGCCGCGGCAAGAACTGCCGGTGGTGCCGGACCTGTTTGACGAAAACAGGTAGACTTGCAACCTGTTTCGTCGGATGGACGGCGCTATGGTGCCGTCGCTCGCCCATCAGCCGCGTTCCCCTTTTATGGCAGTCCAGGACTCCGCGTTCGAATGGCTCGTGCGCGTCTATTACGAAGATACCGATGCCGGCGGTGTCGTCTATCACGCCCGTTATCTCCATTTCATGGAGCGAGCCCGGACCGAGTGGCTCAGGGCGCTGGGTTTCGAGCAGCAACAGCTACGCGATGAGCAGGGCATCCTGTTCGCGGTGCGCAAGATGACGCTGGATTTCGTGCGTCCAGCGCGTTTTGACCAGCTTCTCAGGATCACCGCGATGGTGACCGCGCGCGGGCGAGCGAGTATCGACTTCGCGCAGCAGGTGCTGGATGCAGGCGACGGTGCTGTCTGCTGCCGTGCGGCGGTCAATGTCGCCTGTCTCGAGGCTGCTCGGATGCGGCCCACACGGATTCCCGGCGCCTTGGATGCCGTGCTGGAGCCGGCGGGTGCTGCTGTTGTCGATGGAGGGGGTGCCCATGGGCGCTGAGCTGTCACTGGTCGATCTGGTTACGCAGGCGAGCCTCGTCGTGCAGTTGGTGCTGCTGATCCTGCTGTTCGCCTCGGTGTTATCCTGGGCGGCCATCTTTGACCGTGGACGGGTCTTGCGCCGGGCGCGGGCCGTCGCGGATGCGTTCGAGCAACGGTTCTGGTCCGGGGGCGATCTTAACGCGCTCTATCGCGATCTCGGTCAGGATGAGCACCGTCTCTCCGGATTGCCTGCGATCTTTCGCAATGGTTTTAAGGAGTACGTGCGCCTGCGCAAGGTGGCTCCAACGGATACCTCGGGATTGATTCAGGGGGCCGAGCGCTCGATGCGGGTCGCGCTGAGCCGCGAGATGGACCGGCTCGAGTCCAACCTGTCATTTCTGGCGACGGTCGGCTCGACGAGCCCATATATCGGGCTCTTCGGCACGGTCTGGGGCACCATGCACGCCTTCCAGGCGCTCGGCAATATGCAGCAGACGACGCTCGCCCTGGTGGGGCCGGGCATGTCTGAGGCGCTGATCACGACCGCCGTCGGACTGCTGGCGGCGATCCCGGCGGTGGTGGCCTACAATCGTTATGTGAGTCAGGTCGAGCGTCTGCACAGCCGCTATGAAGAGTTCATGGAGGAGTTCTCGATCCTCTTGCAGCGGCAAGGACGGACCTGAGCCCTGGCGTTGCACCTGAACGCTTGCGCATCATGACCCGGAGAGCCTCCCGCCAGCGCCGCCGGCCGATGGCCGAGATCAACGTCGTGCCCTATATCGACGTGATGCTGGTATTGCTGGTCATCTTCTTGGTTACCGCGCCGTTGATTACGCAGGGCGTCAAGGTGGATCTGCCCGAGGCCGACGCCCAACCGCAAACCGGTGAGGGCGCGCCGCCGGTGATTATCCATATTGATCGCTTCGCCGATATCTATCTCGACCTCGGCGACGCTGATCTGCTGCCGGTGGATCAGCAATTGCTCTACGAGCGTCTGCGCGCGGCGCGCAGGCGCGACCCGGGGCTCGCCGTGGTCGTGCGGGCCGACGCCACGGTTGACTACGGCGTGGTGGTCGATGCGATGGTCGCCGCGCAGGCCGCAGGCATCCCCAGTGTCGGCCTGGTGACCCAGCCCCCAGCGTCCGGCGCGGGCAAGGAGCGCCGCTGATCGGCCGGCCATGTGGGAGATCCTGCAGCGTTTTCCGCGCGCCTATCTCTGGTCGCTCCTGCTGCACCTGGTGTTGCTCGTGCTGATCGTGGTCGGCATCGACTGGCGGATTCGAAGTGAGCGCGTCGGCGGCTTCGAGCAGATGATCCAGGCGCAGATGGGGCAGTCACCGGAGATCGCGGAGCGGGTTGCCGAACTGCAGGCGGGCTCCGGAGAGCCGGCCTTGCCCGCGCCGCCTGAGCAACAGCAACAATCGAAGCCTGAGCCTGAGCCTGAGCCTGAGCCTGAGCCTGAGCCTGAGCCTGAGCCTG
>JAAAOQ010000246.1 GCA_009908845.1 Gammaproteobacteria bacterium
ATGGCGCGCTGCAGTGGCTCGTCGAGATCGAAGGCGGCGAAGGTTGCGGTCATGGCGGTGATGGGGCGTTCGGGGTAAGGCGGGTGCTGCGGCGCCAGAGCTGCTCGGTGAGGAGCAGCCAGAGCGCAAGGACACCGACGGTCATCAGTGTCATCAGCGGCAGCGAGGCGGTGCGCAGCTCGCGCGGGATCAGGTCGTCCAGCGTCAGTGCGAGCACGGCAAGGACCAGTCCAGCCGTCAGTCGGCTGCTCAGCGAGACCCCGAAGGCCAGCACGCGCTCTCGCAGCAGCACCAGCGCGGCCGGGAGCAGCATCACCAGATGATGCGTCCAGCTCGCCGGCGCGATCAAGAAGACCGTGATCGCGATGATGGAGAGCTCGAGGTCCCGGTCGACCGGGCCGCGTGCCTGATACTGAGACGCTGTTGGCCTGAGGCTGCGGCGCATCGAGCGCCAGAGGACCGCTGCGCTGATAGCAAGAACGAGCAGGATCGCGAGGCTGCTCAGGCGTGCCGCCAGGGCCGGGTCGTTGGCGAGGATGCGGCTGAACTTATTCGGGACCAGGAAACGGGCCACGGCGCCGGCGAGGCTGCGGTTCCAGGGCGCGGCGATCGAGATGTGGCCTGGCGGCAGCTCGGTCAGGCTGGTGGTGGCGACGATCTCCCGCCACCAGGACAGCCAGCTCCCGCTCGGCGCGACCCAAAGGCTCAGCGCGAGCAGGAGTCCGCCGCCGAGCAGTCCGCCCGCGATCAGGCGCAGGCCGGGGCGTGGACTGGCGCCGAGCGCGAGCAGCGCATAGTGCGGCTTGGCGATGCAGCCGAGCGCGAGCAGGGCGCCCGCAGCGGGCGACTGCCGATCCTCGCGCAGGCGCCGCCAGTAGCCCCAGAGCAACAACAGTAGCAACAGATTGATCTGCCCGAACTGCAGGTTGAGATAGAGGCCGCCGAACGCAGCGATGTAGAGCGGCCCCCAGCGCAGCAGACGGCGGGTCGGATCATCGCGCGCGAGATCGCCGACGACGATCACCATGACGGCCAGCGTCAGCAGCAGGTTTAGCGCCCGCATGACCTCGCCGAGCTGCGGTGCGGTCAAGGATACGATCGGCCACAGCAGCGGCAGTGCGGTCGGCGGGTAGGTGAACGGCAGCACGTCCCCGTCACGCCGCGGGTAGGGGTCTTCCCCGGCGGTGAACACCCGCTCGGCCGCCTTCGCATAGACCGCGATATCGGTCTCCCGGAGCGGGACTTGACTGACGATTACCGCGAACAGCGCGAAGGCGATGACGAGGCCGAGCAGGCGCGCGCCTTCGCTGCCCGCGCTCGTCCAGCTGGTATCGGTTGGTCCCTGCGCCGGTCTCATGGCGGCTCGATCGCGATGATCGCTCATTCTCCCGGGTCTGGCCTGTTCTGGTTTTGGTCCGGCACAGCGTTGTCCTGGGCGAATCGATACGCCTCTTGGACAAGGGCCAGGTGCGAGCGGTCGTCGCCCCAGTCCGCGCGCTCGCGATCGGGCAGGTCGGCCTCTTCGGCCCAGAGCCGCCAGAGGATGGCCGCGTCCTCCCAGTAGGCGCCGGCCACGTAGTGCCCGTCGGGACTGAACACGGCGTTGGCGACGCCGCCGGCATCGGCCTCCAACGGCAGGAAGGTCGAGATCACCTGGACCTTGGCGCGGGCCTCACGCGCTCGTCTCCAGATGCGGATGCTACGATCGCGTGAGCCGGTCAGGACCCAGTCACCGTCGGGGCTGAACTCGGCACGGTAGATGCGGTCCTGATGGCCTTCGAGGATCGCGACCGGCTCGCCGTCGCGGCTCCAGAGCCGGGCGGTCTTGTCGAGCGAGGCGGTGACGAGCTGCTGGGCATCGGGCGCGAATGCAATGCTGTAGAGGCGTCCGCTATGGCCGCGCAACTCGGTGATCGGGCCGCAACCCGTTTTCGCGTTCTCGAGGAGGGGCGATGTAGTCTCGCGTTGCGGCTTGATAGGCGCGGGCTGGTCCAAGCGGATCAGGGCGGCATGATCCGCCTCACCGGCAATGGCGAGTTGACGCCCGTCCGGGCTCAACGCGAGGTCGCCGATGGCGCCGACTCCGGCCTCGGCGCGGCAGCGCTGATGCCAGCGGCCGTCGGCACTGCGCTCGATGAGCCGGATGATGCCGGCCTGATCGCCGGTGGCGATCAGCGTGCGATCATCCAGCCCGAGGACGGTCGCGGCCTCGACGGCGCCTTCTTCGTGTTGCAGCGCCTGGCCGGTGGCAAGCCGTGCACAGGTCGCCGTGGAGAACAGGCGCACCGGCTCCGAGGGGTCATCGGAGGTGGTCAGGACCCAGTCACCATCGGGCCCGAAGAGGGCGTTGTAGACCTCGCCCTTACTGGATTCGCTCGCCTCGAGGACGCAGTCGGTGCGTTTGTCGATCAGGTCGAACAGGCGGGCGGTCCCGTCGTACTGCGCCGAGGCGAGACGGCTTCCGGAGGGTGAGAAACGCACCTGCCGAACCGGGCGCTGCGTTTGCTCGTTCTCGCCTCGATCAGCCAGGAAGGAGGCCCAAGGCTGCGGGCTGGTCGACGAGTCGTCGCGGCCGTAGCGCCAGACCCGGACACCGCCGTCGTAGCCGGCTGTTGCCAGCAGCAGCGCATCGTCGCTGCGGGCGATCGCCGGGGGCGCGATCGCGGTATCCACGTACCAGACATGATTGGGATGACTGAGTCTATAGGCGAGGCGTGAGACCGGTTCGACGCTCCAGAGGCGTGCGCTTCCGTCTCGGACTGACAGGGTTGCAACCCGATGACCACCGTCGTGGAAGCTGGCGGAAGAGACCGCGGCGTCATGTCCGAGCACGGCCAGACCCTTGCCGGTCTGGAGTCCGGCGAGCCTGGCCGTGCCGTCCAATGAAGCGCTGAGCACCAGGTCATCGCTGAGCTCGCGTCCGGCAGGTGCTTTGATGATCGCTACCGTTCCAGCGCTGAGGCGATGATTGTTCAGCACGACCGCCTGATCAAGAGCCGGCCTCTGGCTCGGTTCGCTGCGCTGCGTCTCTATCAGGGTCCAGCGCACGACCTGGCCTTCATCATCGGCGGCGACCAGAAAGGTGCCGGACGGGTCGAAGGCGATGTCGCGCACCGCGCTGCGATGGATCTGATAGCGCTGCCCGCCGATTCGCGCTGACGAGAGCTCGGCGATGGGCTTGCCGGATCGGGTGTAGAGGCGGATGCGCTCATCGGCGGCGGCGATCGCGATGCGCTCGCCATCGGCGTCGAAGATCGCGCGGTTGAACGGCCGACCGAGGGGGCCGTCGCTCGGCAGCGACAGGCTGATCTCGCCTGCAGTGAGGTCGACCAACCGGCTGCGGCCCTGCGCGGAAGCGGTCAGCAGCGCATCGCCATCGGGGGAGAAACCGAGGCTGCGGATCGCGCCGTCCTTTAGAGGTGCTTCGAACAGGACACGGCCGGGCGTTGTCAGGTCGAGCACGCAGACCCCTTGACTGCCGTTGTCGTCGGCGCGATTGAAGGCCAGGCGGTTACGCTGCGGGTCGAGCGCGAAGCTGGGTCCGGCCGGCGCCCCGCAAGGATAGTCTGGCTCGGCTGCAGCGGCCGCTGGTAGACGCCAGACCCCGGTGGCACCGATGCCGAAGACCTGCTTGCCAGCACCGAAGACCAGCGTGTGCACGCCGAGCTTGGGATCGGCCAGGGCCTGGATCGGTGCGAAGCGCCCCTGCTTGAGCTCGAGCAGGGTCGCTCCGCGCCCTGGAAGGAAGCTCGCCAGCAGGCTGCCGTCGGCACTAAAGCCCGGGGTGCGAGGGGCATCGGCGGATGGGCTGACCAGGGGCGCCATCGCGATCAGACGATTGTTGCTGAAGGCCAGCCCGAGCGTCTGGACGGCGCGCTGCGGCAGATCGGCGCCGGCGCTGAGGGTCAGCGCGACCGCCTGCGGGCTGTTGCCGCGGGTGATCGCCAGGTTCGCCTCGTTGAGCTTGCTGTGACTCAGGTTGGCTTGGGCCTCGGTGTAGGCATGGTAGGCGAGGCCGGCTGAAAGTGCGGATAGCAACATCAGCGCGGCGAGCACCGCGCCGACCATCCGGACCAGGCGGCTTCGCCGTTGCAGGAAGGCAAGGTGTGCCTTCGATTGCTCGATGAATTCGAGCTCGAGCGGCTCGAGCTCGTCGGCATAGGCGGCGAGCAGGGCGTCGGCCTCGGCGCAGCCGGCCTCGCGCAGCAGATACTCGCGGTTGCAGTTGGTGCGCTTCCAAAGCTGCGCCTGACGGTCGAGTTGGAAGCGCTGCGCGAGCAGGCGGCGGTTATCGGGGTTGGCCAGCCAATCGCGTACCGGCGCCCAACCGCCCATCAGGATGGGATGGCTGAAGCTGACGACGGGTCGATAGGTGCGCCAGTGTCCGGCCTCGGTCCGGTCTGTGCCGGATGGCTGCTCGGATGCGTTGGAGAGGTCGGCTGGCGCAGGCTTGCTGTGCTGGGATGAAGCCGATGAGGATGCGGAGGAGGATACCGGAGCGATGACTTGCGGCATGCTCGATCGCCCTGCCGAGCTGGGATCGAGCGGCCTTCTCAGCAGCCTGCGCCAGCGCTGACGCCAATCCGAGCGCGTCTGGCGCCAGATCGCGCTGATCTCGGCGCGCAAGCTATATTCCGGCGGCGGACAGCGGTTCGTCAGTGCCGGCTCAGGCCGTCCTTCGGCGATGACGAGGCGTGCCGCGATGAGCTGGTCCAGCAGACGTGAGCAGGCAGCATCCCGCCGCAGGGTGCTCAGGCTGCCGAAGCGGTGGGCGGGTCGGCCATCGGGGCCGCCTTCGACGGTGATCAGGGCGCGGCATAGCTGAGGTAGCGCGGCCCGAGCCGCGGCGTCGAGCGCACCCCAAAGGGCGTTGGCACGCGCGAGCACCTGCGCATCGATCCGGCCGCCGGCATGATAGTCGGCAGCGGTCAAGCGGAGCTCACCGGCGTCGTTGGTGGCGGCTCGCTGCACTGCGATCTGGTAGGCGCTGGCCAGTGCCTGCTGCACCAGTGGCGGCCAGACCGACAGTGGGCTGGCGTCGGCTTCCAGTTCTTCGATCAGGTCGCGCTCGCTGGTCGCATCGGCATCGAGGTCGATGCCGGCGACGCGCGCCGGGATCTCGACGATCTGGCGCAGGCGTGAGTCCGCCGGCGCGGCGACCTCGATCCAGCCATGCGCCTCGATCAGGGGCTGCAGCGCGGGCAGCTGGGCGAGGTCCGGCAAGGCATCGCTGCGCAGCACACCGAGGACCCAGACCGCTGGGGCTCTCGCGAGCGCATCGAGCGCGGCGCCGAAACGGTGGAGGTGGTCCTGATCGCCGCGCTGTAGCAGGCTCTCGAGCGGGTCTAGGGCGATCAGCAGCCGGGCCGCACCGCCTGCAGCCGGGCTGCGCGTCGCGATGGCGGTGCTAATCTGCTGCGCTGCGAGTGTTGCGTCTGTGCCCAGCAGGCGGGCGAGCGCGGTTGCATCGAGTCCAAAGCTGGCAAGCGGCTCGCCGAGCATGGCCTCGTTGCAGAGGGCGTCGGCGACGGCCGCGATCGGGCCTGCCGGGTGTGCGGCCGGCTCGATCAGGCAGCTGCGGACCCTGGCAATCTCCTCGAACTGGAACGGTCGGGTGATGCGTGGTAGCAGCCCGGCACGCAGCAGCGAGGTCTTGCCACTGCCGCTCGGGCCCGTGATGAGCAGAAAACCGGCGTCCGCATCGGCCAGCTGCTGAACCCGCAGGAGCAGCTGCCTAACCTCCTGCTCACGGCCGGTAAAGATGCGCTCATCGCTGCTGTCGAAGGGGCGGTCGGCCCGAAAGGGGCTGCCGTGCCAGTGCGATGACCCGGCCAAGGCCCGGCGCTCGGCACTGATCCGCCGGTTGAGCAGCTTTCGCAGCTGGGTCTCGACCAACTCGCGAAAGGCCGAGCTATTGTCGAAGGTCCGGAAGGCGCGCCGAAAACTGTTGTCCTCGAAGAAGAAGTGAGAGCGAAAGAACTCTTCGAGCCGGCGCCGGTCCTCGACGGCCTCGCGGGCGGCGGCTGCATCGGTGATGTCCACCAGCCTGGGCGCGGTCTTCTTATAGACCAAGACCTCTGGGGTGCCGGATGCGGCCGAGGCCTCGACCGCATTGATGAACTCCCACTCGGTCCCGGTCATGCCGCGGTAGGGTTCCTGCGGCAGCGGTGACCCGAGCCGGGTCCAGAGGATGACGAGCACGATGTCGCAATCCTCGGGCTGAGTCAGACCGGCCTGGAAGGTTCGGTCTGCGGTCAGCGCCTCTTCCTCCCAGAGGATCGCGCGCAAGGTGAAGTAGGGCAGGTATTCGCCCGCGAGCCGTTCGATGATGTCCTTGACCACCGCGCGCTCATGATCGACATCGGCCGGTGACGAAACGAATATCCTGACTGGCTTGTCGGTCATGGGCGCGTCTTGGTGCGGAACGGGCTGGCGTGTCAAGGCGCGGACAGCGTTGAGACGCGCCGGACCTGTCGCGGTACAATGCCATGCGGGCAGCGGGTTGGCACCATCTCAGTCGGAGGCCCCATGATGCAGACCGAGACGACGGACCCGCAGCGCATGGAGCAGGTGCTGCGCGATGCGGTGCGGCAGATCGCTGACGACGGGGATCTCGGCCGCTTTCTCGACTGGTCTCGAACCCACATCCCTGCCGCGTTGGATGTCGAGTCCGACCTGATGGAAGGCGAGGCGCAGCGTCTCGGGGCGATGCTCGGCCTCGCAATCTGGAACGCCACGCCGCGCGCCGAACATGACTGGCGTCCGCCCCCGCTGGCGACCCCACGGGATGATGATCCCTGTTTTTGCGGCTCCGGTCTCAGCTATCGCGATTGCTGCGAGCCACTGGGTCCCTTGCCGGAGCTGCCGATCGAGCTGATTTGGGACCTGCTGATCGACGAGCTGCCGGATGAGCCGGTACAGGATGCGCTGCGCCGGCGGGCCGTGCCGGAGACGCTATTGGCGAAGGTCGCCGAGCGTTGGCTTGAGCGGGAGCGACCCGGACGCGCCGCGGCGCTGCTGGAGCCGCTGTTTCGCGGTGATCTCGCGGCGCTGGACAGCCGCTACGAGCCGGCGCTCGATATCCTCTGTGATGCGCTCGATGCGCTCGATCACTGGAAGAAGAAGCAAGCCTTCCTGTTGCGCGTGACCGATGAAGGCAGTCGCGAGCTGAAGGCTGTCGCTTGGCAACGCTTCACGATGATGTTCATGGACGATGGCGAGCTCGACTACGCCGATGAGGCCTTCGAGCAGGCGCTTCGCCACGGGCCGGACAATCCTTCCACCGCGCTGCTCGAGATCACGCTGCTCGCGGCCCGCCATGATGATGAGCGGGCGCGCTCACGGGCGCAGTTCTGGTGCCATCGTCTGCGGCGCGCCGGCGGTGCCGAGGCCGGGGTGATCGCCTTCCTCGAGGAGGCGATGGTCGATCCGCAGGAGGCGTTGGTCTGGAGCCATTCGGCGGCGATGGACCCGAAGCTCTTAACACTTTGCCAGTGGGTGCGGAGCTGCTCGACGCAGCCGCCGGTCAGCTATCAGGTCGAGCCGCTCGATGACCCGATGCAGGCCGGCGCCGGTATCCAGCTCTCACTCTTCCCGGACGACAATGAGACACCGGCGGGTCAGGGCTCGGTGCCAAGTGGTGCGGCCGCCGCATTGCTGCCGACGACCGAGCTGCGCCAGGTCGAGCGTGAATGGCATCGCATCTTCCCGGCCTCGAAGCCCTATTCGACGCAGCTCTCGGCACTCGATGACGGTGGTGTCTGGGAGACCGATGACTGGCTGCGTTTCCTGGCCGCGCAGCCGGTGGCAGCGAACAGCCTGGATATCCTCGATGATCTGGCGACTGCGCTCTACGAGCACCCCGAGAGCAGCCTGCCCTGGGTTGCCCATACACTGCTCGGGCCGGTCTATGCGCGTGCGATCACGATCCTCGACAGGACGCTTGCGGCGCATGATCTAAGCTGCCTGCCTTGGAGTGCCGAGCGCAACCGCCCGGCGCTCCGGTTGCTGTTTCGAGCCTATCTACATGAAGCCGAGGCCGGTCGCGATCAGGCCGCGGTAGCCCTGATCGAGCGCCTGTTGATGCTCAATCCGCAGGATAACCATGGTGCACGCGCAGAGCTGATGAATCACTACCTGCGGGCGCACTCGGATCAACAGGCGCTGGAGCTCGCACGGCGCTTTCCGAACGACTTGCTCGCCGACCTGGCCTATGGCGAGGTGCTCGCCCTCTATCGGCTCGGTCAGCAGGAGCATGCGGCCCGCGCCCTAAGCCGCGCAGTCCATCGGCTGCCGCGTATCCCGCGGTTCTTGCTGCGCAAGCGCATCAAGCGCCCGGCGCTCGATCATACTGGCTTCACACCGGGTGCTGAGGATCAGGCCTGGCTCTATCGCGAGGCGATGCGCGACGTCTGGGAGGCGGAGCCTGGCCTGCTGAACTGGATGAAGAAGCGCTTGACCGCGTGAGGGGAACCAATATGTCGCACTCCTTCAAGGTGGTGTTTACCGGCCGTCTGAGCGCGGCCGCGCAGATCGATGACGCGGTGCGCGACTTCGCATCGGTCTTCAAGGTCGACGAGGCCAAGGCGCGGTCGCTGATCGGCGCTGGGCAGGAGCGCGTGCTCAAGGCCGATGTCGACGAGCAGGTGGCTCGACGCTACCTGGATGTGCTCGGTGAGATCGGGCTCGAGGCGCGGATCGAGCAGATGGAGGGCTCGTCCCCGGAAGGCTCGACCCCGAGTGAGGCGGGTGGAGACGGTGACGTGCAGCCAGTCCTCGCGGGGACGGCATCGACGCCGTCCTCTGTGCCTCCTCCGCCACCTGACCCTGCGGCAACGAGCGGGCTGTCGCTGACGATGGGTCCGGTCGCGCGTCCTGCGAGCCACGGTTGGGACTGGATCAAGCAGGCCTGGAGCCAATTCAAGCAGCAGCCGCGGGGTTGGCTGTTAGCGGTCGCGCTGGTCTATCTGGTCACACTGGCACTCAGTATGGTGCCTGTCGTCGGATCATTGGCGACGATGATCCTCGGACCAGTCTTCGCCGGTGGATTGATGCTTGGCGCGCAGACCCAGCAGCGCGGCGGAACACTGCGAGTGAGCGCCGGATTTGACGGGTTTTCCCGCCATGGTGGCCAACTTGCGCTTGTGGGCGTGCTGTACTTCGTGGGTTTGATCCTGGTCTTCATCATCGCCGGTGTGCTGGGGTTCACACTCGGTGGTCTATCAGCGGGCTCGCTTGAGACCCTGAACACCGGTGATCCCGAGGCGATGGCGGCGATGGGCCCCGGGCTGGCGTTGTTGATCCTGTTCGCAACCCTGCTCTTTGTCCCGCTGCTGATGGCCTATTGGTTTGCACCCGCTTTGGTCGCATTGGACGGCATGCCGGCATTGGATGCGATGCGCATGAGCTTTCGTGGCTGTTGGAAGAACATCGTCCCTTTCATCGTCTATGGCTTGATGCTGTTCTTCATCCTGGTCGGCTTCAGTGTCCTGTTCGGGCTCCTGACCGCTGTCTTGTCGGGGCTAGGCGAGACCTTGGCGCTCGTGGCGATGCTGCTGCTCGTTCCGTTGATGCTGGTCTTTGCGGTCGTCGTGGTGCTGTCGATCTACAGTGGCTACCGCGATGTCTTTCATCGCGAGGAACTGGTCTCCGGGCGTTTAGCCCTCTAGGCGGAACCCGTCGCAGCCTTTCTGACTCACTTCCCCAGTCCCATCTGAACTGAAACGTCTTCTCGGCACTCACGGAGAACCCTATGCGCTCTCGCTCCCTCACCCTGACCGCTTGCCTGCTCGCCGGCGCCAGCTTGGCCTGCGCCGATGATGAGCCGGTGGCCGCCGCCGACACGGCAGATGTTCCCGAGGGCCGGCTGGTCTATGGCCAGTATATGGCGACCGTCGGTGATTGCGTGGCCTGCCATACGCGTCCGGACGGTGAGCCCTTCGAAGGTGGCCTGCCGATCGAAACCCCCTTCGGAACCCTCTACACACCGAATATCACGCCCTCGAAGGGTTATGGGATCGGTTCGTTCAGCGATGAGGATTTCCTGCATGCGCTGCAGGATGGGATCGCGCCGAGCGGGCTCCCATACTATCCGGCATTGCCTTATCCCTCCTACACCAAGGTCAAGGATGATGATCTACTGGCGATCAAGGACTATCTGATGTCGCTGGAGCCCTCCGATTACCAACCGCCGGAGACCGATCTGCGCTGGCCGTTCTCGGTCCGTGATCTGATGTTCGGCTGGCAGGAGCTCTATCTTGACCGGGGCCGCTTCGAGCCCGATCCGACGCGCAGCGATGAATGGAATCGTGGGGCCTATCTGGTCGAGGGTCTGGGCCACTGCGGGTCCTGCCACACGCCGCGCAACCTCGCCGGCGCGACCGAGCCGTCGAAGGCGATGACCGGTGCGATCGTCGATGGCTGGTATGCGCCGAACTTGACCTCGGATCTCGATGAAGGCATCGGCCGTTGGAGCGTCGACGAGCTCGCAACCTTCCTTCGGACCGGTCTGGCCAAACCCGATGCGGACGCCGCTGGCAACGCTGATCCGAGCGACGCGCCGACAACGGCCGCACTCGGGCCAATGGCCGAGGTGGTGCATGACAGCCTGTCGAAGCTCGCGCTGTCGGACCTGCGAGCGATCGCTGTCTACCTGAAAGACCTGCCGCCCCGGGAGGCGCCGAGCCACGAGGCAAAGGTGCCGGAGGTCCTGAGCGAGCAGGACTATGTGCAGGGCCGCGAGCTCTATGTGAAGAACTGCAGCGCCTGCCATCAGGATCACGGCCAAGGCCTCCAGCCCTATTTCCCGGCCTTGCGCGGGAATCCAGTGGTCAATGCCGAAGAACCGAACGATGTGCTCAAGACCCTGCTGCTCGGCGCACCGACAGACCCGACGGAGGCCTTTTCGCCGCACGTCGTGATGCCGTCTTTCGGCTCGGTGCTGACCGATGAGCAGATCGCGACCGTCGCAAGCTATATCCGCGCCAACTGGGGTAACGACGCGCCGCCGGTGACTGCCGACGCGGTCAAGGCGTTGCGCGAGTAACGGCAGAGACCGGTTCGCCGTGCCGTTAAGCCCGCCTATTTGGCTGGGCGGGTGGCATGGGCGGGCAAGTCAGGGCGTCAGGCATGGCCGGCACAGGGCGGAGGGATCGTTGGCGACGCTACATCCGCGCTTCAGGATTGTGCTACTGGTGCTCGCGGCGCTGATCGCCATTGCGGTCACGCTGTCGGCCTGGTGGCTATACCGGCCCAATCCGCGCTATGCGGGCACCCTGGCGTTGACTGGCCTGGAGCAGCCGGCCAGCGTGCGCTTCGGGGCGCACGCGGTGCCGAGCATCGATGCCGAATCGATCCGGGACATGGTCTTGGCACAGGGTTTCGTCGTCGCCCGCGAACGGCTCTGGCAGATGGACCTGCTGCGACGCCTCGCCGGCGGACGGCTTGCGGAGCTCTTTGGGGAGGGGGCGCTGAGTGCGGATCGTTTCTATCGAACGATCGGTCTTGCCCGCGCCGCTGATCGCACCTTCAAAGCCCTGGAGCCGCGCTGGCGTGACCTGCTGGCGCGTTATGCCGAGGGCGTCAACGCCTACCGAGACCGGGCGGTCGCTGCGATGCGTCTGCCCCTTGAGTATCAGCTGCTCGGACTCGCGCCCGCGCCCTGGCGGCCGCAGGACAGTCTCCTGGTCGGGGCCTACATGGCCTGGGTCAATGCGTCCAATCTGCGCGAAGAGCTCGTCTTTCTGCGCCTGGCACAGCGACTCGGCACCCAACGCGCGTTGGAACTGTTTCCGACCAGGCCGGGTCAATCGGCGCCGGAATCGGCTCATTCGCTGCCTGAGTATCGACTCAAGACCTCACGGTCGGGCGCGCCGTCCTCGCCCGAGCCGCTCGATGCTGACCCGGCATCGACGTCGCTGCGTGAGCCTGATGATCGGCGGCAGCTCGATGCGTTCGCGCGATCGACGGCCCAGGCCGCAAGCAATGCCTGGGCCGTCACTGGACGCTGGAGCGAAGGCGGTGCCCTGCTGGCGAACGATCCGCACCTGCCGGCGCAACTGCCGGCCCCGTTCTTAGAGCTGGAGATGCAAGCGCCAGGCTACCACGCCGCTGGCGTGGCGCTGCCTGGGGTGCCCTTTGTCTTGATCGGGCATAACGGGCAGCTGGCTTGGGGGGTGACCGCCAGCGCTGCTGACACCCAGGACCTGTTCCTCGAACGGATGAGCGAGGACGGCCGCGCTGTGCTGCGCCCGGGGGGTGGCACCGAACCGATCAGCGTCCGGACCGAGCGGATCGCCGTCCTCGGCCGCGAGTCGCCGGTTCGGCTCGATGTCCACTCGACGAGCCATGGCGTCTTCATCGATGAGCTGGTTGCCGCGCCGAATGCGAATCCGGCGGGTCTGATCTCGGTTCAACGACCGGAGCGGCTGGCGTTGAAGCAGACGCTGGTCGAGGCAGACCGCTCGTTGGATGCGCTCTTCCGCCTCAACCAGGCGCAAACGCTCGATGAGGCGCGCGCAGCGACCCGCGATCTTCGCCAGGTCTCGCTCAACCTCCTCTTCGCCCACCGCAACGGGCGCATCGCCTGGCAGGTGAGTGGACTGTTGCCCGCGCGCGCTCGGGGCAGCGGTGCCTTTCCGGTCCCTGGTTGGGAGGCGGGCTACGGCTGGACCGGTTTTCGGCCCTTTACCGAGAATCCGGGCCTCAGCGACCCGCCGGCTGAACGGCTCGTAAACGCCAACAACGCGATGAGCGAGTCAGAGGCGTCACCGCCGATCGGTTACTCCTGGCTGGCGCCATTTCGGGCGCAGCGGATCGAGGCGCTTCTGGATGCGCGGCTGGGCGATGCGCAGTGGGGCGATGCGCAGTGGGGCGACGCTCAACTGGAGAATGCTCGGCTTGGGGATACCCGGCCAGGGACGCAGCCGGGTGATACGGGGCTGGCGGATACGGAGCTGGGGCTGAATGCCGCCGATCTGGCGCGGATGCAATCGGATCGTGTCAGCGAGGAGGCGCGACTCTATCTTGCAGCGCTGGAGCGGCAGTTGCCCGAGCTCCGGCGGGTCGACCCGGAGGCAGCGGCGATCGCGGAGTCGGAATTGCTGTCCTGGTCCGGGCGCTTCGATCAGGACAGCCGGTCGGCGGCCTTGTTCGTGATGCTGCGTCCGGCGCTCTATCGCGCGCTCTATGCCGACGAGCTGGGACCCGACCTCGAGGCCTTGATGGGCCTAGAGCATGAGGCCTATGGGCCACTCGCCGAAACGATGCGCGCCGACCGCTCCAGTTTTTGGGACGATGTCCGAACACCCGAGAAGCGTGAGGGGCCTGCGCTGGTCTGGGCGCGGGCGTTGCACGCAGCGAAGCGCTTGCTGCACGAGGCGCTGACCGACCGCGATGAGCCGACGCTCGCGCAACTGCGCCAGTTGACCTTCGAGCATGCCTTCGCAGGCCAGCCGCTGCTCGGTCGATTGTTCAATCTCGGCCCCTTGGGTCATGGGGGCGATAACGGGACCATCGATGTGGCGATTGCGCCGCTAGGCCGACCGCGAGTCATCGGCAACGTCCCGGCGTTGCGGGTCGTCTACACGCCGAACGATTGGTCACAGACCCGCGGCACGCTGCCGCTCGGGCAGTCTGGCCATCGTTTCTCCCGGTTTCGCGCGGATCAGCTCGACGACTGGCTGGCGGGCGAACTTCACCGCTGGCCTTGGGATGGGCCGCCTGCAGGACAGTCACTCGGGACCTTGGTGCTGCGTCCCGGCTCCGGCTGATCCGGGTTCTCGGACGGTTGCGAGCCGGTCCAGCGGTAGAGCGACGTCGGCGCACCGGCGCAGAGGTCGCAAGCGCTGCATTTCGGTCGGGTCGCAACGCGCTCGATCCGGCCCTTCCCCAGCCACTTTTGCATCAGGGCGTCGGCGACCTCCTCGCTCACGCCGAGATGCATCGCGACCTCATGCAGTGAGGTCACGCCTTGTGCGCGGACGAAGTCACGAGCTGCGGTGAGCATTAGGCGCGACCCCTTGCCGGGGCGAGCGCATCGCCGAGCCCTCGGCGGCTCCAGACACGCAGCGCGACGAACACGACGACCAGCAGTGCGATCAGGCTGCCGATCCAGATGCTCGAGCTCACCGGGTGCTGCTGGAAGGTCGTGCCCTGATAGAACAGCGTCGCGGTCACATAGGCGATGCCGGTCGTCCAGATGGCGACGAAGGCGGCCCAAGGCGCACCGGCCTCACGGACGATCGCCCCGATCGTTGCAACGCAGGGGAAGTACAACAGCACGAATAGGAGGTAGGCGAAGGCGCCGGCGCGGCCGTCGAAACGCGCCTCCATCGCGCCGAAGGTCCCAGTCGCGACCGCCTGCTCGGCAGCGACCGCCTCGCGGTCGACCTCGTTGCCGATGCCGAGCCCGAGCGGGTCGGTAAGACTGCGCACGACCTCAGCGAGATTCGCCGGTACGGTGCCAGCCGCCGCAGTGAGCGCCGGGCCGAGCTGGAATGGCTCTTCATCAGCCACGGACGGCTGCGATTCGACGGCGAGGCGGCTGTAGAGGCTGTCGAGCGTGCCGACGATGACCTCCTTGGCGAGCACGCCGGAGACGATCCCGAGGACGGCCGGCCAGTTGTCTTCGCCGATCCCGATGGGCGCGAACAGCGGTGTGGCGACGCGGCTTGCCGCGGACAAGACCGACTCGTCGCTGTTGGTCTCCCCGATGCTGCCGTCGGTGCCGATCGAGCTGAGCAGATTCAGGACCACGACCATGACGATGATCACGCGGCCGGCCTCGCGCAGGAACAGCTTGACGCGGTCCCAGGTGCGGAGCAGCACGCCGCGCAGCGTTGGCATGTGATAAGGCGGCAGCTCCATCACGAAGCCGCTGCTCGAGCCGCTGAGCAGTGTCCGTTTCATCACCAGGCCGGTCAGCAGCGCGACGATGATCCCGGTCAGATAGAGGGCGAAGACGACGTTCTGACCTGAATGCGGAAAGAAGGCTGCTGCGAACAGCACATAGACCGGCAGCCGTGCGCCGCAGGACATGAACGGGTTCATCAGGATTGCCAGCTTGCGCTCGCGCTCGTTCTCGAGTGTGCGCGTGGCCATCACTGCGGGCACGTTGCAGCCGAAGCCGACGATCAGCGGAACGAATGCCTTGCCGGGCAGCCCGATCGAGCGCATGAAACGGTCCATCACGAAGGCGGCGCGCGCCATGTAGCCGGAGTCTTCGAGCGCCGATAGGAAGATATAGAGCGAGGCGATGATCGGGATGAAGGTGGCGATCACGCTCAGGCCGGCGCCGACGCCTTCGGCGAGGAGCAACCGCAGCAGCTCCGGCGCCCCGAAGCGACTGAGCAGGGCACCGAGGCCGTCGACGAAGAGCGCGTTGGCGACCCCATCGAAGAAGTCGATAAAGGCGCCGCCGATGTTGATCGTAAAGACGAACATCAGATACATCATCGCCAGGAACAGCGGAATGCCCCAGCGCCGGCTGAGTACGATGCGGTCGATGGCGTCGGAGAGATGTCCTGCGGCGGCGCCGCGCTGGTGCTGGACGGTCTTGGCCAGCGCATGCGCATGCGCGAAGCGGGTATCGGCGATATGGATATCGGCGTCTTCGCCGGAGCGAGCAGCGATCGCCTCTCGCCAATGCTCGACGCGGTTGGCGAGGGCGGGCCCCTGCCATGACTTCGTCGCCTGGGCGTCCCCTTCGATCAGCTTCAGCGCGAGCCAGCGGCCATTGCTGTCCGAGTCCTGGCTCAAGCCAGGAGCAAGCTCGGCAAGCGCCTGTTCGACGCACTCCTCGTGGCCCAGCGCATAGCCGCCGCTCTCGCGACCATCAGCCACGGCGAGCGCTCGGGCGCTCAGCTCCGTGATGCCCTCTTTCGAGACTGCGACGACCGGCACCACCGGGCATCCGAGTCTTTCGGAGAGGGTGGCGAGATCGATCTCGATGCCGCGCCGGCGCGCCACATCCATCATGTTCAACGCGAGCAGGACCGGGACCTGGAGCTCCAGAAGCTGTACGGTTAGGTAGAGGTTGCGCTCCAGGTTGGTCGAATCGATGACGTTGATGACCAGATCGGCCTCACGGCTCAGCAGATAGTCTCGGGTGATCTGCTCATCGAGCGAATCGGCATCGAGCGAGTAGATGCCAGGGAGATCGATCACGCGCACCGGATGGCCGTCGAGCTCGCAGCGGCCTTCGCGGCGCTCGACTGTGACACCGGGCCAGTTACCGGTGGTTTGACGGATACCGGTCAGCGCGTTGAACAGGGCGGATTTGCCGCAGTTCGGGTTGCCGTCGAGGTAA
>JAAAOQ010000118.1 GCA_009908845.1 Gammaproteobacteria bacterium
CCGGCGCACCTGGGCGCACCAGCCGCCGGCCCGGCGGGCCTGGGCGAGCAGGTGCGCATCGACAGTGCCTTCGCAGCGGGCGAGGAGCTCGCAGAGGGCGCCGCGATCCTGCTCGTCGGCATCGCGTTGGGTGGCGAGGTCGGGCTGACGCGGGTTCTGCAGCGCCCTGTCGACGCCCGCGATGATCGCGATGAAGGGGGCTTCGGGCAGCCGGTGGGCGGCCACGACCGGGGCCAGGACTTCGCTCAGCGGATGGCGTGGCGTGCCGGCGAAGATGCGCTCGAGTTCGCTGCGCCACCAGTCGAGCTTGATGCGGGCGACACCGGGGTCGGAGACCTGGCTTAGGATCGCGCGCAGCTCGGCGCGCCAAGCGAACAGGGCGGCCAAGGCATCGCGGCGCGCGGCGGCGGCGAGCCGCACGCTGTAGTAGGCGCTGGAGCCGGGCGGGGTAGCGCGGTTCGGAAACCGCCATTCGGCGCTGGCCGCGCTGGCTGATCCGGCCGCATGGGCCGAGCTTGCCGCGCCGACCGGGCGGGCCGCATCTGGGCGGCCCGCGCTTGGGCGGATGCGCTCAGGCGACATCGGCCGGGCCGCTGGCCGGGGTTGGACTGATTGGGGGCGGAGCGAGCGCGAGGTAGCCCAGGACCTCGAGCGGATGCGCGAGCAGGCCGTCGGCGCCCCAGTCGCGGGGATGCAGCTCGATGCCCAGATAACCGTAGAGGGCGGCCAGGGTCCGCATCCCGGCGGCGCGACCGGCCTGGATGTCGCGCTGGTCATCGCCGACATACCAGCAGGCGCTCGCCTCGCGGTCGATCAGGCCGCAGGCGTGGAACAGCGGGTCTGGATGCGGCTTGGGGCGCGGCGTGGTATCGCCGCTGACCACGCAGGCGGGTCGGATCGGCAGCGCCATCGCCTCCAGCAGTGGATCGGTCAGCCAGGCGGGCTTGTTGGTGACGATGCCCCAGCAGATCCCTTGCGCGTCGAGCGCTTCGACGAGCTCGGCGATACCGGGGAATAGGCAACTCTCGCAGTGGATATCGGCCGCATAGAGGGCGAGATATTCATCCCGAAGCGCGGCATAGCGCGGGTCCTCGGGGCCGATGCCGAAGCCGACTGCGAGCATCCCGCGCGAGCCGGATGACACATGACGGCGCGCCTGCTCGAACGGGACTGCAAGCCGATCGTAGCGTGCCAGTAATCGGTTCAGCGCCGCCGCCATATCGGGGGCGGTATCGGCGAAGGTGCCATCCAGATCGAACAGCACCGCGGCAGGGCCTAGGGGGTCAGCCATCCTGCTCACAAGCGGTCAATGCATCAGGGCGCCGCTTCAGGCATGCTCGGCTCGCGGTCTCCGGCAGGCTGCCAGATAGTTGACATCGATGTCCTTCGCCAGCCGGTAATGGCGGGTGAGCGGATTGTAGGTCAGTCCGGTGAGGTCGATGATCCGCAGCGGCGTTGGCCGGACCCAGCGATCGAGCTCGGAGGGTCGGATGAAGCGGGCGTAGTGATGGGTGCCGCGCGGCAGCAGATTCAGGACGTACTCGGCACCGATGATCGCGAACAGATAGCTTTTCGGATTGCGATTCAGCGTCGAGAAGAAGACATGGCCACCCGGCCGCACTAGGCGGGCACAGGCATCGATCACCGAGCCTGGGTCCGGGACATGCTCGAGCATCTCCATGCAGGTGACGACATCAAAGCTCGCCGGACGCTCGTCGGCGAGTGCTTCGACCGGCATCTGCCGATACTCGACCTCGACGCCGGTCTCGAGCGTGTGCAGGTCGGCGACGCGCAGCGGTTCTTCGCCCATGTCGATGCCAGTGACCTTGGCGCCTTCGAGTGCCATCGCCTCGGATAGGATGCCGCCACCGCAGCCGACGTCGAGGACCTCGCGGCCAGCGAGGGAGACATGACGCTGGATATAGCTGAGCCGAAGCGGGTTGATCTCGTGCAGCGGCTTGAACTCGCTATGCGGGTCCCACCAGCGCGCGGCGAGGGCCTCGAACTTGTTGACCTCGGCGTGATCGACGTTGGGTGCGGTCTCGGACATTGGACTGAGGGCTCGTTTCTCAACAAGGTGATATTGGCGGGTTCCACTGGTCGCCGCATTGTACGCGAGCCGCGATTGTTACCCCACGGCAGGCGCGCTCTCAGACAAGGATTCCGGGTGCGCTCTTCAGGACGATCCGGGGCTCCCTTTTCACGGTCACTTTGGGGCTGACTTCGGTGAACGGCGCTTTGGTTGCGCGAGCTCTGGCTCGCGTGTTCGTTTGCACGTCGAATCAGACCTCGGCGGGAAACCCATAGGGCGGCGGGCTGACCTCGAGCGCCGGCCCGTCGGTCCCGCCGAGTCGCAGATCACCCGACTCAGCAGCGCTGATCTCGCCGACGACGAGCAGCTCATAGCGGCCTGGTGCGGTCGCACAGGCGTTCACGACCCGGCCTGGCGCTTGCTCCGAGCTGCTCGAGGCAGCGCCAAGCGGCGTTCCAGGTGCCGGCGGCTCGGCGTCTGGGGGCAGCTCCGCGCGGGCGATATACATCCGGCGCTTGAGCTTGCCGAGGTACTGCATCCGCGCGACGACCTCCTGACCGGTGTAGCAGCCCTTGTGGAAGCTGACCCCATCGATCAGCTGCATGTTCGCCATCTGCGGCACGAAGCTGTCGCTGGTCTCCGGAAGGACGGTCGGGATGCCGGCGCGAATGTCGTGAAGCATCCAGTGCTCGGGATTCGCGGGCACGGCGCCGGCCGCCTTGACAGCGTCCCAGGTGGCACGGGCGGAGTCGACTGGGCCGAGCACCAGGTATCGAGAGGGCGTGCCGGCGACGCGGATCAATGCGCTATCGCCGGCGCGGATCATCCCGTTGACCGCGTCCGGCAGATCACCGTATGCGTGTCTCAGCGAGTCGTCGGCGCAGTCGCCAACGATGCCGAAGCAGACCAGCGCATCACTGACGTCATCGATGGTCGCCTGTGACCGGAGCAGGAACATCCGTAGCCGCTTCAACAGGGTGTCCATCAGCGAGCGTGGCAGCACCAGGAACAGGCTTTCTTCGAAACGCAGCACGCGGAAGCTTGCGAGCATGCGGCCTTTGGGACTGCAATGACTGTTGAACTGAGTATGGGTCTCGGAGAGCTCGCGCAGATCATTGCTGAGCTGCCCCTGCAGGAAGTCGATGGCATCAGGGCCGGCGACCGCGATCAGGCCGAGATGCGATAGGTCGACGAGCGCGCACTCGGGCTCGGCTGGGGCGTCGTCGAAACGGGCGGCGCCGTCGTCACCGGGACGGCCGCTCTGGGACTCGAGAAAGGCTTGCCAATCGGTATGCATGGTCGGGTCTCGCTCGCTGGCCGATCCATCGACTGCTAGGTTGGTGTGACCTGGCTTCTGCGACAGGGCCAGCTCGGTACATGGTCAGGTCTCGCTTGCATCCATCATAGCGGAATGCGCCCCGTGCCGGGTGCAGCTGATATAGTGACGGGTTCGGCTCCCTTCAGGCGGCTGCCGAACAGTCACGCCTAGCACGAGAGGTAACACCGCCTTGTCCTTCCATCAAGCCACGCCGCGCACTGGCAGCCTTGTTGTCTACAAGAGCCGCCCGGCCCGGGTCCTCGCCACAGCGGACAAGATCGAGATCGAGATCGAGGGCGGGCAGACCAAGCGCGTGCGCCCCAAGGACGTGCTGCCGCTGCATCCGGGGCCGGTCACGAGCTTGAGCAACCTAAGGCCATCGGAGGTTGATCCGCAAGAGGCCTGGGAGCTGCTCGAGGGCGCGGAGAGCGATCTCAAGGAGCTGGCCGAGCTGCTCTACGGCGAGCACACGCCGGGGGCGGCCTGGGGCGCGTGGGAATGGCTCAGTGAGGGGCTTTGGTTCGAGGGAACCACCGCGGTGCTGCGACCGCGCGCGGCCGAAGCGATCGAGCGCGATCGCGCCGAGCGCGAGGCCAAGGCCGCGGCGGCTACTGGGAACCGGAGCACAACCCCTATCCGGTTCGGGTTGGCGCGCCGCAGGCGGACAGCGCAGTACCGGTTCCAAGCCTCGCGGTCGCCGCTGATGCAGCGTCTGATGTGGGGCGCGAGTCGGATCGGCTCGATCTGACCCATCTGCCGGCACTCGCGATCGACGATGAGGGCAACCAGGACCCCGATGATGCGATCAGCGTCGATGGCGAGCGGGTCTGGGTCCACGTGGCCGATGTGGCGCACCTGGTCGCTGCCGATAGTGAGCTCGAGCAGGAGGCGCGCGCGCGTGGCGCCAACCTCTATCTGCCCGAGCGCACGATTCATATGCTTCCTCCGGCAGTGACCGAACAGCTCGGGCTCGGGCTCCAGGAGCGGTCGCCGGCGCTGTCGTTCGGTATCACCCTCGATGCCGAGGGGGCGATCGCCGACGTCCTAGTACAGCCGAGTCTGGTCCGGGTGCAGCGTCTGAGCTACGCCGAGGCCGATCGGCGTCTCGAGCAACCGCCGCTGTCCGAGCTCGCTGCCGTGGCCGAGCGGTATCGGGCGCGGCGCTTGGCTCAGGGGGCGACCGAGATCGATCTGCCCGAGGTCAACGTCCGCGTCCAGGATGGCGAGGTGGTGATCCGTCCGGTCGAGCGCAGCGGCGCGCGTGCGCTGGTCACCGAGCTGATGCTGATGGCCGGCGAGGCGGCGGCGCGTTACTGTCAGGCGCGTGCGATCCCGATCCCGTACGCGACCCAGCCGGCGCCGGAGCGGATCGAGCAGCCGGCCGGCATGGCCGCGATGTACGCCTACCGGCGCCTGTTCAAGCCGAGTCGCAGTCTGGTTGGGGAGCCGAGCCGGCATTTCGGCCTCGGGCTCGATGCCTACACCCGTGCGACCAGCCCATTGCGCCGCTACAGCGATCTGCTCGTCCATCAGCAGCTGCGTGCGCACCTGCAGGGCGCCGAGCCCTTGACGGCGGAGCAGGTCAGCCGCCGGATCGGAGAGGCCGAACAGGGTGCAATGACGGCGCGTCGTGCCGAGCGGCAGTCCAACCTGCATTGGAAGCTGGTCCACCTCGACCGGAATCCGCGTTGGAGCGGCGAGGGGGTCGTCGTCGAGCTGCAGGAGCGAAAGGCCGTCCTGATGATCCCGCCACTAGCACTCGAGACCCGCATCCGCGCGAAGTCGGATATGGCCCTCGATCAGCGTATCCCGTTGGCGTTGGCCGAGGTCGATCTGGCGCAGGGCGAATGTCAGTTTCGCGTTCGCGGTTGACCGACTCCTTATGAGCAAACCGGCTGCTGAGTATAGGCAGTCATGCTGACCGCCGGACGAGATCGATGTGCAGGCCCTGAACCCTGTGGCGTCTTCTGTCCGGCGATCAGATGCAATAGCTCTAACGCAGCTGATGCGTGAACTGGCCGATGAGCGAACCGGCTGGGCGCTGGCAGCCGGCATCGCCTACCCGATCAGAAAACCCGCGACGGCTCCGGTCATCAGGGTCGCGAGGGTGCCCGCGAAGATCGATTTGAGGCCCAGCGCGGCGATCTCGGCACGGCGCTCCGGCACCAGGCTACCGAGCCCGCCGAGCATGATGCCGAGGCTGCCGAGGTTGGCGAAGCCGCAGAGCGCATAAGTCATGATCAGCCGGCTGCGCTCCGAAAGCGCATCCGGCGACAGGTCGGACAGCGCCATGAACGCCAGGAGCTCATTGAGCACCGTCTTGGTTCCCATCAAGGCGCCCGCGGTCGTCGCCTCCTGCCAGGGGATGCCGATCAGCCAGACCAGCGGCGCGAACAGCCAGCCGAGCATGCGCTCCAACTGCAGCGATTGGCCACCGACCTGGGGCAGGAAGGCGAGCAGCTCGTTGGCCAGGGTCACCAGTGCGACCATCACGATCAACAGCGCGATGATGTTGAGCAGCAGTGGGACCGCTTCCAATGTACCCCCTGTGATCGCATCCATGGCGCTGCCATAGCGGCTCTCGAGCCCTGTTGCGGGCACGTCCGGGGCGCCGACTGGGGGCCGATCGGTGTTGGCCCCGGCGTTGGCGATCGCCTTGCCATGGAACTGCATCGGCACCATCAGCTCGGCGATCGCTAGCGCGGCCGGAGCGCTGATCAGCGAGGCGGTCAACAGATGGCCGAGCGCGTTCGGGATGCTGTCGGCCAGCAATGAGGCATAGAGCATCATCACGGTTCCGGCAATGGTTGCCATGCCGGTGACCATCAGCGCGAACAGCTCACCTCGGCTCATCGCCTTCAGATAAGGCCTGATCAGCAGCGGCGCCTCGACCATCCCCATGAAGATATTGGCTGCGGTGCCGAGGCCCAGCGCGCCACTGACCCCGAGGCTGCGGCGTAGGAGCCATGCGAGCGCGTTGACGGCCAGTGGCAGCACTCGCCAGTGGAATAGCAGCGCCGAGAGGGCGCCGATGACCAGCACCAGCGGTAGGGCGCGGAAGGCGAGGATGAAACGATTGCTGGGCTCGACGATCTCGAACGGGGCCGGACCGCCGCCCAGATAGCCGAAGACGAATCCGGCCCCGGCATCTGTGGCCTTTTGGATACCCTCGACCACCGCATTGATCGCGATGAACAGGCTGCGCGCTTCGGGCACTCCAAGCAGGAGACCGGCGAGCGCAAGCTGCAGGCCGAGTCCGCCGATCAGGACGCGGTAGGAGATGGCCCGGCGGTTCTCGCTGAGCAGCCAGGCGATCAGGATCAGCACGGCGATCCCGAATGAACCCTGCAGCAGTTGCGCGATCGAGGTGGTCATAACCTGCTGCCGGAGCCGCTCGGCGGGCTATCCTGGGCGCCTCGTGATCGGTCTACGATGACCCGTTTGGACTCGAGTGGGCGGATTGTCTGTCGTGCGCCACCAGTGTACCCGCTTCGGCTTCAGCGGGTTCGTCTTCACTGGGTTCGTCGAGCGGTCGTGTCGGGCCGCGCGTTGCAACGCTGCCGTCTTGTTCGCACAATGCGTTGGCGACCGAGGCGCCTGCCCAGGCTTGGGTGCTCGATGGCCGCAAGGTCTGAGGACCCTTGCTCGGAACCGCCGCGTTCCTGCTCGGGTCTGCAGCAAAGGCCTGTGAAGCGGTCCTGCGAAGCCGTCCTGCCGCGGGTGCCGTTGTTCTGGACCGAGAAGGGTGCCTCCTGATGAGATCATGATGGGGCCAGGATGTGGGCAGGTCTGTGGGATGCGTGGCGAGATCAATCGACCTTGAGGAATCGACGATGTCTTTGATGCGATACATGGGTGCGGTGAAGCGCTTCGCGGCGCTGCCGCTATTGATGTTGCTGGCCGGGCCGGCCCTCGCCGCCGATCCAGGCCGTGATCCGGGCGACTATTTCTTCAACCAGACCTTCGGCGACTTCAGCGAAGAGCTTCAGCTCGCTCAGGACGAGGGCAAGGACGGCATCCTGCTGATGTTCGAGATGGATGAATGTCCGTTCTGTCACCGGATGAAGACCCGCGTGCTGAATCAGCCCGAGGTTCAGGACTACTTTCGCGAGCACTTTCTGATCTTCCCGGTCGATGTCGAGGGGGATATCGAGGTCGTCGACTTCGAGGGCAATACCGCACCGGAGAAGGAGTTCGCGCTCAAGCAGTTCCGTGTTCGCGCGACCCCGGTGTTCGCGTTCTTCGATCTCGATGGCAATCTCGTGGCGCGCTACACGGGCGCGACCCGCGATGTTGAGGAGTTCCTGCTCCTCGGTCGATACGTCGTTGAAGACGCCTACAAGGAGACCACGTTCACCAAGTACAAGCGGGCCATGCGCAGCGCCGGGCAGCAGGCGTCGCTCGCCGGCCCGTAGCAAGTCAGTCGCAAAGCCGATCGCCGCTCGCTCGGGCCCAGCTAGCCTTGCCAGCACAGGCCCTTGCTCGATCGAATCCGTTTCAGAGCAGGACCGTTTCAGATCAGATCAGCGACCGATTAGACGAAGGAGATCCGCAATGAATCAGCCCGAGTCGAAAACGTCCGACGGTGCTCGCTGCATGCGCTGCTTGATCAGCGGGCGCGTTCAAGGCGTCTTCTTTCGCGCGTCGGCCCGTGATCAGGCGCAGCGACTGGGCGTGTCCGGCTATGCGAGCAACCTTCCCGATGGCCGGGTCGAGGTACTGGCGTGCGGCCAGCCCGAGGCGTTGGATGCGTTCAAGGCCTGGCTGGGTCGCGGTCCCTCAGCTGCCGAGGTCACCGACGTCGCCTGCGAGTCGGTTGCCTATCAGCACAGGAGTGGCTTCTCGACCGCCTGAGGGATGACCTCGACACGCTCGATGCCGGTGTCGAGGCGTCCGTCCGCGTGCAGCTCCAGCCAGCGATAACCGGGCGGCTCGTCATCGAGGGTGAATTCTTCATGACCTGGTGCGAATTGAGCGCAGGTAGAGGGCGTGGCGAGAAGCCGCGTGGGCCCCTGCCGTCGGTCGAACGACTGGTGGACATGGCCCCACAGGATCAACCGGAGCTGAGGATAGCGAGCCGTCAGCCCGAGGAGCGCTGCACCGTCCTCGACCTTCATGGTGTCGATCCAGCGACTGCCGACCGGGACCGGCTGATGATGGAGGGAGATCAGCGTCGGGCGCCCCTGGTTCGAGGAGAGATGCTGCTCGACTGCCTCGAGCGTTCCTGGCTGCAGCCGTCCGGCGTCCGAGCCGTCGATCGTTGAATCCAGTAGCAAGAGATCCCAGCTGCCGATCCGCTCGGCACGAAAGGGCTCGGCTGCGAGGGCGTCGACCGCTTTCGCGAGGAGCCCCTTGTGATCATGGTTGCCCGGGATGCAAAAGCAGGGGACGCCACAGCGGTCGATGACTTGGCGCAGATAACGGTAGCCCTCAAGGCGTTCGTCATGGATCAGATCGCCTGTGAAGAGAATCACGTCGGGCGGCCAATGTCTTACCTGTGACTGCGCAAGGACCGCCTCGAAGGTGGAGCGGGTCGGAACGCCGAACAGGGTCTGATCTGGATCGGCGTAGAGATGGAGGTCGGTGAACTGCAGCACGCGCTGGATACCCTGCCTGGCATGCCAAGGGCCGGCGCCAGGTTGGCGCGCTGGGTCGGATTGGGCCATTCGGTCGGCTTCTTCTCAAGCGGCATCGAACTAATCGTCTTACAGAGATGTAGCACTGGCATCCCGTAGAGGCAATGCGCCGGTTAACGAATTATGACCGGGTTCGCAATGCGGGAAAGCGCGCGGCAAGGATTGTGCGGTAGGAGCCCGCTTGCGGGCGATCTTCGCCGCCGCGAGCGCGGCCTGGTCGCCCGCAAGCGGGCTCCTACAGCGCTGAGAGCACAGCTGGCAGGACCAGCTGGCAGGAAAAGGGTCTCGGTATTGCTGATGCGATGCACGAGCGCTCAATCGGCGATCGGAAAGCTCGCTGTAATCGCGACCGCGAAGACGAGGGCATTGGTCAGAGCGCCAACCAACGGGTGCCCGGTTCGGCGATAGATCCAGGCGCTGAATAGCCCGAAGACGATGAACAGGATCAGGATGGCCGGGATGATGATGACGAGGAAGAACAACTGCTCGAGGTTCAGCGCGACCGCGAGCATCAAAGAGGCCAAGAAGAGCCCTTTCGTGAACGCATAGGCGCCACCTGCCGCCCCTTCGCCGCGCGTGATCCATTCGTCGATGCTGAACCAGAGCGCCGTCGCGGTGAGCAGCACGATCAGGATGATGCCGCGATGCGGATCGGGCAGGAAGGCCGCGACGTAACGATCCGTTGGGAGGGCGATCGTAAGGGTCTGGTAGGCGATCACGGCGATCAGGGCGACGATCAGTGCCGGCAGCGAGGCTGGCGCCCGTTCTTGGCTCGGGTTGCGGTTGGAGCGCTTGCCCCAGAGGACGAGCGCGATGCCGCTGAGCAGGGCATAGACCGCAAAATGCAGCGCGATGTAGTCGGCGATGGCAATGGACAGGAAATCGCTCGGAACGGGTCTGAGGATCAGCGGCGTGAACAGTGCCGGCAGTGCGGCCACGGGCAGCAATCGGCGCCAGTCGAGGCCGGCACCCAGCGGTTCCGGGCTCACGCGCGGCAGCAGGCGACTGAGGGGCCAGGCGAGCAGTATCACGCCGAGGAAGTAGAGACCAAGCCAGAGGCCGCGTCGATCCACCCAACCGCTGCCTTGGTGATCGAATACCTGATTGAGCCAGCTCAGGGCCGCTTCCAGCGATTGCTGGCTGTAGAGCACGCCGATGTGCTCGACCGCGTCGGCAAGCACCAGCCTGCGCGCACTGCCGCTCTCCTGCTCGCCGTAGGTGATCCCGGCAGCGACCTGATCCGGCGGCAATCCCGCGACCGCAGCAACGGCCTCACGGCCCTGTTGATGGATCATCTCTGGCTCCCACGCGCCATAGATGAACAGCATATTGGCCGGGCTCTCGTTCGGTTGGTACGGGCCGAGCTCTTGCGACAGGTAGGGGGAGACGGCGACCAGGGCGTCGACCCCGATTCGGTCAGGACGCCCAGAAGTCGGCTCGGACTGTGGCGGCATGGACGCCGGGTCGGTCTCGGCCTCCGTGCTCGCATAGCGCACCGCGATGTCGCCTGCCATCGAATGCCCGAGGAGCGCTAGCCGGCCATCGTATTGCGGCAGCGCAGCGGCGTAATCGACGACCGCCGCCAGCGCGTCGAGCAGGATCTGGGCGCGGCGCGGCGCGCCGATCTCACCCTCGAGCGGCCGCGGGTTGGCGCCATGACCGGGGAAATCGAGGGAGACAACGGTATAGCCGTTGCGCGCCAGGGTCAGCGCGAAGGGCTGCATCATCTGGCGCGATCCCGAGAAGCCGTGGGCGATGACGACGATCGGCGCGTGATCGACATCGGTCGGTTCATAGACCGTCAGCGGCGCCTCTGGGAGCGCCCTGTGTTCCGTTGTCAGACCTTGATCCGTCGTGCCCAATCGGAGCAGACCAACCAGCATCAGCAGAATGGCGACAAAGGCTGCCAGTCCGTCGATCAGCCGAAAACGTCTCCCGCGGCCGTGTCGGGTGGAAGTGGTGATGGTCATGGGGCCGGGTATTGTTTGTCTTGTGGCAGACCGGTTCTGTGACAACCGGAGGCATTGGTAGGATGTCACCGGCTTCGCTGAGCGCCTTGCGCAGCCGGCTGTCGATCGTCGATGGCATTCTAGCAGGGCATCACAGAATGCTGATTGCGGTCCGGTGGATTGACAGAGAGATCGTCATCGAGTTCTGCTAAGTTTGCAGCGTTCTGGAAGGCAACGGTAGCCATGATGATGAGCGTAGTAATCGACGAACCCACAACGGCTGAAGGTTTGAGGGCATCGGTGCTCGCGACTGAGCTCGATACGATCGAGCTCGCGAGACTGGCTGAGGTGATGGGTCAGGTGCGCCTCCGCGATGGGGCCTGGGCGGTACGCGAGGGCGAGCAGCGACGAACCCTGTTCGTGCTGGTCGAAGGCCGTTTGGATGTAACGTATCGCAGCGAAGGGTCCGATACGGCCGTCTACCGGATGGCGCCCGGCGAATGCGCCGGTACGCGGGCCTTTGTCGACGGTTCCCCACGAAAGGCCGGATTGCGCGCGGCGGGTGGTTGTGTCCTGCTTACGCTCGAGCCGGATGATTTCGAGGCGCTACTGGAACAGCAGCCGCGGCTGGTGCTCAAGGTGATGCGGGCGCTGTTCCGGATCACGCACAGCAACCTGATGCGCGCGAACCAGGAGAGCGATCAGCTGCGCAACTATGTGACCCGGTCGCACGGCCGCTACTGAGGCGATGCGTCCGTCATTCGCGAGAGGCGGACCGACGGGTTGGTTGCAACGGCGGGCGGAGCGCGCGCGCGCTGATCGCATCGTCGCGTCCCTTCCACTCTACCAGGTGGCATTATGGCCGGATGGCTGGGAGCACACCGAGGATGGCGGCGTGATCGTGCGCGATACACACGAGATCGCCGAGGCCCGGCGCTGGTATGAGATGGCCGAGCGCAACGGCGCCGGGCAGGGTCAGAGCAGAGCGCCGCAGGCAGCGAAGACCATGCGTCTGCACGGGATCGGCGTTCCGCGCAGCCTGGTCGAGCTCTCTGGGCGCCGTTTTGCCTCCGAGCAGGCCGCGTCGGTGGCGATGCGCTTGATTGCCAATGACTGGGTCGAGCAGCGCCGCCGGATGCTGGCGCTGCGGGCTCAGACCTGGAGCGGATCACGCCATCGGCGCTTCGATGACGACAATGCGGTCCAGGGTCTGCTGCGCTGGTTGGTCGACCTCTGTGTCGCGGAGCACTTGACCCCTGCCGCGAGGTTCCGGCTCGATGTCCGTGCCGATGATGGCTATGGACTCAAGGGCTGGCGCTGTCGGGTCCGGGTCGATCTCGATGAGACCCAATGCCAGGCGGTCGGCGATGCGATCAGGCTCGCATTGATTCCGTGGAATCGGCAGGCGTTGCGAGATGAGAAGCCCCACCCGCTGATATCGGTGTGGGTCGAGCGCGGCGAGCGAGCCGAAGACAGCCGATGAGCACTCCGGAATCCGCTGGCGCGCATCTGCCGCGCATCCTGTGCCCCTGGGTTCTGGTTGCAGCGCTGGCGCTGATCGCGGGAACCGCGACCGCCGATCCGGTCGCGACGGGAAAGGCGCTACGGTTCTTCGTCGTCGGCGATGCCCCCTATGCCGATGCCGAGTACGAGCCTTTTGCGCGCTTGCTGGGGCAGGCTGGCGACCGGTCGCCCTCGTTCATCGTCCACGTCGGTGATATCAAGGGCGGCGGCCAGCCCTGCAGCGAGGCACGCAACCGGCGCATCGCGACCCTGTTCAAGGCGCAATCGGTGCCGGTGCTCTATACGCCCGGGGACAATGAATGGACCGACTGCCATCGGCGCTCGGCTGGACGCCATGATCCGCTCGAGCGGCTCGAGGCACTGCGGGAGCGGTTCTTCGCCGATCCGGAGGTGCTTCACAATCAGTCGTTGGGCTTGGTCGTTCCCGATCCGGCGTTTCCGGAGAACGCCTATCTGATGCACGACGGTGTGATGCTCGTGCTACTCCATGTGGTGGGGAGCCAGAACAATCACCAACCCGATTCGCCATCGGCGATGGCGGAATGGGAGCGTCGCTCGGTGGCCAACCGCGCGCTGTTGCAGACGGCGACGGCGGCAGCAAGGGAAGAGCGGGCGCGGGCGCTGGTGCTGTTCTTCCATGCCAATCCAGGCTTCGAGCGAACCGCGCCTGAGGAAGGCTTTCGTTCCTTGTTGGCCGACTTGCGGCGATTGCTCGAGCGCTACCGAAGGCCAGTCCTTGCCGTGCATGGCGATACCCACCGCTTCCAGTTCAATCAGCCGCTCGTCGGCGCCGCTGATCACGATCGGGCTGGTCAGGATGGTCGTCGGTTCTGGCGTCTCGAGGTACCCGGCTCGCCATTCCTGGGCGGTGTTTGGGTGACAGTGACGGGCGATACAGAAGCCCCGTTCAAGATTGAGGTGGTCTTTCCACGTGCCGAGACAGCATTCGACGGCCGCTAGCGATCCTGTTCGACCATCGCATAGGCCGAGTGATTGTGGATCGACTCGAAGTTCTCGGCTTCGACCCGATACGCGCCGATACGGGTATCGGCGTTGAGACGACGCGCGACATCACGGACCGTGTCTTCGACGAACTTGGGGTTGTCGTAGGCGTGCTCGGTGACGTACTTCTCATCCGGACGCTTCAGTAGGCCATAGAGCTGGGCGCTGGCCTCGGATTCGACCATCTCGATCAGCTCCTCGATCCAGAGGAAGCCTCGCGTCTGGGCCTCGACGGTGACATGAGAGCGTTGATTGTGTGCGCCATAGCGAGAGATCTCTTTCGAGCAAGGGCACAGGCTCGTCACCGGGACCACGACCTTGATCGAAAGCTCCGGCTGGCCGTCACGGACCTCGCCGATCAGCGTGACGTCGTAATCAAGCAGGCTCTCGACACCCGTCACCGGGGCGCGCTTGTTGACGAAGAATGGGAAGCGCATCTCGATATGTCCGGCCTCCGACTCGAGCCGCTCGGCCATTTCGGTAAGCATCTCCTTGAAGGTGCCGACGCCGATCTCGTGTTCGTGGCCGTTCAAGATCGCGACGAAGCGCGACATGTGCGTCCCTTTGAAATGGTGGGGCAGGAACACGTACATGTTGAAGGACGCGACCGTGTGCTGCTCGCGGCCGCTGCGGTCCTTGATCCGGACCGGATGGCGGATGTCTTTGATGCCGACCTTGTTGATCGCGATCCGGCGTTCGTCGCGACTCGCCTGGACGTCCGCAATCTCGCAGGCAGCGGCTGAGCCGCTCGCGTCGGTTGATGGTTCGAGGTTGGCCGACGCCGAAGGTGGCGGGCTGGTCAGCAGGGAATCCACAGACAAAGCTCCAACGGTGAAACGGGATGGGGCGGCGCGTTGGCGCAACCGGTGACGGCCCCGATTAGTCTTTCTTAATCATAGAGAGTGCGGCCCTCGCGTTCGCGCGACAACCCCGACTCGGGTCCAGGACCAGGCACTTGACTTCTTGCGCCCCGGCTCAGTCGTGCTCGAAGAGCCCCTCTGCCTTCATCAGTGCCGTCCCGTAGTCGATATCGACGGCAAAGGAGATGTTGGTGTTTCGGGCCGGGCGGCGCTCCCAATCCGCATCCTGGACGATGACGTCGGCCGGTTCGAAGCGGCCGCTGATGACCCCGACGATGTGTCCATCCTGCACATGGATCAGCGGTCCACCAATATCGCCGTTTTGGACCATGTTGTCGAACAGGATCAATCGCGTGTCGTTGTAGGAGCGGATCTTCGCCGAAGCATAGCCGCCGACCGTCAGCGAGGTATGGATCTGGTCATGTCCGAACGAATAGCCCAAGCTCATCACCATGGCGCCGGGCAGCACATTCGCTCCGCTGCCCAAGAAGTCGTCGGGGATACCGATGTCGAGCGCTTGGTCGATCTTGAGCAGTGCGACATCATGCGCTGAATCACGTCGAGCGACCGAGACCGCCATCGCAGCGACTCGGTCGAAGGTGATCGGATGGAATTCACCGCCGCTCGAGGTCGGGACGACGAGCAGCCCTTCGGTCTCGGTCACAAGGTGGGCCGAGGTCAGCAGATAACCCTGCTCATGGACAACGAAGGCGCTGCCGAGGAAGTCGACCGACTCCCCGTTGTCGCGGACGAGCATCAGACAGCCGCCGCGGAATTTTTGGCTGATGCCTTGCAGCATGTGGCGTTCTCCGTGCGCGTGAGTGCGCGGCCGGCTTAGGCGGCCGTGTGAAGGGTGGTATCAAAGCGCGGGGCAATGTTACTGCGCGCCGGCCTCGAGCCAGGCATCGACGCGGTCAGGATAGGCGCGCGTCCAACGCAGGGCCTGGGCATAGGGGTCCCGACCCTGATCTTGGTGGACCCAAACCAGGAGCCGCTCCATTGCCTGCGGGTCCCACTCGAAGCGATCGAGCAGGGCTGCTGCCCGCGGGCGCTCATCGGCAAGGCCAAGGCGCGCCATCGTATGGATGCGTCCGCTGCCGCCATAGACGTCCTCGGGATCATCGAGAAAGCGCAGCGACCAGCGGCCGAACATCCAATGCGGGACCCAGCCGGTCACGACGATCGGACGATTGCGCGCGACCGCGTTGGCGAGTGCCTCGGTCATCGTCGCCTCGTTGCCGCTGATCAGCCGGAATCCAGCGAGCCCGTAGACGTCGATCGCACGCTCGGTGGCGGTCATGATGCCCGCCTCCGGATCGATCCCCTGGATGCGACCGCCAAGCATCCGGCGATGCTCGGCAAGCTCAGGAATGCGATGGATGTTCAGGCTGGGCCGGGTACGCTCGCCTTGGGCGCCGGTCTGCCGGCCAACGCCCGTCGCCGGCACCACCAGGCCGGTGCGGGTTCCGACCAGATTCGGACCGAGGTCATCAAGCTGATCGCCAAAGGTTGCAAAGTAGTCGGCATGGGTGTCGGGAAGCCAGGCCGATAGCATGGCATCGGCCTCGCCCTCGGCGACCATGCGCCACATCTCATCGGCACTGGTCTCGATCAGCTCGCAACCCAGGTCGAGCCGTTCCTCCAACACCACGCAGACGACGTTCGCACTCGCGACCGACGACGACCAATCGACATAAGCGATCCGGATTGGCGGCGCTGCGTTGCCGACAGCGGTGAAGAAGAAGGCGATGGCCGCGGTCAACAGCGGCAATGCCGGGTGCATCCGACGCCGCTGAGCCTGCCTTCGGCGGTGAAAAGAGCCCTTGATCATGCGCTGCCTCCGCTCTTCGGCTGCTCTGTGGCCGGCTGATCGGTGCGACTGGTATCAGGTCCTGGGCCTTGCGGGTCCTTGGTCGACTTGCTGACGCCAAACGCCGCGACGGCGGGCCGCGGACGGACAGCAGCGCCCGTGGCGCGTTGGATATGACCGGTTGGAACCCAGAACTGGCGTCGCCCGAAGGTCGGCATCTTGCGTGTCGCATGGGTCCGGTACTCGGGGCCTTCATAGCCGCCGAGGTTGAGCTCGAAGGTTTGGCCGGTCTTGTAGTGGACGAGACCGAGGTGGAGTGACCAGCACATCCCGAGCAGGATGATCGCGAACGGTAGACCCGTCGAGATCGCTGCGGTTTGCAGCGCAACCAGGCCACCACCGAGTAGCAGCGCTGCGGCGACGGTGCCCTCCATCACGGCCCAGAACACCCGTTGGACCACCGGCGGTTCGGTGTTGCCTCCGGCGGTGATGATGTCGATCACGAGCGAGCCGGAGTCGGACGAGGTTACGAAGAAGGTGATGATGACGGTGATCGCGACGACCGACGAGATCGCGCTCAGCGGAAGGTTCTCGAGCATCACGAACAGCGATACCGGGATGTTCTCCTGGACCGCCTTAGCGAGGCCGCCTGCGCCGAACATCTCGATATCCAGTGCGGTGGCGCCAAAGGTGGTCACCCACATGAAGGTGACCAGCGTCGGCACGAGCAGCACGCCTTTGATGAACTCACGGATGGTTCGCCCGTAGGAGACGCGCGCGATGAACATGCCGACGAAGGGCGACCAGGCGATCCACCAGCCCCAGTAGAAGACCGTCCAGCCGTTCTGCCAGTCGGTGTCGTCGTAGGTCTCGTTCCAGGTGCTGAGCGCCGGGAAGTTCTGTACGTAGACGCCGATATTCTCGATAAAGGCGTTGAGGATGAACAGGGTCGGTCCGACCAGCAGCACGAAGAACATCAGGACCGCGGCGACGACCACGTTCATCTGGCTCAACAGCTTGATGCCGGAGTCCAGACCGCGCACGACCGACCAGGTCGCGACGGCGGTGATACCAGCGATCAGCAACAGCTGGACCGTCGTGCTCTGAGGGATGAAGTCGACGAGATGGCTGAGACCGGCGTTGACCTGCTGGACCCCGAGACCGAGCGAGGTCGCGACGCCGAACATGGTCGCGACCGTGGCCATGATGTCGATGATGTTGCCGATCGGCCCATAGATGCGCTCGCCGAAGACGGGGTAGAAGACCGCGCGGATCGACAGCGGCAGACCCTTATTGAAGGCGAAGAAGCCGAGCGAGAGCCCGACCAGTGCATAGATCGCCCAGGGATGCAGTCCCCAATGCAGGAAGGTGAAATCCATCGCGACGCGGGCAGCCTCTGGGGTGCCCGGTTCCGCCAGTGGTGACGCCACATAGTGGAACATCGGCTCGGCGACACCGTAGAACAGTAGGCCGATCCCCATCCCGGCGCTGAACAGCATCGCGAACCAACCGAGCGTCGAGAACTCTGGCTTTGCACCTTCCCCACCGAGCCGGATGTCGCCGTAGCGCCCGAGCAAGAGCGCGATCACGTAGATCAGGATCACGTTCATCGTGCCGACGAAGAACCAGCCGGCGTACTTCGAGACCGCCCCCTGAACCGTATTGAACAGGTTGTCGACGGTATTCTCGAAGAAGATGGTGAGGCCAACGAAGAGGATGATGATGGCCGCCGAGACGAAGAAGACCCAGGGATGGACATCGAGCTGGAGCCAGCCGGGGCGACCGGAATCCGGCCTGCTGGTGGCCTCAATGCTTGGGCCGGCGCTCGCCCCGGTCGTCGTCATCTTGTCTGGGCCGCTGTTCGAGTCGGTGTTCGGTGGAGAGTCGCTCGATTCTTGCATAAGCTCGCTCGTGATCCGCTGCAGGCCGCTGAATCCTAACCTAAGCGAGCTCGATGCTGAAAGTTCGGAGACAAAGCTTTTTTGCGGCGGTTGCCGCGCCGGCAACGGGCGCTCCGTCGCCCGCAGCGCACGCCCCTCAAGGTCAGGTCGGTCCTAGGGCGCCCTTCCTACTGCGTTGTGTGAACGGCATTTCCGTGAATCCCGGCGAGGAGATGACAGAAAGATGACGCGGGCCGATGACTTGCGCGATTTTCGGTGCTGTGATCTAGAAAAAACACCGTTCCCGATATAAACTACAAGATGTTGCGCAGGGGCAACATGTCGCGTCGATTATTCATTCGTCGGTCGCGCGCGAGCGACGTTGCACAATCAACGCGATCGATTCTTCCACTCACACACGCTAGGTCATAGGTCACTATGAATACCCAGACACCGCGCGCGACTCGCGCATCTGCCGAGCGTCTACGGTCAGGGCCACAGGCCTCCCGCACGCTGCTTGCTCTCAGCCTCGCTGCCATCCTTGGCGCGCCACAACTGGCAACGGCCGCCGCTGATCCGGCGACACTCGAGCGGCGGATCGCCGAGCTCCAAGCCGAGCTCAGTCGGGCTCAGGCCGAGCTTGCCGCTGCCAAGGCCGACGCCGACGCTGCGAACGAGAAGGCAGCGGCAGCGGAGGCACAGCTTGATGATTCCGGTCCGCCGGTAGCGGACAAGATCCAGTTCGGGCCCTTGACGATCGGCGGTGCGATCCGCGCCAACTACATTCTTGGGAGCTATCCCGGGGAGGGGCCTGGACCGTCGCGCGGAGGCAATGGCGGCAACTTCGCGCTCGATACCTTCCGCATCAATATGGACCTGAAGTACAAGCAGCTAGTCGGCAAGCTCGAGTACCGTTGGTATGACGGTTACAATTTTGTCCATACCGGATGGCTCGGCTGGGACTTCGACGATGGCAGTCAGGTTCAGGTGGGTATCAACCGGGTTCCCTTTGGCCCTGGCCCTTATGGCGTCTCCCAGAGCTGGTTCTTCGACCAGCACTACTATGTTGGCCTGTCGGACGACATGGACCTCGGCATCAAGTATGTCACCGATATCGGCAATCTGAGCCTCGACCTCGCCTACTATGCACGCAGCGAGTGGAACGGCAACGGGACCAGTCAGGACAGCGCGCGCTACGGCTATGATGCCGTGGAGTGGCGTTCGGCCGTTGCTCCTGATGGCACTGTCAGCGGTGCGGCGCCGAATGGCTATGAGGAACGTAACCAATTCAACATCCGCGCGATCTATACCTTCGACGAAACCCCAATTGCGACCGATCTCGGTGTCTCACTGCAGTACGGGCAGCTGAAGGGTCGACGGACCGACGACGGTCATCATTGGGCGGCCTCGGTTCATATGACCAACAGCTGGAACAACTGGCTGCTCGCGACCCAGCTGACCCGTTACAAGTACGATATCGACTCGGATAACCCGCTCAATACCGACACCCTGTTCCCGATGGGGGCCTACGACTTCGCTTGGCCGGTTGCCTCGGAGGCCTGGTTGCCGGCAGTCTCGCTCAGTTACCTCTATGAGACGCCGCAGATCCCCTGGCTGGATTCGGTGCGCCCGTACGTCGAGTACTCCAGCATCATCAAGGAGGAGGGCGACTTCAACGACAGTCAGCTCGTCACCCTGGGCGCGGCCTGGGCGCGCGGCGGTTGGTACATCTACACCGACCTGGCCTTCTCGGATGGCAACTACTTCGTCGGTAACGAAAACGAAGACGGCAACCCGGAAGGTTACAGCAACCTGTTTTCGCCGACGGACGGTGTTGGTGACTTCGGCGCCAACGGCAACGATCACTGGAACTATCGCTTCAACATCAACTTCGGCTACTACTTCTGATCGAGGCCTGAGCGCTGCGGTGCCATCGCCCGCGTTGGTGCGGCCCGCGTTGGTGCGATAAGAAGAGGTCGAACTTGGCGACGGCGCTCGACCCGAGGAGGGGCGGGCGCCGTCGTTCTTTTCAACGCCGCTAGTTCTGGACAGGGCGTGCGCTGCAGGTCGTTGTAACGTACGAGACCAGAAGCTGAGCTTGAGACTCCGAATGCGAAAGCGGCCGACTGCGGTTTCTCGGTTCAAGCAATCCCGAGTGAGCGATCGGCCGCTTGGCTACCTGGTCAGCAGCGCGATTCAGAGCTCACCGGTGACCCAGTAGCTGATCCGGTCCTGGTTGTTCTCGATGTACTTGGTGACGGCATCCTCGTAAGAGGTCTCCTGAGCATCGTACATCGCCGCCTGCAGGTCATCGATCGGGATCTGCATCCGCGAGATGAAGCTTGCCGCCTCGATGTCCTCCTGATAGAAGCCCTTGCGTGCGAGCGCGACAACACGCTCGAAGCTGCCGAGCACGCCCTTGGGGTCTTCCAGATAGCGCAGGTCATAGGCGCCGAACATCCAATGCGGGCTCCAGGCGGTGACGACGATCCAGTCGTCGCGGCGGACCGCACGCTCGAGCGCCGCCGTCATACCGGCCCCGGATGAGATCTGGAGCTCGTAGTCATCGAGCTCGTAGTCCTCGACGGCCTGCTTCGACAGGCGGGTCAGGCCGGCGCCGGGATCGATCCCGGTGATGGTCTCGTCGAGCTTCTCTTTGACCTCGTCCTTCTTCAGGTCCTCGATGCTGCTCACCATGTCTTCGGGGACATAGGCCGGCACCGCCCAGCCCAGGCGGGCGTGGGTATAGAGGATGCCGAGCGGGACGACATCGTTGCAGACCTTCTCCAGGTAATCGGCGTGCGTCCCGGGCAGCCAGGACATCAGCATCATATCGAGGCTACCGGTCGAGAGCCCCTGGTATTGGGGGGCGATATCGGTCTGCAGCAGCTCGACCTCATAGCCCATCTCGTCTTCAAGGATGCGCTTGGCGAGTTTGGTGACGAATTCGGCGTCCGACCAGGCTGTCCAGCCGATCTTGACGGTCTTTTCGGCTGCCATCGCGCTGCCGATGGACAGGGCGAGGGCTCCGGCGAGCAAGACTTTGGTTAAGGTCTTCATAGACATCGTCAGTCCTCAATGGGTTGATGAATGACATCGGAGCGGAACATGCGAGTGTCTCACCTGTTCCGAGTGGGGCAGGATGCCCCGTCATTCTCGACCGCCGGTGGCGAGCGAGAATGGTGGCGCGCAAGCGCCAGGCCGATCGCAGCCGCGCATGACGACCGATCGGTTTTCAGCGCAGACCTCAAGAGCGGCGGTTGGGGCATTGCGAGCACCCCGGGTCTGCCGAGCGAGGCGCTCGATCGGCGCTGCGCCGCCGGCACGGCCGCGCTGAATTCGGCGATAATTGGGCCACCTGGGCCTCAGGCCAGGGCGTCCCTCAAACCAGGCTTGCTTCGCGTGATCCCGGAGCGGACTGACCGGTGCGGCCGCGGACAAGCCGTTGTTCTGCCGATGCGGGATCTCGTTTACGTCTGATTACACTGCGTCCAGTTTGGGATGTGCAATTTTGACCGCGCCAGCTGCGGCAAAATGACGTTTCTGTCTCTGAACGCGGTTTAGACATCCGATGATTGGGAGTCCTTCCAGCGCTCGAAGGCTTGGCGCATGCGCCCGAAGAAGGACGGCGCTGCGGCGGCGCCTCCGACGGCGCCGAAGCTTTGGGTGATGCGGTCGAGCAGGATCGCGAGCAGTACGACGCCGAGACCGCCCTCGAAGCCGAGCCCGACATCAAGGCGCTGGATGCCGGTCAAGACCGTGTTGCCGAGTCCGCCAGCGCCGATCATCGACGCGATCACCACCATCGAGAGTGCCAACATGATTGTCTGATTGATGCCGGCCATGATCGAGGGCATCGCGAGCGGCAACTGCACCTTGAAGAGCAGCTGGTGACTGGTGCAGCCGAATGCCTTGCCGGCCTCGACGTGCTCCTCGCTGACCTGACGAATGCCGAGATTGGTCAGGCGCACCGCCGGCGGCATCGCGAAGATCAGGGTCGCGATCGAGCCGGGCACCTTGCCGAGGCCGAAGAAGATGGCGGCCGGGATCAGATAGACGAACGGCGGCATCGTCTGCATGAAGTCCAGGACCGGGCGCACGACGGCCTCGACCGGGTCGTGCCGGGCCATCGCGATGCCGATCGGGATGCCGATGATCAAGGCCACCAGGCTCGACGCGATCACGAGCGCCAACGTGGAGATCGTCTCCGGCCAGATCCCCATCCCGAAGATCAGCACCATCGCTGCGACCGAGAACAGGCCGAACTTCCAGCCGACGCGCCAGGTTGCGATCAGTACGATCAGAGCGGCGAGCAGCACCGGCGGGACGGCTTGAAGGCCGCCCTCGAACGAATCGATCACGAGCTCGAGGACCTCGGAGATGCCGTCGAGCACGCCGGTCAGGTTGATCTGAATCCAGTCGACCCCGTCGGCGACCCAGTCGCCGATCGGGATTTGGAAATCGGTGATACCGTTGGCCATGGGTCAGGTCGTCTTGTCCAAGGTGTGGAGCAGGATCGTCTTGTCGACGACGCCGCGATAGCGCCCATCCGCATCGAGCACGGGCACCGGCCGCTCGCTCGCGGTGACGCGGGTCAGTACCTCGGACAGCTCCATCTCGGCGGGGACTGGCTCGGCGTCCTTCAGGAAGGCCGCCTCCCACTGTGGGTTATCGCTCGCGGCGGCGGCCGCCAGGCTGTTGACCGTGACCAGCCCGCGGAACTGCCCACCCCGATCGATCACGACGGCGACATCGCCGCGGTGATCTCGCAGCTGTGCCAGCGCCGAGCGCAGGTTGACACCGGTGCGCTCGAATACCGCGAGCAGGCTCTTCGATGCGATATCACCGGCGTTGAAGACCTTGCTGACATCGACGCCATAGAAGAACGAGCGCACGTAGTCATTGGCCGGTTTGGTGACGATCTCCTCTGGAGTGCCGATCTGGACGATGGCGCCACCTTCCATGATCGCGATCCGGTCCCCGATGCGGATTGCCTCGTCGAGATCGTGCGAGATGAAGACGATCGTATGCGCCTCGGTCTCCTGCAGCCGGACCAGCTCGTCCTGCATCTCGGTGCGGATCAGCGGGTCGAGGGCCGAGAAGGCCTCGTCCATCAATAGGATCGGCGCCTCGGTTGCGAGTGCGCGGGCGAGGCCCACGCGCTGCTTCATACCGCCTGAGAGCTCATCCGGATAACTGTCGGCGTTGGGGGCCAGCCCGACCGTCTCGAGCGCACGCATCGCTCGATCGCGCTGCTCGTTCTTGCTGGCGCCGGAGACATTCAGGCCGAATGCGGCATTCTCTGCAACGGTCTTATGCGGGAGCAGCGCGAACGACTGGAACACCATGCTCATCGTGCTGCGCCGCATCTCGATGAGCTGCTTCTTGCTCATCTGCGTGATGTCATGACCGTCGACGATCACCTGGCCGCGAGTCGGCTCGATGAGACGATTGAGCATCCGAACAAGCGTGGACTTACCTGAGCCTGAAAGGCCCATCACGACGAAGACCTCGCCCTCGCGAATGCTGAAGTCGGCCTTCTGGACGCCAACCGTCGTGCGGGTGCGCTCGAAGATCGCATCCTTCGAGAACCCCTGCTCCAACAGCGCAAGCGCCTCGTCAGGCTCAGGGCCGAAGATCTTGTACAGATCCTTAATTACAACCTTGTCTTGCATCAGATTCGAACAACATGACCGACCAGCTGAATCCGGCCCGGGCCGGGCGCGATCAGTGCGTAAAGAGTTGAGGGAGGCTAGCAGCTTCGTCCATTGCTTTCAACTGCTAGCGGTTTGGGCGCGACTCGTTATAAAAATGCAAGTTATTGAATAGAGAGAGAAAAGAAAAGTCCAGGGAGCCCATCATCATTGGGTCGTCGGCAAATCGGCGGCGCAGCACTGCGGCTCAATGTCATCGGGTTCCGCGGTTACCGACTGATTAAGGAACGATTGCAAACGCCTGTCGGGTAGCGATTCGGATTTGCCCTCAGAATCTGTTCTCTATCAGACATCGATGAATCGACAAGGAGCCGGCGGTGGGCCGGTTGACTTCGAATGAGCGACGACAAGCAGTCCCATACAGAGAATGGATCTTATCGCTCATTCGATGAGCGCAAAGCACAATTCGGCTTTGACCGATGCCGGGCTTGATGGGCTTCACGGGGTCGTTCGATGGGGCCGCTTCGCCGGTTCAGCGAAGCATGACGATGAGTTCCGGTTGCTGGGTCATCGCTGATCGAATCGTTACGATCTGATGATCATCGGTTGTGCCGCCCGGTCGTTTCCCAGGCCTGATTCATCGGTCACGGCTGACGATGTACTGGGCGATCCAACGCAATGGGTCTGCGCCGTCATCGAAGCACTCGAGGCTCCTGAGCGCATCGTTGACGAGATCGTTGGCGGCTTCGTGTGCCGGCCCGATCCCCATCAGCGATGGGTAGGTGGCCTTCTCGTGCGCCACATCGGCCCCGCTCTGTTTACCGATCACGTCGGTTTCGCCTTCCACGTCGAGCAGATCGTCTTGGATCTGAAACGCCAATCCAATGCACTTCGCATAATGGTCGAGTGCGTCGGCGCGCGCCGGCTCGAGGTTCGGGCAGGCCAGCGAGGCCATTTGGACACTGGCTCGAATCAGGGCGCCAGTCTTGTGGATATGGATGTTCTCGAGCATCACGAGGTCGAGCTCGGTTCCTTCTGATTCGAGATCGAGCGCCTGTCCGCCGGCCATCCCGATCGATCCAGCCGCGCGCGCGAGCGCCGCCACCATTGCGACGCGGATCGAATCATCGATCTCGTCGATCGGCTCCTGGGCGAGCGTCGCGAAGGCGAGCGTCTGTAACGCGTCCCCGGCGAGGATTGCGGTGGCCTCGTCAAATGCCTTGTGGCAGCTTGGCCGACCCCGCCGGAGGTCGTCGTCGTCCATCGCCGGCAGGTCGTCATGGACCAGCGAGTAGCCATGAATGAGCTCGATCGCGACGGCCCCGGCGTCGACGCGCTCCTTAGGGATGCCGAGCGCCTGCGCGCTGGCATAGGCGAGCGTCGGCCGCACTCGCTTACCGCTGCCGAGCACTGCATACCGCATCGCCTGATGGAGACGAGCGGGGGGCTGTTCGGCGGGCGGAAGTGCCCGCTCCAAGGCCGCCTCGACGCGCGTCTGGCAATCGGAGAAGAAGGTTTTCAGCTGGGGCGCGTTCTGCATGAGGTGGCTGTTTGGCTTGGCTAATCGTGACGCAGCTCGGAGGCATCCGCGCTCGGGTCGTTCTCCGACCCCGGGTCAGGGGTGGGCTGGGAAGAGGGCGCGCCGGGCGGCTGCCCGGATACCGAGAAGGGCTCGGGCTCTGCCTCGGTGGTCTGTTCGGTCAGGATGCGGACCCGCTGCTCGGCTTGCTCGAGCGCCTGCTGGCAGCCGCGACTCAAACGCACACCTCGTTCGAAGGCCTCGAGCGATGCCTCGAGTGTGAGATCCCCGTGCTCGAGCTGATCGACGATGGCTTCCAGTGCTTGCAGCGAGGCCTCGAACTGTTTGGGATCGGCGATGGTGTCGTTGCTCATGGGGTATTTGAACCATGCTTTCGAACTACGGTACCGTAGTCGGCTTTGGCCGGTCAACGCAGCGAGACTGCTGCGCGCTGCGGTCCAGGTTATCGAAAGGAGCATTCCGCCACCGCATGAGCGGACAGTACGATTCTTCGTCGATCGAGGTCCTCAGCGGCCTCGACCCGGTGCGCAAGCGCCCGGGGATGTACACAGACACCACCCGACCCAATCACCTCGTGCAGGAGGTGATCGACAACAGTGTCGATGAGGCGCTGGTCGGTCAGGCGAGCCGCATCGATGTGATCCTGTATCAGGACGGCTCGATCGAGGTCAGCGACGACGGCCGCGGCATGCCCGTCGATGTCCACCCCCAACAGGGTCTCCCTGGCGTCGAGGTCATCCTGACCAAGCTCCACGCTGGCGGCAAGTTTTCGGCCGGCAGTTACCGCTTCGCCGGCGGGCTGCACGGCGTCGGCGTCTCGGTGGTCAACGCCCTCTCGAGGCAGCTGCAGGTCTGGGTCAAGCGTGACGGCAAGGAATACAGCATCTCCTTTGCCAGCGGACACAAGACGGCCGAGCTGACCGAGATCGGCAAGGTCGGCCGTCACAACAGCGGCACGCGGCTGCGATTCTGGCCTGACGAGCGCTACTTCGATTCGCCGAAGGTCTCGGTGCGGCAGCTGACCCATCTGCTCCGGGCCAAGGCAGTGCTCTGCCCCGGCCTCGATGTGCGCTACCGCGACGAGAATACCGGTGACGAACAACAATGGTGCTATGCGGACGGCCTGAGGGACTATCTCGCCGAGGCGCTCGGTGATGCGGAGCGGGTGCCCGATGGGCTGTTCGTCGGCGCGCTCGAGGGGCAGACGGAGGCCGCGAGCTGGGCGATTGCCTGGCTGCCCGAGGCCGGCGATCCGGTCACCGAGAGCTATGTGAACCTGATCCCGACGGTTCAAGGGGGCACCCACGTCAACGGTTTTCGCACCGGTCTGACCGAGGCGGTGCGCGAGTTCTGCGAGTTCCGCAACCTGCTGCCACGCAATGTCAAGCTGGCGCCCGAAGACGTCTGGGCCCGCGCGAGCTGGGTCTTGTCGGTCAAGCTCGCCGATCCACAGTTCTCGGGGCAGACCAAGGAGCGTCTCTCGTCGCGCGAGTGCGCGGCCTTCGTCTCGGGCGTCGTCAAGGATGCCTTCAGTCTCTGGCTCAACGAGCATGTCGCCGATGCCGAGCGGATCGCCGAGATCGCGATCGGTGCCGCCCAGGCGCGGCTGCGGGCCGGACGTGCGGTCACGCGCAAACGGGTCACGCAGGGGCCGGCGTTACCGGGCAAGCTGGCCGACTGCACCGCGACCGATCCGGTCCGCAGCGAGCTGTTTCTGGTCGAGGGCGACTCGGCCGGGGGGTCGGCGAAGCAGGCGCGGGATCGGGAGTTTCAGGCGGTGATGCCGCTACGCGGCAAGATCCTGAACACCTGGGAGGTCGACCCCGCTGAGGTGCTCGGGTCGCAAGAGGTGCACGATATCGCCATTGCCATCGGGGTCGACCCGGGTAGCGACGAGCTGTCACGGCTGCGGTTCGGCAAGATCTGCATCCTCGCCGATGCCGATTCCGATGGCGCCCATATCGCCACGCTGCTCTGTGCGTTGTTCCTGAAGCACTTTCCCCGCCTGGTCGCGGCGGGGCACATCTATGTCGCGATGCCGCCGCTGTACCGGATCGATGTCGGCAAGCAGGTGTTCTACGCGCTTGATGATGCTGAGCGCCGCGGGGTGCTGGAGCGGATCGCGGCCGAGAGGCTCAAGGGCAAGGTCAGCGTGCAGCGGTTCAAAGGGCTCGGCGAGATGAATCCGCAGCAGCTGCGCGAGACCACGATCCATCCCGATACCCGGCGATTGGTCCAGTTGACGGTTGACCCTGGCGATGCAAGCGCTACCTTGATGGATATGCTGCTGGCAAAGAGGCGGGCCGCCGATCGCCGCGCTTGGCTGCAAGAGAAAGGTGATCTTGCCGAGGTCTAATGACGGTTGGCAGCAAAGCCCGTACCGAATCGCGCGGGATCGTCGTTTGCCCAGTCGCCTAAGAAGCCGGAACAGGATGCCTCCTGCGGCGGCCAGACAAATCAGAGGCTTGCGGGCTAAGCGGCCGTTTTGATAAGGCCTCTTGCGCTCACCGGCTCGACCGTTCGAGTCTGCGTTCCACATCGCTTTCCGCACTACTCCCTATGCACTCATTCCCCTTCGCCCATGCCGCTGACGACGACTGGCATACCGTACTCGAGAGCGTTATCGGTGGTCTTGGCTCGGTTTCGGGTCGCCTTGGCTTCCTCTATGTGACCGACGCCGCCAACGCGCATCTGGACGCCATCCTCGATGCGCTGCGGGAGGCGACCGACGTCGAGCATTGGGTCGGTGCGGTCGGGCTCGGGATCTGCGCGACCGGTGTCGAGTACTACGAGCGGCCGGCGATCGCGGCAATGGTGACTGACCTGCCAGAGGACGCCTTCCGCGTCTTTCCACCGATCGTTAAGGACCTCGAGGCCTTTGACAACGCCCAGCGGTCTTGGCTCGGGAGTGCCCAGCCATACATGGGCCTGGTGCATGCCGATCCAGCGAATCCGCTGACCGAGAGTCTGATTCGTCAGCTCGCCGAGCGGACGGTGACCGGGTTCTTGGTCGGTGGTCTCGCCAGCAGTCACAGCAACGCGCGGGTCGTCGCCGATGAGCCGACCCAAGGGGGGCTTTCCGGTGTCATGTTTACCGAGGCGGCCGGTGTGCAGACCGCGCTGTCGCAGGGCTGCTCGCCGATCGGGCCGCATCGACGCGTGACCCAATGCCAACGCAATGTGATCGTCGAGCTCGATGGCCGTCCGGCGCTGGACGTGTTCAAGGAAGACATCGGCGAGGTCCTGGCCCGTGACATCTCGCGTGTAGGGGGTTATATCTTCGCTGGCCTGCCGATCCCCGGCTCCGACACAGGCGATTATCTGGTCCGCAACCTGATCGGCGTCGATATCGAGAAGCGGTTGATCGGTATCGGGGACCTGATGGAGAAGGGGCAGGAACTGATGTTCTGCCGGCGCGATGCGAACACCGCGAGGGAAGACCTGTCGCGAATGCTGAAGCATCTAAAGGGCCGGCTGAGTGGCCCTCCGAGGGGAGGGGTCTATGTATCCTGTCTTGGCCGTGGCGCCAATCTGTTCGGCGATGACTCGCAGGAGCTGACCCAGATCCGCGATGAGCTCGGGGATTTTCCGCTCGTTGGCTTCTATGCCAACGGCGAGATCTCCCAGAACCGGCTGTACGGCTATACCGGCGTATTGACCCTCTTTACCTGAAACAGGTGTCCATGCTGTCTCGGGTTGCCCGGGTCTCTGATGCGTCCAGGGTTTGAAGCGAGCCCTGCCCGAGGGCGAACACTCGTGCTGCTCTGGGCGCTGGTCGCAGCGCTCGCGGTTGCCGTCGTCAGTGTTGCGACGATCAAGTTGTGGCCCATGTTGCAGTCGCCGGTCAGCGAGCGCGCAACGCTGAATCCTTCCTGCAGTCTGCATGCCGGCCCTTGCTCGGTTCGTTTCGACTCTGGCGGTGAGGTCGTCCTCGAGATCGTTCCGCGAGCGATCCCGGCAGTCCATCCTTTGCAGATCCAGGTTACCTTGCGCAATATGCCTGCGCCGCAAAGCGTCGAGGTGGATTTCGCCGGCGTGGAGATGGATATGGGATTCAACCGTACGCGCTTGCGGCCGCGACTCGATACTGGGGTGCGCGAATTGCCCCGACCCGTTGGGGACAGAAGGCCCGAGGCGCCGCTGGCTCGCCCTGGGCCGCTTAAGTGGAGCGGGCAGGGGATGCTGCCGGTGTGCGTTCGTGACCGGATGACCTGGGAGGCACGTGTGCTCCTGCAGTTTCCGCAGCGGCTGCTGGCCGCGCCATTCCGCTTCGAGACGGTCCGCCCCGGCCAGCGCTGAGCCGGGCCATAGAAGAAACGGGCCCGATCGCGCCGCTGATCGTCGCGAGCGCTGCTATCATCTTCGGACAGCGCCCGGCTGTTGTCGCAGTGGGCGCGTCGCCAAGCTTGGAGAGAGAGTCATGCGTGTTTTGGTCGGCGATATCGGCGGCACCAAGACCGGTCTCGGGATTGCCGAGGTCGAAGGCGATGGGGTGACCCTCGAGCTTCACCGACGCTACCCGAGCCGCAAGTCGGTCTCGCTCGGTGAGATCGTCACGACATTCCTTGACGAGACCGCCTGTGAATGCGCTGTGGCCGCATTCGCTGTCGCGGGGCCGGTTGTTGGCGGCCGCAGTAAGACGACCAACCTGCCCTGGCAGATCGATGCGGCCGCGCTGCAAAAGGGGCTTGGTTTTGAGCGCGTCGGCCTGCTCAATGATCTCGAGGCCGTCGCGTGGGGCGTGCCGGCGTTGACCGAGAACGAGCTGGCGGTGATTCAGGACGGTGCTGAGAACGCGATCGGAAATGCCTGCGTCGTCGCGGCAGGGACCGGGCTCGGCGAAGCCGGGATGTTCTGGGACGGTGCTCAGTATCGGGCGTTTGCGACCGAGGGCGGACACACCGATTTCGCGCCGACGGACGAGCGTGAGTTCGCGCTGTTGAACCACCTGCAGAAGCGGGTCGGACGGGTCAGCTGGGAGCGCGTGGTCTCCGGCATGGGGATCGGCAATATCTACGAGTTCCTCGCCCAGTGGCATAAGTCGGTTCACCCGCCGGCTGTGGCCGAGGCGCTGCGCAGCGATGGCGACATTGCGTTGGCTGTCGCCGAAGCGGCGGACAATGGACACGCGATCAGCCAGGAAGCGATGGAGCTGTTCGCCGTACTCTATGGTCGCGAGGCCGGCAACACGGCGCTGAAGCACATGGCGATGGGAGGCGTTTATCTGGGCGGCGGGATCGCGCCGAAGAACCTGGCATTGCTGCAAGGACCCGGCTTCAGCGAAGGGTTCCGGGACAAGGGCCGAATGCGCGGGCTGATGGAGCGCATTCCTGTGCACGTGATCCTCGACCCCGACACCCCTCTCTATGGTGCAGCGCGCTATATGAAGGCTGAGTTGGGCTGACCCAGGGGCTTGCGTGGGGCACCTGCGATCCGCCCTCGCTGTTTGGGTGCATTTTCCGCAAGTGTTACTTCTGTGCCATAATGTGTTGTATCTGTGCACCATGAGGCAGTCCCATTCCGATGTCGACCGCTCGCCGGAGACCCGACCTGCCCGAAGCCCTGCGGCTTAGCTCCCCGGCGCTGACCCCTCGGTGGCGCTGGGTCTGGCTCGGCTGGCTGGCGTTTTGGATGCTTCCCGTTACAGCGTTCGCGCTTGATCTCGAGGTCGAAGTCGATGGCTTGGAGGGCAGGGAGCGGGACAATGTGCTTGCGCTCCTCGCGCTCTATCAGGAGCGCGAGGATGCCTCAATCACACCGGCGCGATTGCGTGCGCTGTACCGTCAGGCGCCAGGGCAGATTCGCGAAGCGCTCGCCCCGTTCGGCCTCTATCGCGTTGAGGTCGAGCCAACCCTGAACGAGCCAGCTGCTGCGGATGGAGCCTGGGTCGCACGCTTCGAGGTCGACCCCGGCCAACCGGTCAAGATCGGCCGCATCGACTATCGCGTCACTGGTTCCGGCGCCGACAACCCGCGTTTCCCGGAACGGTTCCCGATGCAGGTCGGGGACGCCTTGATCCATTCCGCGTATGAGAAGGCCAAGAACCGGATCATCCGCATCGCCTCCGAGGAGGGGTACATCTTTGCCGATCTGACCCGGCATCGGGTGCTGATCGATCCGGTCGCCTATGAGGCGATCGTCGAGTTTCACCTTGAGACGGGCGAGCAGTACTATCTCGGCGAGGTGCGATTCGATCAAGACCTGCTGGCCGATTCGTTTCTGCAGAAGTACGTCAATTTCGAGCCTGGCGTGGTCTACAACCCGGAGCGGCTGCTCGGGCTCCAAGGCCGTCTGATCGCGACCGAGTACTACGAGAACGTCGAGATCCAACCGCTGCGGGATCAGGCCGGCCCTGACCGCCAGGTCCCAATCGAGGTCATCGCGAGCCGTAACAAGGCCAATGTCTATCGGGTCGGTATCGGCTATGGCACCGATGTGGGCCCCCGATTCAGCCTCGACTATCGGCGCCGCTATATCGGACGCTACGGACACTACGCGAAGGCCGAGCTCGAGATCTCTCAGCTTGAGCAGTCATTGGTCGGCGAATACCGAATTCCATTTCGCAACCCGGTGCGCGATTATCTCCTGATCCGCCCCGAGGTCTACTTCTTTGACACGGCTAGCCGCCAGGGCGACCTGTTCAAGCTCGGCCTCGCGCAGTCGGTCGAGAACCGATACGGCTGGCGGCGCATCATCGGCTTGGACTATCGTTACGAGGATTATACGGTCGCCGGTGACGATGATGACAGCTTCAACGGGGTGGTGCCGCATATCTCTTGGTCCAAGGTGGAGGCCGATGATCCGATCAACACGCGCAACGGCTATCGCGCCAAGATTAACTTGCAGGGAACGGCAAAGGACCTGCTTTCCGATAGCAATTGGCTGAGTGCGAAGCTCGACTACAAGCTGATCAAGTCCTTGGGACAGAAGATGCGTTTCATCGGACGAACCGAGCTCGGGGCCATCTGGGCGAGCAGCGTTAGCGATGTGCCGGCCAGTCAGCGCTTCTTTGCCGGTGGCGACAACAGCATTCGAGGCTGGGACTTCGACGTCTTGGGCCCGAATGATCCGGCCGATAACGAGACCATCGGGGGGCGCTATATCGCGGTTGGCAGTCTCGAGCTCGAGCATCGTCTCGTCGGCAATTGGGCGGGCGCGGTGTTCACCGATTTTGGCAACGCCTTCGATCCCGATTTCGAGGACGAATGGGAGCAGAGCGTGGGGCTGGGTGTGCGCTATAGCACGCCGATCGGACCGGTTCGGGTCGATGTCGCCTATGCGCTGACCAAGGACCCGACTGGATTCAGGCTGCACCTTTCATTGGGGCCGGACCTATGAACGAGTCCGCGACCACTCCGGCTGAAACCGACTCGTCTGATCCTCGTGGCGGTGCGGCCCGAGCCGGCGGCACGCGTCCAGCTCGACGGGTCTTGGGCTGGCTGCTGGCCGCGTTTGGCGTCTTGCTGACCGCGGTTCTGCTGGGTTTGCTGTTCTTGCTCGGGACCCAGACCGGCCTGAGAGCAGCTTTTGCCGTCCTCGATGAGCTCGCGCCTGAGATGATCGATGTCGGTCGCGTCGAGGGGCGGGTGCTGGGGCGGTTCGAGCTCGGTGAGCTGGCCCTGAGCGTGCCCGGACTCGAGGCGCAGGTCGGGACACTCGTGCTCGATTGGCGTCCTAGTGCGCTGCTGACCGGGACCTTACGGGTCACCCAGCTGAGTGCGCGCGATCTGACGCTCGTCACCGAGCCGGCGCCGAAGACCAAGCCGTCGGAGCCGTTCGAGCTGCCGTCGATCAGACTGCCGCTCGCGGTCGATATCGAGCAACTGCTGGTCGAAAACCTCGTTTATGAACAGGCTGGCGCGCCGCCCGAAGCGGCGATCCGATTGACGAGGGCCGAGCTTCGGGCTGAAGCAGGCGGCGAGACCCTGGACCTGAAGCAGCTGACCGCCGACTTAGCGCAGCCCGATGCACATCTGCAGGCGTCTGGCCGGGTCGGGCTCGCGGATGCGCATCCGGTGAGCCTGGCGCTCGATTGGGGCCTTCGGCAATCGCCAGCCCTAGAGGTCGATGGCGACGGGGCGATCAGCGGCGATCTGACGCAGCTCGCGGTGACCCATCGCATCACCGGATCGGTCGAGGCCAGTCTGGATGCGCGGGTTCGTCAGGTCCTCGAACAGCCCAGCTGGGACGCGAATCTCTCGCTTGAAGCGATCGCGCTACCCGAGATCGTCGCCGATGCACCCGAGCTCGATCTGCGGGCTGAGCTGAAGAGCGAAGGGGATCTTGAGCAGGCCGCTGTGACTGGGACACTCCGTGGCGAGGCCCCGTCGGTAGCCGAAATCGGGAGGCTTGCCGCGGATCTCGATATCGAATGGGCCGATCAGGTGCTCACGATCAAGGCCCTGCGCCTGACCGAGTCGAGCGAGGGACCGGTGGGCACTGACAGCGACGCACCGGCCGAGGTCGGCCCGTTGAATGCGCGGGTCGATCTAACCGGGCGGCTGGACATGAGACCGGCCGTACCGACCCTTTCGATTCAGGCGGTCTGGGAACGGCTGCGCTGGCCGCTGGCCGGTGATCCGCTCATCGAGCTGCCGCAAGGCTCGCTGAATGCCGAGGGTGCCTTCGACGATTATGCCTATCGGCTGCGCACGAGCCTGTTCGGGCAACCGATCCCGGAGACCGAGATCGCCCTGGTCGGGACCGGAGACCGACAGCAGACCTCGATCACCGAGCTCAGTCTCAACACGCTAGGCGGTCAGGTCAACGCGAAGGGGCTTGCCGGCTGGGCGCCGGCGCCGAGCTGGGATCTCGCGATCACCGCGAACGGCATCGACCCGGGGCTCCAATGGCCGGGGTTGGATGGACGGGTCGAGCTGAAGGCGGACAGCCGCGGTGACATGGAGGACGGGTTCAGCTATGGCTTGAAGGTGGACGCGTCCCTGGAGCGCTATCCGGCGGCACTGATCAATCTGAGCGGCAGCGGCACCGGGGAGCAACTGACGCTCGGTGAGCTCAGCATCGAGACGCTCGGCGGGCTGGTCGAGGGAGAGGGCGAGCTCGCCTGGGCTCAGACGCCGGCCTGGTCGTTGAAGCTGGCGGCGCGCGATATCGACCCCGGGCAGCACTTCGAGGGGCTCGCGGGGGTGATCAGGCTCTCGGCCGAGAGCCAAGGCGATCTCGAGGAGGGGTACCGATTCAGTCTCACGGGGAATGCGGCGATGGAGGATTACCCGCCGGTGCAGATCGATCTCGCAGGCCGAGGAGGCGCCGAATCGGCCAAGCTCGAGACCCTGACGGCCGAGGTGATCGACGGTCGTCTGGACGGCAGCGGCACACTGACCTGGGCGCCGAGCATCGCTTGGGAGGCCGAGCTCGTCCTCGATGGCCTGGACCCCGGGCAGCTGCTGGCCGATTGGCCGGGCACATTGGGCGGGCGTATCCAATCCGAGGGCGCGACCGTCGACGACGGGCTCGAGCTCAGCGCTCGCATCAGCGACTTCGGCGGCGAGCTGCGCGGTTATCCGGTCCAGTTCCAGACCGAGCTGGCGATGCTGGGGCAACGGATCGACCTGAAGCGGCTCGAGGCAAGCTCGGGTGAGACGCGGCTGACCGCAAGTGGTCGCGCCGATCAGAAGCTCGACTTTCGTTACGCTTTTCGCTCCCCGAGCTTGGCCGCGCTGGTGCCCGAACTGCAGGGCCAGCTCGGTGCGGAGGGCAGCGTCGAGGGTACCCTGGCCGCGCCGCGTGTGACCCTCGAGCTCGATGGGCGTGACATCGAGCTCGAAGGGCAGGGCATCGAGCGCATCGATGTGACTGCCGATGTCGGCCTAGACCCGGAGAGTCCGCTTCAGCTCGACCTGACGGCCAGCAACCTCATCGCGGGTGGACAGCGTTTCGAGACCCTTGCGTTGCGCGGTCGCGGGAGCATGCGAGCGCATCAGCTGGATGCCAAGATCAGCAGCGATCTGCTGCGTCTGACTGCTGCGGCCGATGGGGGGCTTAGCGACAGTGGCGATTATCGGGGCGAGCTCGGACAGCTCGCTCTCGAGACGGAGGATTATGGCCGCTGGAGCCTGCAAAAGCCGATGCCTTACGCTGTGGTTGGTGCGTCGCTCGATGTTGGACCGCTCTGCATCGCGGGTGGGGACGCATCGCGCGCGTGCGCAGCATTCCAGCGGCCCGAGGCCGGTCGCTTCGCTGCTTCGCTCGATCTCGAGCGTCTCGGTTTCGACCTGCTTGATCAGTTGACCCCGGAACTGATCTCGCCCGAGGGTTACCTCCAAGCGAACGCGCGTTTCGAGGGGCGCGGCGACCTATTGACCGGTACTGCTCGGATGTCGGTTCCTGACGGGGCGTTGGAGGTGGTGCTGCCTAGGGCGAGCCAAACCCTGACCTTTAGCGGGACTGAGCTCGCTATTCGATCCGATGCGGATGGGATCGACGCCAGCTTCCGGCTTCCTGTGGACGAGGCCGGCCGCATCGATGCCCGTGTCGGGCTCCCCGGTTTTCGGCTGACCGCCACCGGCCAGCAACCGCTGCGCGGGCAGCTCGAGATCAATCTTGACGGCCTGGATCGGTTTGCCGCGCTAGTGCCGGACCTGCAGGATGTAGGAGGTCAAATCGACGGCGATATCGGGCTGAGCGGGACACTCGGTCAGCCGCAGATCCGGGGCAATCTATCGGTCCTTGATGTCGCCCTGAGGGTTCCTGCGATCGGACTGGAGATCGCCGAGCTCAATCTCACCGCAGCCAGTGAGGGGGCGAGCAGGATGCGGCTGACGGGGGGAGCGCTGATCGGTGGCGGCCAGCTCGATCTTGACGGCGCGATAACGGGGATAGGAGATGCTGAGACCAGTCTCGAGGTGGAGCTGACCGGCGATGCGCTGACGGTCGCTGATACCAAAGAGTACAACGCGGTTTTGTCATTGAACCTGGAGGCTGGATTGGGTCTTGGCGGCGGTGCTGTCAAAGGAGAGATCAACCTGCCACGCGCCCGGATAATGCCGCGGACGATCCCGGCCGGTGCGGTGCAGCCTTCACAAGACGTGGTGGTCGAGGAAGAGGCCAGCGAGCAGGAACCCTTTCCGCTCAGCATCGATGTGCTCGCGAAGCTCGGCGAGGATGTGTTGGTCGAAGCATTTGGTCTACGCGGACAGCTCCGCGGGCAGCTGCGGGTGACCAAGGAGCCCGGAGGAGCGATGCTGGGCGATGGTGAGCTGCAGGTCATTGACGGCACCTACCGGGTCTCGCTGCCCGGGCTCGGGCTCCTGACCTCGGTCGGCAAGCCTTTGGTGATCGAGAAGGGTATCGTCGTCTATGCCAAGACCCCGCTGGACAATCCCGGCATCATCCTGAGCGCCCAGCGCCAAGGCGGCGATATCACCGCGGGCGTCCGGGTATTTGGTACCCTTCGCAATCCGAAGCTGGCCTTCTTCTCGGACTCTGACCCCAATATGACACAGTCCGAGATCACGAGCTATCTTGTCACCGGCATCCCGCCCAAGCGCGACGCAACAACCAATGACCGATCGATCTCGGTTGGCACCTACGTCGCGCCCAAGCTATTCATGGAATACGACACCAGTCTCGGTGATCAATCGGACAGTATCAAGATGCGCTATGACCTGACCGAGAGCATTCAGGTTCAAAGTGAGACGGGCGATGCGCAGGGCGTCGACATCTTCTACAAATTCGAGAACTGAGGCGCAATGACCAGCAGTTCGAGAACTGGCCAGCTTTCTGGCCTAAGAAGCTCTAACAGAATGGCGCCTGTGGCCATTAAATCAGGAGCTTGCACGATCCTGGCGGCCGTTTTGATAGGGCCTATAAGGCCGAATTCCATTCGGCCCCGCCCATTGCTGACAAAGAGCGCAATATCTTGAATTGGATCGATGTTTCCCATTCTATTCTTTGTCGTCGGGGAGCCTGCGGCGAGTCGTCACCGGCTTTTCTGTCTGCGTCGTCGTCAAACTTGGAAGCAGTACACAACGACGATCAGAACGGTATCTGACAGGCTCTTGGTCTGTGAGTGAGCTGTTGCGGTGAATTCGGGCGCAGGAAAGCTGCTTGGGCCGCGTCATTGGTTTAGCTGGCTCGCGGTCGGTCTATTCAAGCTTCTCGCATGCTTGCCGTTCCGGCATCAAGTGCTGCTCGGGCGCGGATTGGGAGGGATTGGTTACTTTCTGGCCTGGCGTCGTCGTTCGATTGCGAAGACGAATCTCGCTATCTGTCTTCCCGAGTACGATGAGGCCGCGCGTAAGCGTTTGGTCCGCGAACATTTCGCGTGGCTTGGTGTGGCCGTGGTTACCCAGGGTCTGACCTGGTTGGCAACGCCCAGGCGTATCGCGCGGATCGTTCGTGTACGTCATCGCGAGCGGATTGACCCCTATCTGGATGCTGGTCGGCCTGCCATCTTCCTGTTGCCGCATTTCGTCGGCTTGGAGCTGGGTAGCACAGCCTTTTCGGCACTGGTGCATTCTGGGATGTACATGTATCAGCGTCTCCGCGATCCGGTAATTGATGCGCAGGTGCTGCATGCACGGACCCGCTTTGGGGCCATACCGATCGAGCGTCATCGCGATCTCCGTGAATTGGTTCGGCGCTTGAAGGCCGGCACGCCATTCTTCTATCTGCCTGATCAGGACCCGGGGCGGCGGCGCGGGGTCTTTGTGCCGTTCTGTGGGGTGCTGGCGGCGACGGTGCCGACCTTGGGTCGAATCGCGCGGTTGGCTGATGCGGTGGTGGTACCGACCTTCGCTCGCTTCTTGCCGAATGGGGAGGGTCTCGAGCTTTGTTTTGATCCGCCGCTGGAAGATTTCCCAAGCGGAGATGAAAAGGCTGATGCGGCGCGGATGAATCAGGTGATCGAGGCGAGTCTTCGGGGCATGCCGGCGCAATATTTCTGGGTGCATCGTCGTTTTAAGACGCGGCCTGCGGGGGCGGAGCCGATCTATCCGGTTCGTCGTCGGCGATGATCGGATGCGTCCATCTGCGTTGCCCTGGATTGCTTGCTGGGGAGGTCGAGTTCAGAGGGCGCTGTCGTTGGGCGTGTCGCGGGCATCTGGGCTGGTCGCCGCTCGGCGCGGGACGCCGTGAATACGGTCCCTGTAGGCTCGGCGATCGCCGTCCTGGCGATCGACGCCCCCGCCGAGCGGCGACCAGCCCCGGTGCAACAGGCTATGCAGATGAGTTGGAGCGCAGATGGGCGTCGTGCGGGGCGTGCCCTGGGGGCCGTAGCGCCCTGCACCAGGAGTGGAGCTTGAGGTTCGCTCACAAGTCGAATTCACTCAGACGGTTGCGCCGACGGGGAGGCGGTCAACTGCCGTTTCGAGGATGATCTCTAATCATTCACAGGGGCTGCGGTTCGGGCGGCCGAGAGATTGGTTCGTCGGGTCGGCGCTGCTGGCGCTGGTGGTGGTGCTGGTCGAGACGGTCGTCGGCTGGTCGGCGCTGCTTGCGCCTTGGGTGACGCTGCCGCCCTGGGTGTTAGTCACTGCCTTTGGGTTGACGGCCTCGAGCTACCTGTTGCGTGCGGTGAGGGTGCGGGTCTATTTCACGGATGAGCTCCGAGGACGATTCGCTGCGGTGGTCCGATTGTCATTCTTGCACAACACCGCAAACAATCTATTGCCGATGCGAGCGGGGGAGATGGTCTTCCCGTGGCTGATGCGCCGCTATTTCGGTCATGGGTTTGTTGCCGCTGGGGCGTCGCTGGTCTGGATTCGGTTGCTCGATCTGCACGTCCTCGGCCTGATCGGCCTGCTCGTGCTCTGGCTGCAGGCGCCGAATCCGGCTTGGGGACTGGCCGCGTTGGGCTGGGTTGGTTTGCTGCCGGTGCTCTGGTGGACTGTTCGCTGGAGTGGGTGCAAGGGCGAGCCGGGCCGCGCACATTGGCTCAGAGGTCTATTGCGGTTCTTTGCAGAGACCGCACCGCCTGATCTGCTCCGGCTTCTTTGGCTTTATCTTTGGACAACCTTGTCCTGGAGTCTGAAGCTCGTTGCCTTTGCGCTGATCCTTGCGCACTTCTTGCCGATCGAGCCCTGGCAGGTGTTACTCGGCGTGATGGGTGCGGAGTTGTCGAGCGTGCTGCCGTTCCACGGCATCGCCGGCAGTGGTTCCTATGAGCTCGCGACGGTCGCGGCGCTTGTGCCGTTCGGTGTGAGACCTGCAGACGCCTTCAGCGGTGCAGTCAATCTCCATCTGTTCCTGCTTGGCTCGACCCTGCTGCTCGGGGGCGGCGCACTTCTGATTCCGGCCGGGAAACGCACCGATCTCGCGAAGGGTCATCCTAGAAACAATAGTTGAACGGCCGTCAGGGTGCGTCCGCGGGCCTGATCGCAAACAGGCCAGCAAGGCACAATAGGGCACAGCAAGGCGCGATAGTCAGGCTCTTCCAACGAGTTGTTACGCAGCTTGGTGCCGAATGGGGCGTACCATGGGGCCGTAGCGGCGCGCACCCATGGGTGAGTGCCAAGCGGCTACATGATCCCAGTCAGTCGAAGCGATAGTCATCCGCCCTGGTTTCCGGACAGGCTGAGCCCATCGGTGCTGGCTGTTCTAGCGCTTTCTGTCCGGTGATCAGGCGGAATGGCTATAGTGTTTGAGGGGTGGAGCGGTAGCGGTCAACTGCGGTTTCCCGTCGAATGGGTATGACGGTTTCCGTTAGCGCGCAAGGGCGAGCAGCGCATCCAGGTCCAGGTTGGCCTCGCAATGGTCGGCGAGGGCGTCGAGGGCGGCCTCGATACGGGCCTCGAAGTCGATCTGGGCCGCTTGGGCGCCGATCTGCTCGAGCCAGTGGGCGCGGAAGGCGTCGCTTGCGAAGATGCCATGGACGTAGCCACCCATGACGCGGCCGTCGGCGGAGACGGCGCCTTCCGGGCGGGTTCGGCCCTCGTCGTCGAGCGCGAGCCAGGAGTGCTCCAGTCCGGCGCCGGTGGTGCGGCCCATGTGCATCTCGTAACCGGTGAGGCGGCAGCCGCTGTGACGGTCCTGAGCGTCGAGCTCGAGCAGGCGCTTGTCGCCGCCGATGGTGGTTTCGATGTCGAGCAGGCCGAGCCCGGGGGTCTCTCCGGGCGGGCCTTCGATCCCGTCTGGATCGCGCACCACGCGGCCGAGCATCTGGAAGCCAGCGCACAGCCCCAGTACCCGGCCGCCGCGGCGCACATGGGCGAGGATGTCGATGTCCCAACCCTCGCGCCGCAATGTCTCGAGGTCGGCGCGCGTGGCCTTGGAGCCGGGCAGGATGATGACATCGGTTGCGGCCGGGATCGGCTGGCCGGGCTGAATCCAGCGCAGATTCACCGCCGGCTCGGCGGCGAGCGGGTCGAGGTCGTCGAAGTTGGCGACCCGCGAGAGCCGGGGCACGGCGATGTTCACCATCCCGCCCGAGGTCTCGGCCGGGCGCTCGAGCGCCAGCGAGTCCTCGGCCGGTAGCCGGTGGGCGCCCTCGAACCAGCGCACGACGCCGAGGAAGGGCCAGCCGGTATGCTCGGTGATGGTCTGGCAGGCGGGCTCGAATAAGGAGAAGTCGCCGCGGAACTTGTTGACCAGGTAGCCGACGACCCGGTCGCGGTCGGGCTGATCCAACAGCAGCCAGGTGCCGACCAGCGAGGCCATGGTGCCGCCCTTGTCGAGATCGCCGACGATGACCACCGGCACCTTGGCACGCTCGGCGAAGTACATGTTGGTGATGTCGCACTGGCGCAGATAGACCTCGGCGCCACTGCCGGCGCCCTCGGCCAGCACCAGGTCGGCCTCGGCGCAGGTGCGCTCAAAGCTGTCGAGGATCGCCGGCATCATGCCCTGGCGCATCTGGTGATAGATGCGGGCCGGGCAGTTGCCGAGCGAGCGCCCGCGCAGCACCACCTGCGAGCCGACATTGGTCTGCGGCTTGAGCAGTACCGGGTTCATGTGGATCGAGGGCGGCACGCCGCAGGCGCGCGCCTGCAGTGCCTGGGCGCGGCCGATCTCCCCCGGCGGCCTCTCGCCGCGCGGCTGCTCGCCATCCGGGTCGGGTGCCGCGTCGCTGTCGGCGGTGACCGCTGCGTTGTTGCTCATATTCTGCGCCTTGAACGGGCGCACCTGCAGGCCGCGCCGGGCGTAGGCGCGGCACAGGCCGGCGACCAGCAGGCTCTTGCCGACATCGGAGGCAGTGCCTTGGATCATGAGTGCTCTGGCGCGCCTTGGACCGCTGCGCGCCAGCAGCGGGAGGTCGTCGGGGATCTGGGGGACTTGCTCGAGCTTCAAGGCAGTACCTATTGCAAGATAGCGGAAATCCTGAGACCGATTGTCGCTGCCCGCCATGGTCTTGAGGTAGGAGCCCGCTTGCGGGCGATCTTCGCAGCCGCGAATGCGGCCTGGTCGCCCGTAAGGGCCCGTCCGCAAATAACCTGAACAGGTCTGGGCTGCTGGCACCCATAACGCAAGGCCAGCTTTGCGAACATGTTCAAGTTATTCGCGGACAAGCGCTGAGCGGGCTTCCTAAAATGCTAAGACGCCCTATCAAAATGCCCGGCTAGCCTGCACAAGCTGCTGATTTGCTAGGCCGTAGAGCGCATTCTGCTAGGGCTTCTAAGAGTGGTCGCCCGCAAGCGGGCTCCTACAGCGTTGAGAGCCTGATGGCAGGAAAAGGGTCTCCGGTCTTTCTGACGCGATGCACGCGATTCTGTGGGTGGCTGCGGCTGCAGACACGGCGACAAAAAACGCCCCAAGGACGGGGCGTCTTACGGGCTGTTCGTTACCCAGCCCCGACGGGTGGCATCAGGCCTCTTCGAGGGCCTTGGCGCGCTCTTCCTGATTGATGGCGAGCTCGGGGTTGTTCATCTGCTCCTCGGTGAGCTGCTCGCCGCCGCCGCCGCAGGCCATCATCGAGGCCTTGGCCTTCTTGGTCTCCGGGATCGCGACCTCGACGCTATCGAGCTGTTCCGTTCCGCCGCCGCAGGCCTTGGGGACTGCGGCGCTGGTGCCGACGGCGGGCCGCTTGGCCGCCGGTGCCTGCTTCCAGGCGTTGTGATCGGGCTCGACGATCTTGTCCTTGCTCTTGTCGTAGTCGAAGCGGATCAGCTTCTTGAACATCGGCCCCCAGTAGTTCTGCTTGCCGAGCTGATAGAACTTGCGCTCGAAGGCGCTCTTGAAGAAGGCCTTGATGCAGCCGATCAGGTACCTGCGGCGGAACGGGTCCTTGACCCAGGGGTACTGGAACAGCATCCGCTTCATGTAGAAGCGCCGATAGTTGGCCATGACCCCATCGAGCAGCTCGGCGCGGTCGATGTTGTCGGGCTTCATGATCGGCTGCACGAAGTTGTACTTCGAGTAGTCGAAGACCTCGACCTTGTCGCCCATCTCGGAGAACATGTCGGAGAAGGGCCAGGGGGTGTACATCGACCAGTTGGCCATGTCGGCGCCCCAGTCCATGACCATCTGGTAGGTCTCCTCAAGCGTCTCACGGGTCTCGTTCTCGAGGCCGACGATGAACTGCGCCTCGGTGACGATGCCGTTCTCCTGCAGCAGGCGCACCGCGCGCTTGTTCTGCTCGATCGTGGTCTCCTTGACGAAACGGTCGAGGTTGAGCTGCGCGGCGGCCTCGGTCCCGAGCGAGATGTGCACCAGTCCGGCCTTGCGGTAGAAGGGCAGCAGCTCCTCGTCGCGCATGACATCGGTGACGCGGGTGTTGATGCCCCAATGGATGCCGAGATCGCGGTCGATCAGCTCCTGACAGAACTCGATGAACTTGTTGCGATTGATCTGCGGCTCCTCGTCGGCGAGGATGAAGAAGCCGACGCCGTGGACCTTCACCAGCTCCTCGATCTCGTCGACCATCTGCTTCGGGTCCCGCACCCGATAGTCGCGCCAGAACTTCCACTGCGAGCAGAACGAGCAGGTAAACGGGCAGCCGCGCGCCATGTTGGGCGTCGCGACCGGCACGCCGAGCGGGATGTAGATGTACTTCTTCCACTCGAGGATGCCCCAGTCGGGCCAGATCGAGTCGACGTCCTTGATCGAGGGCTCGACCGGGGTGGCGATGACCTTGCCGTCCTCGAGATAGGCGATGCCCTTGATCTGCTCGCGCTCGGCGGGCCAGCGGCCCTCGTCGATCGCGCGCACCAGGTTCAGCGTCACCGCCTCGCCTTCGCCGCGCACGATGACATCGATCCAGGGCGCCTCGCCGAAGACCTGCTGGTACATGAAGGTCGGATGGATGCCGCCGAGCAGGGTGATCGCGTTGGGGCATTCCTCCCTGGCGATCTGCAGCAGGCGCTGGGCGGCGTAGATCATCGGCGTCATCGCCGTCGTCGCGACGATGTCGGCGTTGGCCTCGCGGATCGCCGTTCTCAGCTGCTCCTCGTCGAGGTCGTCCACCAAGGCATCGACGAACTGGTAATCGGTATAGCCGCCCTGTTTCAGATAACCGGCTAGATAGGCGACCCAGGCCGGCGACCAGTTGCCGGCGATGTCGGCGGCGCCGGCGCTATAGTTCGGGTGGACAAAGAGGATGCGCATACTCAGCTCCGAATGAATCGTGCCGTTGCCCGCAGCGGCGGACCGGCGGTGATAGGGCTTCCGCGTCGAAGACCGCGGTAGGCGATGACCGCCTCGGCCAGGATTCGCTGTCTCGACCAGCTGACAGACCGAATCGTCGCGTTCGCTTGACGACAGCAGATTAGCATGCTGGGCCGCCGAGGTGCCGCGCAGGCCGCGGTGCGAGTTGCCTTGAATCAAGCCCGAGCGGCTTTCTCAGGCGCTTCCGTGCGAGCTTGGTCGCATGGTATTCGCAGCGGTTTCGTCAGCCAACGCGGGGAGCAGTACGCTGTCGACGCGGAAGCTGCCGATCTGAAGCGCCTGCAAGATCAACTCGTGGAGTCGGGGGCTTCGCGTTACTCGCACCGGCCGACCAAACTTGCATCAGTCGCGGTCAAGCATCGCGCGCCAAGGCCCAGGGCACGATGTAACGGATGGTCTCGCCGCCTTCGATCTGCTCGCCGATGAGCGCGCGCACGCCATAGACGCTGCGGAGATTGTCACTGCTCAGCACGCTGTCGACAGCGCCGCTCGCAACCGGGCGGCCCTGATCCAACAGCAGCAAGCGGTCGCAGAAGCGGCTGGCGAGGGTCAGATCGTGCAGCACGACCACAACCGTTTGGCCGCTGCGGCAGCGCGCGCGCAGCAGCTCCATCACCCGCAGTTGGTGCATCGGATCGAGCGCGGCGACCGGCTCGTCGGCGAGCAGGACCTCGGCCTCGACCGCGAGCACGCGGGCGAGGCGGGCGCGGGCACGCTCGCCGCCGGAGAGGGTGTCCGAGCGGCGCTCGCGTAGATCCCAGACATCGGTCGCGTGCAACGCCTGCTCGATGGCTGCGTGGTCGGCCGCACTGGCGCCTGGGGCCTGACCGCCGCGCCACCAGCTGCCGCGGTAGGGATGGCGCCCGAGCGCGACCAGATCACGCACCCGGATCGGCCATTGCAGCCGATCGTCCTGGCTCAGATAGGCCAACCGTTGGGCGCGCTCGCGCGCGTTCATCGCGGCGAGCGACGCGCCCTCCAGCAGGACCTCGCCGCTCGCTGGCAGCAGCTGCATCAGGGCCTTGACCAAGGTGCTCTTGCCGGCGCCGTTGGGGCCGATCAGCCCGAACAGCTCGCCGCGGCCGATCTCGAGGTCGACGCCCGCGAGCAGGGTCTGCCCCCGAATCTGCACCGACAGGTCATGGAGCTGCAGGCAAGGCGTCATAGCATGTCCCGGCGCGAGCGCAGCACCAATGCCAGGAAGAAGGGGGCGCCGACCAGGGCGGTGACGACGCCGAGCTGCAGCTCCTTGGGCGTGTCGATCAGGCGCAGCGTGATATCGGCAGCCAGCACCAGCACGGCGCCGCCGAGGGCGCTCGGCAGCAGCAGCTGTCCGGAGCGATACTGGACGAAGCGCCGCAGCATGTGCGGGACCACTAGGCCGACGAAGCCGATGGCACCGGTGACCGCGACGCAGGCGCCGACGCTGAGCGCGGTGCCGACGATCACCAGGATGCGCAGGCGCGGCAGATTCACGCCCAGGCTTGTCGCCTCGGCCTCGCCGAGCGCGATCACCTCGAGCGCCGGCGCGGCGGTCAGCAGCAGCGCGAGTCCGACAACCACGAACGGCAGCACCAGGCGCACGTCGGCGAAGCTGCGATCGCTGATCGAGCCGAGCAGCCAGAGCACGATGTCCTGCACATCGTAGGGGTTCGGCGCCAGATTCAGCGCCAGCGAGGTCAGCGCCGAGGCCAGGGCCGAGACCGCGACCCCGGCCAGGATCAGCGTCAGGTTCGAGGAGCCGGCGCGCGCGAGGCCATACAGGAACAGGGTCGCGATCAGGGCGAACAGCATCGCCACCGCCGGCAGCGTCCAGTCGTTGATGGCGCTCAGGCCGAAATAGAGGGTTAGTACCGCGCCGAGCCCGGCGCTCGATGAGATCCCGAGCAGGCCGGGCTCGGCGAGCGGATTGCGGAGCAGACCCTGCAGGGCCGCGCCGGACATCCCCAGCGCCATCCCGACCAGCCAGGCGAGGGCGACGCGGGGCAGCCGGATCTGCTGCACGATCAGCTGATGACTCTCCGGCCCGCTGCCGAATAGACCAGCGACCACCTCGTCGATGGTGAGTGGGGCGGCGCCGAACCGCAGCGAGAGCAGACTCAGCGCGAGCAGTAGGAGCAGCAAGGCCAGGCTCAGCGGCAGGGCGCCGGCGCGCGGCACCCGGGCGAGGAGGGCCGCGCCCGGGCCCGGCCGGCTGATGTCCGCCCGGCTGGTGCTCGGCCTGCTGATGCTCGCCCCGTCGGTGCCCGGCCCACCCGTGCTTGGCCCGCTGCTGTTCCGTGCCCCGGTGATGGCATCGCCGCTGATGGGCGCGTCGGTGTCGTCGAGGGTGGGCTCGCCCCTTGCGGTGGAATCGCTCAAGTGAGATCGCTCATCGGTTGGGCCCCGGGCTCGATGCCGGCTCCAGGCGCTCGAGCCGCGCGGCGATGTGCTCGGCGGCGTCGATCAGCTCGAGCCCGCCGCAGCCCCAGGCGCTGTCGCTCGGCATGCCGATGGTCGGCACTCGGGCCAGCAGATCGGCCAGCAGTGGGTGGCGGGCGAAGCGCGACTGGGAGGGCGGCTGCGCCTTATCGAAATAGCCGAGCAGGATCAGATCGGGCGGCTCGGCGATGACCTGCTCGAGCGGCATCTGGCCCCAGCCGCGAATCCCTTGCTCGGCGGCGAGGTTGCGCAAGCCCAGCAGCTGTATCATCGCGTCGATATAGGTGTCGCGGCCGGCGGTGCCGCCGTTCGGTCGCAGATAGAGCGTGCGGTAGGGGCGGGGCTGGCTGGAGAGCGCTGCGATGCGCGCGGTGGCGCGCGCGGCGGCGCGCTCGCCGGCCGCGGCGCGGCCGATCGTCTGGGCCAGACTGCGGGTCATCTCCAGCGCGTCATCCAGGTCCTGTGGGTAGGGCAGCGGCACGGTCTGGACGCCCTGGCGCGCGAGCAGGTCGCTGTGCGGTCGCCCGGACCAACCGAGGTAGGTCAGCGCGATATCCGGGCCATAGTAGAGCAGCTCCTCGACCGCGCCTTGATTCGCCGGATAGCCCGCCGCGCGCTCGGTGACCGGCGAGACGACCGGGTCCTGGGCCTGGTGGGAGACCGACAGGATCTGCTCGGGCCGGCCCAGTCGCAACAGCAGCAGATCGGCGCAGAGGTTGGTGCTGACCACACTCGGCAACTGCTCGGTGGCGCCCGCGGAAGACGGCGAGCTTGAGGCTGGATGGGTCTCCGCGGCCGCCGACGCAGCGGGCAAAGCCACGAAGGCCGCCAACGTCAGCAGCCATGGCAACAGCCAGCGGAGACCACGAAAAGGGTGAGGGTCTTGGCGTAGACAGGGGGTGAACTTCGATGGCACAGCAGAGTAGCCCGAATGCCTATCCCGAACCAGGATTCTCGGTCGGTTCGGATCGGCGCCGGCGGCAGCAGCTCGGAAAGGCGCGTGATTATGACCGAATCGGCCACGCGATGCCGAAAATGCCGGACATCAAGAGCCGGCTGCAAATCCGGCAGGAATGGACAGCGCGGCGGAGCCTCGCCCCCGGGCACGGTGTGGCCATCCGTTTACCGTGAATAACGCGGGATTCATCGTCCGGGGTGGCGCCGTGCCATGCTCGTTAGCCGCTGTGCCGCGCGAGCGCCCAGCCGACATGCTCGCGCACCAATGGGCTCGGATGATCGAGGCGCTGCTGCAGGGCGCTGCGGACCGTGGCCGTGGTCGGCGCATTACCAAGGGCCACGGCAATATTGCGCAGCCAGCGTTCATGGCCCAGGCGGCGGATCGCGCTGCCCTCGGTCCGCTGCAGGAAGGTTGCCTCGTTCCAGCCGAATAGGGTGATCAGCGTCGCCGTATCGAGCCCGTTGCGAGCGACGAAATCACCCTCGTCGGTCAGCCGCGCAAAGCGGTTCCAAGGGCAGCAGAGCTGGCAATCGTCGCAGCCGTAGATGTGATTGCCCAGCTTCGGCCGCAGCGGTTCCGGGATCGGCCCGAAATGCTCGATCGTCAGATAGGAGATGCAGAGCCGGGCATCGAGCTGGAACGGGGCGATGATCGCATCGGTCGGGCAGACATCGATACAGGCCCGGCAGCGGCCGCAGTGCTCGGCGGCGGGCTCGTCCGGCGGCAGCGGCAGGTCGCAGTAGATCTCGCCGAGGAAGAACCAGGAGCCGGCCGCACGGTTGATCAGATTAGTGTGCTTGCCGATCCAGCCGAGACCGGCCTTCTCGGCGAGCGGCTTCTCCATTACCGGTGCCGAATCGACGAAGACCCGCCAGCCATAGCGGCCAATCGCCGCCTCGAGCCGTTGTGCCAGACGCTTGAGCCGGCTGCGCAGGACCTTGTGATAGTCGCGCCCGAGCGCGTAGCGCGAGACGAACGCGCGCGCCGGGTCGGTCAGCGCCGCGTCGACCGCCTGCTGATGCTCGGGCAGATAATCCATCCGCGCCGAGATCACCGAGAGGGTGCCCGGCACCAGCTCGTCGGGCCGCGTGCGCTTGGTGCCGTGGCGGGCCATATAGTCCATCTCGCCTTGCATCGAGGCGGCCAGCCAGCGCTGCAGCCGACCCTCGGCCTGCTGCAGGTCGCAGTCGGCGATGCCGATCTGCTGGAAGCCGAGCTCCTGTCCCCAGCGCTTGAGGTCGCGCTTCAACGCATTGAGCTGCGGCGGTGAGAGGGCCTGACGGGTAGGCCAGGGCATTGCCGCCGCCTTTAGGCCTCGGCTTCCAGTGAGCGCACATCCACGGAATCGTGATAGAGCTCGATCCCGAGCCGCTCGGCGACCTGGCGCGCCCGTGGATCGACCATTGGCGAGATCACGATCAGGCGCTGGGCCTTGCGCTGGTGGCGCTCCTCGTAGAAGCGGGCCTTGCGCTCGAAGCTGTACATCCCAGCTTTGTCGATCGATGACTTGAGCTCGCAGATCAGCAGGAGACCGTTCTTGATGATGATGTCGAGCTCGATCTGCTCCGGACGTCCGAAGACCACGCCCTCGTCGTCGAACTCGTTGACGTTGAGCACCTGGACATCGAAATTCTCTTCAAGGATGCCTGCGAGGGCCTTCCTGAACGCGGCCTCGGACTGCATCCCCCAGCGAGCCCCCAAGGCGCCGATGCTGCGATCGATCTTCTTGGCTTGCGCCATGATCTCTTCATGGACGCGATCGAAGTGGCGATTGCTCTCCTCCCATTTGCGCTCCTGCTCCTCCCACTTCTGCGTCTGCTCCTCCCATTTACGCTCCTGAGCCCACCATTTGCGTGAGTCTTCCTCCCATTTGCGTTCTTGGGCCTCCCATTTGCGCTCTTGGGCTTCCCATTTGCGTGTCTGCTCCTCGCGATCACGTCGGAGCTCGTCCATCATCTGGTTGAACCAGTCCGAGCTCTCGCTGCGCGTTGGATGGTGCTGACGCGTCAGCTCCAGCACATAGTCGCGAAACCCCGGGTCCTCACGCAGCAAGACCGGCAGCTCCCGCTTGATCGCTTCCTTCAGTGATTCGGCCGTCATGGCTTGCACCCTCGCCCATTATGTCGTCGTCTCAACAAATAACAGAAGTCATGAGCCTTATGTAACGCCTCGCCATTGCTTCCGGCCGGCCGATGCCAGGAGGCCAAGAGGCCAAGAGGCCAAGAGGCCAAGAGGCCAAGAGGCCAAGAGGCCAAGAGGCCACAAGCCACAAGCCGAGCTGGGTAGCCCTGTGCAGCAAGCCGCCGGCTTGGGACAGTCAAGTCAGTCGTGCACTTTGCCATGCCCGCTAATGGCTTGGCTGGCCGCCTGCGCCAAAAATCCTGTGCCACCCATACGGGTCGGCGAGATCGGGGTTTGCCCGGAGATGCTGCGCAAGGTCCGGCAGCGGGAGATTGGGGCTTGATCACATCGCCGATCTGCATTGGTCGAGAGTCTAACCACCAAACCAGGCGCGTCAAATCCAGTCGTCGGTGTCGTTCTGGTACTGGTAATAGTTGCCGCCGAGGATCACCGAGATCGACGGGTTGAAGACGGTGCCGGAGGTGATGACCTCAAAAGGGATGAATGGCTGATATCGGTCAATCAAGCAGGCCGTGGTGCCGGTTATACTGAGCGGCTTTTCGGAGACCGCATGAGCCCCGTCCTCTCCGTCGTCCCATCGCTGCTCGCGCTCGCGCTGGTAGCACATCCGGTTGCTGCGCAGGTCGAGGATGTCGATGAACTGGACCCGATCGTGATCACCGCGGCGCGCACCGCCCAGACCGCCGACGAGACCCTGGCCTCGGTCAGCGTGATCGACCGCGCCCAGATCGACCGCCGGCAGTCGCGCACCATGACCGACGTCTTGCGCGGCCTGCCGGGCGTCGACATCGCGAGCAACGGCGGGCTCGGGCACAACACCTCGGTCTACCTGCGGGGCACGCGCCCGGACCATACGCTGCTGCTGGTCGACGGCGTGCGCATCGGCTCGGCGAGCAGCGGGTTCCTGCCCTGGTCCTCGATCCCGCTCGGTCAGGTCGAACGGGTCGAGGTGGTGCGCGGACCGAGCTCGAGCCTGTATGGCTCGGAGGCGATCGGCGGCGTGGTACAGGTCTTCACCCGCAAAGCGGAACCGGGGCCGCTCAAGCCGAGGTTGCTCATCGGTGCCGGCAGCCACAATACGATCAACAGCCAGTTCGGCCTGTCGGGCGGCACGACCACCGAGGTCGGCACCGGCTGGTTCGACGCCGGACTGGGCTTCGAGCAGACGCGGGGCTTCAATGTCTGTGATGGCGCGCCGACGCGTGTCGGCTGCGGCGTCTACGAGTTCGACGATGACGGCTACCGCAACGGCAACGGCTCGTTGCGCGCCGGCTGGGCCTTTTCGGACCGGCTCGAGATCGACGTCAACTTCCTGCGCTCGGTCGGCGATCTCGAGTACGACGGCAGCCTGTTCTTCGGCAACGAGAAGCGTCAGGTGCTGCAGGTGCTGGGCACCCGCCTGACCGCGAAGCCGCTGGACCCCTGGACCCTGACCCTGCGCGCCGGTCGCAGCTGGGATGACAGCGAGATCTTCGCCGAGGGTGACTTCATCAACCGGCTCGATACCCGCCGCGATCAGCTCAGCTGGCAGAACGATATCGCCTTCGCGCCGGGCCAGCTCGCGACCATCGGCATCGATTACCTGCGCGACGAGCTCAGCACCCCGACTGCCTACGCCGAGACCTCGCGGGAGAACATCGGGGTTTTCGGTCAGTACCTCGGTCGGCTCGGCGGGCATGACCTGCAGCTCAGCCTGCGCCACGACGACAACGAGCAGTTCGGCGGCGAGACCACCGGTAACGCGCTCTGGGGTTATGCCTTCGGCAACGGATTACGGCTGACCGCTGCC
>JAAAOQ010000040.1 GCA_009908845.1 Gammaproteobacteria bacterium
CTGCTGCCTCGACCGACCGACCATCGCTGAGTGCGTCCGTAACCTGCTGGCGCATCTCGGGCGGCAGCCGCTCGGCCAGCTCCGTGATCAGCGTCGCTTGTTCGGTGGTGGCGCCCCTAGGGTCCATCTCGCGCCAGCCGGCGAGCAGCGTCTCTGCTGCCTCGACCGACCGACCATCGCTGAGTGCGTCCGTAACCTGCTGGCGGCTATCGGCCAGCTCCGTGATCAGCGCTGCTTGCTCGGTGGTGGCGGCCCTCGAGCCCATCTCGCGCCAGCCGGCGAGTAGTGCCTCTACCGCCTCGGCCGGCCGATCACGATTCAGCGCGTCTATGACCTGCTGGCGCATATCGACGGGCAGCCCCTCAGCGAGATCAGCGATCAGGCCCGTCTGTCCCTCGGCGCCGAGCTGCTGCCATTCGCTGAAGAGCGATTCACTCAATAGGGCTTGCCCGGCCTCGCCAGATGAGGCGTCGTTCAGCAGGGCGAGCAGTTGCTCGCGCTTGCCGGCGGGGAGCTGTTCCTCCAACGAGCTCAGCATGGCCTGCATCGCGCCCTGGGGCGACGTATCAGCCGCGTCCATTCCTTGCTGACCCGAAACCTCGGCGGCATCGGCCAGCTGTTGCAGCAGTGCGCGCCAGCCGCCTGCGCCGCTGGCACTGTCTTGCATGCTCGCCGGCAGTATTGAACCTTGCTGAGAGAGGGCAGCCGCCGACGGCATCGCGTTCCCCAGCCCGCGTGGGGTATCGCCCCCTGCACTAGGTGAAACGAGACCAGAGCCGCTCAGGCCGGAACGCGCGCTAGCGGAATCCTGCGATGCACGGGCCAAATGCTGTGCGAACGCACCCGCCTGAGCCACGGCCTCGGCGGATTTGTTACCCGTTGTCTGATTGGAGCCGGAAGCGAGTAGAAGCTGGACGTCGATCAAGACAAAGATCCTCAGGCATCCTGCGGACGGAGGCGGCGCCGGACCTCGCGGTTCGTCACCAGCTCATCACTCAAGCGCTGCTCTCGGCGAGCCTCTGCGCGTTGTTCCTCCAGCGCGCGCCGGGCAGACAAAGTGTCGTAAGAGGATAGCTTAGATTGCTCGTTCTGCCACCTCTTTTGGGTGCTGGAGACGCGTTTTTGCTGGTCAGTTAACGCTTGGCGCGCCCGCACCAAGGCGTCGTCCAGAGCCCCTAGGAATTGCTGGTAGTTCAGCATCGTGGCGGAATCGATCCCGTCGCACATGGCCTGCTGCAGGCGTTTCGCGTACTCGTCGCGATAGGCGCCGAGGGACTCGAGCTGCTGCGCGACCAGGCGCTCATTGTTGCGCTCATTGGCCAGCGCTTGCCCCGCTTGGTCGCGAGACTCCCGGGCCAACTCGGTGAGTGTCTCAAGTGGTGTCGGTGCGACCATTCAGCCTCCTGTTCGCCTGTTATTTTCCAACCACCGCCGTGAGCGCTTCGCGCGCATCTGAGATGCTTGCTGCCTGATCCATGCCTTGCTGCAGGAAGGCCTCGACCTGCGGATAACGCTTCACGGCTTCATCGAGACCCGGATCATGCCCTGGGCTGTAGGCGCCAACACTGATCAGATCGCGGTTGCGGTGATAGCGCGAGAAGAGCTGCTTGAACCGCTGCGCCTGGCGCTGCTGGCGCTCGTCGACGATCGCCGGCATGGCGCGGCTGATCGAGCCCTCGATATCGACCGCCGGGTAGTGCCCGGCGTCGGCTAGCGCCCGCGAGAGCACGATATGGCCATCCAGGATCGCGCGCGCTGCATCGGCAATCGGATCCTGCTGATCATCACCCTCCGTCAGCACCGTGTAAAACGCCGTGATCGAGCCGCCGCCGCGCGAGGCGTTGCCGGCACGCTCGACCAGGTTCGGCAGCTTGGCGAACACCGAAGGCGGATAGCCCTTGGTCGCCGGCGGCTCGCCCACAGCCAGCGCGATCTCGCGCTGGGCCATCGCGTAACGTGTCAGCGAATCCATGATCAACAGTACCGCAAGCCCTTGATCGCGAAACCACTCCGCCAGCCGCGTCGCATAGGCTGCACCCTGCAGCCGCTGCAGCGGTGAGGTATCCGCCGGCGCCGCAACGACGACTGCGCGCCGGCGTCCTTCCTCGCCTAAGATATTATCGATGAAATCCTGGACCTCACGGCCGCGCTCGCCGATAAGTGCGACGATGATCACATCCGCGCGCGTATAGCGGGCCATCATCCCGAGCAGCACCGACTTACCGACGCCGGAGCCAGCGAACAGCCCCATGCGCTGACCGCGCCCGACACTGAGCAGCGCATTGATCGAGCGGATGCCGACGTCGATCTGCTCCTCGATTGGCGCCCGCGCGAGCGGGTTCAGCGGCTTCACGGTCAGATGCCCGTGCGGGGCATCGTCCAGCGAGGCGAGCCCATCGAGCGGCTCGCCGTTGCCGTCCACCACGCGCCCGAGAAGCGGCTCGCCGAGCGGGAACCGGCGCGCCGCGCTCCGAGTACCCACACCAAGCGCGAATACCCGAGCGCCCGGTTGCAGGCCCGTGATGCCCGCCAGCGGCATCAAGAACAGCTTCTCGTCCGAGAAGCCGACGACCTCGGCCTCCGCGAAGCGCTCGTCGTCATCGCCGGAAGAGGGCAGCTCGATCAGGCAGCCCCCTCCGAGCGGCACCTGCAGACCCACGGTCTCGATCACTAGGCCGGAGGCACGCATCACCCGTCCACTCGTGCGCCAGCGTTGAATGCTCTCGAC
>JAAAOQ010000224.1 GCA_009908845.1 Gammaproteobacteria bacterium
CCAGCTTCGTCGGCTTCGGCTCCTGGATCGGCGGCGACCGCGACGGCAACCCGTTCGTGAAGCCGGAGACCACCGAGCTGGCGGTGCGCATGCATTGCGAGCTGGTGCTTGAGGAGTACATCGCTCGGGTCGCACGCCTGACCCGCATCCTGAGCCATTCGAGCACCCTGGTGCAGCCATCAGCACCGTTCCTCGACAGCCTGGACGACGACGAGGACTACTGGCTGCACACGATGCGCCAGACCCATCGCCGCTATTTCCACGAGCCCTACCGGCGCAAGCTCTTCATCGTCCGCCATCGCCTCGAGACCACGCTGGTGCGGGTGCGCGCGCGCATCGAGGACGATCAGAGTCCCGAGATCCTGCCCGAGGGCTACCCAGACGAGAGCGAGCTGCTCAACGACCTCTGCCTGATCCGCGATTCGCTGATCAGCCACGGCGATGCGAATGCCGCCGACGGCGAGCTCAAGGACCTGATCCGGCTAGTCGAGACCTTCGGCTTCCATCTGGTGCATCTGGATGTGCGCCAAGAATCGACGCGCCACACCGAGGCGGTGATCGAGCTGTTCGCGCGTCAGGCCGGAGCACCGCTCTACGAGTCCTTCAGCGAGGAGCAGAAGCTGCTCGCCCTCGGCGAGGCGATTGCGCACCCGCATCCATTCCATATCGACAAGGGCACCCTGACGCCGGAGACGCGCGAGACGCTCGAGGTGTTCGAGTCGATGGCGCGGATGCGCGCCGAGATCAGCGGCCAGGTCTTCGGTGCCTATGTGATCTCGATGACCCACACCGCCAGCCATGTGATGGAGGTGATGCTGCTGGCCCGGCTCGCCGGGCTGGCCGGCCGCACCCCCAATGGCTGGTTCTGCAACCTGCGCGTCTCGCCGTTGTTCGAGACCATCGAGGACCTAGCGCACATCGACACGGTGATGTCGGCGCTGTTCGAGAACCCGACCTATGCGGCGCTGCTGGAGGCCTCCGGCAATCAGCAGGAGGTGATGCTCGGCTACTCGGATTCCTGCAAGGACGGCGGCATCCTGTCCTCGGCCTGGAATCTCTATGAGGCCCAGGAGAAGATCATCGCGCTCGCCGAGCGTCAAGGGGTCAGGTGCCGGCTATTCCACGGCCGCGGCGGCACCATCGGCCGCGGCGGCGGGCCGACGCATGAGTCGATCCTGTCGCAGCCGGAGAACACGGTCCACGGCCAGGTCAAGTTCACCGAGCAAGGCGAGGTGCTCTCGTACCGCTACGCGAACCCGGAGACCGCGCTCTATGAGCTGACGATGGGCATCAGCGGCCTGATGAAGGCGAGCCGCTGCGTGATCCAGCCGGCGCCGAAGCCGCGCAACGATTATCTCGGGATCATGGAGGAGCTCGCGCGGCTCGGCGAGGCGCATTATCGGGGGCTGGTCTGCGGCACCCCGGGCGCGCTCGACTACTTCTACGAGGCGACGCCGGTCGATGCGATCGCATTGCTCAACATCGGCTCGCGACCCTCGCATCGGAAGAAGGCGGATCGCTCGCTCGGCTCGATTCGCGCGATCCCCTGGGTCTTCGGCTGGGCACAGGCGCGCCATACGCTGCCGGCCTGGCTCGGCATTGGCAGTGCGATCGAGCAGTGGCGCGGCACGGACCTCGAGCGGCTGGCCAAGCTGCAGCGCATGTACGAGGAATGGCCGTTCTTCCGCGCGATCCTGAGTAATACGCAGATGTCGCTGTTCAAGGCGCAGATGCAGATCGCCCATGAATATGCCCATCTCGCCAGTGACCGAGAGCGCGCCGAAGCGATCTACAAGCTGATCGCCGACGAGTATCAGCGCACCCTGACCCAGGTGCTCAATGTCGCTGGACTGCATGAGCTGATGGAGGAGACGCCCGAGCTGCAGCTCTCGCTGGCGCGGCGCAACACCTATCTCGACCCGCTGAATCACATCCAGATCACTCTGCTGAAGCGCTACCGTGATGAGCAGAGCGAGGAGGAGCGCAAACAATGGCTCGACCCGCTGTTGCGCTCTATCAATGCGATCGCGGCCGGCATGCGCAACACCGGGTGAGCCCGAAACGCGATCCGGGGCCTGTTTTGGCGCGTCGCTACCACCCCTTCTACTGCGAAGAGAACATCTGGTGGCTCTGTGCCGAGCCGGCGCTCGGTGCCGAGCTGGCTCAGGTCATCTTTGTTGCGAGCATTGGCGGGGCCTGTCCTGTCGCCGAACAACGCGCTGGCGGCCCCGACGGTGTTGCCTGGTGGGACTACCATTGCATCGGGCTCGATACCGACTCACGCATCTGGGACCTCGACTCGCGCCTCCCGGTGCCGGTGCCGGCCAAGGACTGGTTGACGCGCAGCTTCCCGGCGGCTGCCGAACTGCCCGAAGCGCTGCAGCCGCGCTTCCGTCTGGTGCCGGCAGCCAGTTATCGCGCCGAGTTTGCAAGCGACCGTCGCCACATGTGCACATCCGACGGCGGCTGGCTGCACGCCCCGCCGCCTTGGCCCTGCATCGGTGACGGCTGGAATCTGGACCGTTACTGGGACGTTCGAGACCCAGCGGGGCCGGGGCGGCTGCTTGAGCTCGAGGGCCTTGCGGCCTCTATTTGACCCAGGTGTGCACGGTATTCAGACGCGACACCATCTGTTGCCGCCGGCATGGCCTTGATCACGCCCAGGTTGCGCCAGCAGCTGGACCATAAAAAGTTCATTAGTGACTGTGATGCTAGGGATTGAGCCAGCCGATGATCAAGGCCGCCGGCATTGGGTACCCGGCCTGGCAGATATCGGCCGTCGCCGGCGCGCGTCGTTGTTCGTGCTATTGCTGGCCGCTTGCTGGCAGCTGTGCGCTGCGGCCGATGTCGGCGCGCTGGATCGCATCGGCGCGGCCGAGACCATCCGGGTTGCCTATGCACCCAACGCCTATCCGATCTCGTTCAAGGACGCAGCCGGCGTGCCGCGCGGTTACGCGATCGACCTGTGCCGCCAGGTCCTCACCAGCGTCCAGGGCGCGCTTGGCCTTGAGGCATTGGAGATCGCCTGGCTCGCCGGGAATACGCCGCGTCGAGTCGCCGCGGTCGCGAATGGTGAGGCCGATCTCGAGTGCGGCACCACGACGATGACGCTCGCGCGCCAGCGCCGGGTCGATTTCTCCAATATCGTGTTCGTCGAGTCGGGGGGCGTCCTGGTCCGCAGTGATCGCGGTCTGCGCGGTCTCGCAGAGCTGGATGGCCTAGAGATCGGCGTGGTCCCCGACACCACGACCGAGCGACGATTGCGTCTGGAGCTCAGCGAAGCTCATGTCGATGCGGAATTGGTGCCGATCCGGGATGCCAAGGATGGTCGCCGGCGCCTGCTCGAGGATGAGCTGGATGCGATTGCCGGGGATCGCTTGGTGCTGCTCGGTCAGGTCGCCAAGGCCGGAAACACGGAACGGTTTGCGATGCTCGACGCCGATTTGTCGATCGAGCCCTATGCCTTTGCGTTGCCGCGCAACGACGCCGATTTCCGTCTCGAGGTCAATCGCGGGCTTGCCGAGGTCTACCGCAGCGGCGAGGTGGATCGGATCTTCCAGCGCTGGTTCGGTGAGGAATCACAGCCGACGCGGCTGCTCGAGGCGATCTATTTCCTCTATGGCTTTGCCGACTGATCAGCCTGCGTTGCCGTCCTGGAACTGCAGCGCCGCGAGGCGCGCATAGAGCCCATCCTCGGCGAGCAGCTCCTGATGACGGCCGCTGGCAACGATCCGGCCCTGATCCAGCACCAGGATGCGATCGGCGTTGCGGACCGTCGCGAGCCGGTGCGCGATCACCAGGCTGGTGCGTCCCTGCATCAGATGGGCGAGGGCGTCCTGGACCAGCCGTTCACTCTCGGCATCGAGCGCGCTGGTGGCCTCGTCGAGCAGGAGCACGGCGGGGTCGCGCAGGATGGCGCGGGCGATGGCGACGCGTTGGCGCTCACCGCCGGAGAGCCGCACACCGCGCTCGCCGAGGAAGGTCCGATAGCCATCGGGCAGGCGCATCAGGAACTCGTGGGCGTGGGCGGCGCGGGCCGCGGCCTCGACGGCATCATCGTCGACATCGAGCCCGTAACGGATATTCTCGAGCGCGTCGGCGCCGAAGATCACCGGATCCTGCGGCACGATCACGATCTGCCGGCGGAATTCGGACGGCGGGAGGTCGCGCAGATCGACGCCGTCGAGCCGCAGGCTGCCCTGCTGCGGGTCGTAGAAGCGCAGCAGCAGGTGGAACAGCGTCGACTTGCCAGCGCCGGAGGGGCCGACGAGGGCGATCTGCTCGCCGGGCGCGATCTCGAGATCGATGCCGGCGAGCGCCGGATGCTCGGGCCTTGACGGATAGGTGAAGGCGACCGCCTGCGCGTTGACCCGTCCCTGCGCCGGTTCCGGTAGGCGTGCCGGCGTCGTGGGGGCGGTGATCGAGGGTGCGGTCTCGAGCAGCTCCATCAGCCGCTCGGCGGCCCCGGCGCCGCGCAGCAGCTGCCCGCCGATATCGGATAATGCGCCGATGTTGCCGGCGACCAGGATCGCGTAGAACAGGAAGGCCGAGAGCTCGCCGCCGGTGAGCCGGCCAGCAAGCACCTCGCGGCCGCCGAACCAGAGCACTAGGCCGATGGCGCCAAAGGTCAGCAGCGTGACCACGGCGCTCAACAGGGCGCTGTTCAGCGACCGGCGCATCGCGGTGTCGAACGCGTCCTCGACCCGTTCGGCGTAGCGCGCCCGGTCGACCGGCTCGTGACAGAACGCCTGCACGGTGCGGATACCGTGCAGGGTCTCGTCGACATAGGCGCCGACGTCGCCGATGCGATCCTGACTGAGCCGGGAGAGCCGGCGCACACGATGGCCGAGGACCCAAGCCGGTACCAGCACCACCGGCACGCCGAGCAGCACCAGTGCCGTCAGCTCCGGGCTGGTCACGGCGAGCATCAGGACGCTGCCGCTGGCGAGCAAAGCGCTGCGCAGGCCCATCGCCAGGGTCGAGCCGACCACGATCTGCAACAGGGCGGTGTCGCTGGTCAGCCGTGAGATGACCTCGCCGGTCCGGGTGGTCTCGAAGAACCCGACATCGAGCGCCAGGGCGTGATCGAATACCTGCCGGCGCACATCGGCGACCACGCGCTCACCGAGCCAGTTCAGCAGCCAGCTGCGCAGACCCACCGCGGCGCTCAGCGAGATCACGACCAGCAGGAACAGCAGCAAGGCCCGGTTCAACGAGCCCGGTGAGCCATCGGCCAGTCCGGTGTCGACGACGTTGCGAATGACCTGGCCGAAGGCGAGCAGGGCGCCGGCGGCGAACAGCAGGGCCGCAAGCGCGAGCAGCAGCCGCCCGAGATAGGGTCGGGCGAAGGCGAGCAACCGCAGCAAAGGCCGCAGCTGCCGGCTGCGTGGCCGATCCGTCGAATCGGCTGAGGTCTGAGACGAGCGCATGGGCGGATCTCGGAGCGACGCGTGGGTGGGTCGAGCGGCAACCGAAAGGGCCGGGGCGCGGGACGGCAACAGGGGATGCGGTTTGCCAGATGCGCGGGCAAGCGGCGTTCGGCAGGACTGCGGCAGCGCGCCGCAAAGGTCGCCGCGGGTCCTCGGAGCAGGGCTCTTGGCCGCGGCGGACTGGGTCAGGCGCAGCCGCCCTGTCTCGGCGGGCAGCGGCGCTGATGCCTAGGGTCTGGATGCCCCCAGGACCTGGAGACTCGGTCAGTTGCGCAGTAGGTCGTACAGCCGGTCTTTGAGGAGCAAGCGCTCCTTCTTCAGGTCCTCGATGGTCTCGTCGGCAACCGGGGTGCCCAGCTCTTCGAGCTTCCGCACGCGCGCATCGAGCGCGTCGTAATCGTCCATCAGTTTTGCGAATGCGGCATCGTTGGCGCGCATCTCGTCGATCTTGCCTTCGAGCTCCGGGAACTCGTGGAGCACATCATGAATTTCTCCAAGCATCGGCTTGCGATCCTCCGGAACGGCGCCGCGGCGAAGGCGCCGGTGTCGTGTTGAACGGTTGATAACCGGGCCGCGGCGCCGCTGCAAGCAATGCGCGCACCGCCCTCGCGAGGATTGTAAACCAGCTGTCATGCGCTGCCGGCAGCAGGGGTCGAAAAAGCTGATCTGTGTTAGCAAAACGGCCGAATCCGGGGCCGTTTTCAGGGTTTGCCCCGGCGCTTCAGTCGGTATTGGCGTTCATCGTCTTGATGACCTCATCGGTGATGTCGCCTTCGTCGTCCAGATAGACCACGCCCGACTGGCTGGCCTCGAACACGGCGTCCAGCTTACGCTTCTTCGCGACGCTGATCACGGCCTCCCGGGCCGGCTGTAGGATCTTGTTGCCTTCCTGCTGCTGGGCCTGGGCGAGCTGGCGCTGGATCTGGGTGAACTCCTCTTCGAACTGCTTGATCCGCTCGCGAAGCTCGGTCTCCTTCTTCTCCACCTGCTCTGCGCTCATCAGCGGGCGATCGCGCTCGAGCTGCTGCTGCAGCTGGCGGATCTCGGCCTCTTCCCGGGCGAACGCCTGCTGCTCGTCGCCGAAGCGCTCCTCCAGGTTGGCCTGCGCCGCCTTCCCGAGATCGCTCTCCTCGAGCACGCGCTGCATGTCGACATAACCGATCTCGCTCGCCAACACCGGCGCAGCGAGCAAGAACGCGATCAAGACCAATAGGGTACGGTGAGTCAAACGGCGAATCATTGCTGAGCTCCTCAAGACGGACGGGTCGCCTCCGCGGTGCGAAGGCCAGGGTATCGAGCGCGCGATTGTATACCGCAGAGCAGCACTGATTCAGCGAGCCGGCGTCTGACTAAGCCGCTCCAAGACACCTGGGAGCCACGCACCGGCGCGCACAGGCGGCGAGCGGCGTTACAATCGGTACTGAGATTGATCAGCCGTTGGTCGAGTGGGCGCGGAAAGCGCCGGAGGATCAAGCGCATGGCAGGCTCCCTGCAAGAGCAATTGGTGAAGGCCGGGCTGGCGAGCGAGCAGCAGCTCAAGCAGACCAAGTCGAAGAAGCGTAAGCAAAAGCGCGCCGGCGGTGATTCGGCCGGCGCCGCACAACGCCGGCAAGCGGAACAGGCGGCAGCCGAGAAGCGGCAGCGCGATCAGGAACTGAACCGCAAGCGTGACGAGGAGGCCAAGCGCAAGGCCGAGGAGATCGCGCTCTGGCAGCTCGTGCGCGACAATCGCATTCCGCGCTCGGATGGTGACACCGCCTACAACTTTTCCGACGGCAAGGCGCTCAAGCGACTCTACCTGAGCGCCGACCAGCATCGGGATCTGGTCGCCGGCAAGACCGCCATCGTGCGCCACGATGACTTCTACGAGCTGGTCCCGGCGGCTGTGGCCGAGCGTATCGCCGAGGTCGATGCGGCGGCGGTGCTGGTGCACAACCGGGACAATCCAGATGAAGGCGACGACGAGTACGCCGAATATAAGGTTCCCGATGACCTGATGTGGTAGCGCGATCAGCGGTTCGCGGCGCCGGTGCGCGTCGGGTCCAGCCTCACCAATGACCGAGAGACGGCAGGCGTTGTTGATCGATACCCATTGCCACCTGGATGTGACTGATTTCGACCAGGATCGCGACCAGGTGCTGCAGGCCGCGCGTGCAGCCGGCGTCGCCGCGATCGTCGTTCCGGGCATCGATGCCGCCGGTTGGGACAAGCTCCTGCGGCTCTGCGCCGACGCCGAGGACCTGTATCCGGCGCTCGGGCTGCATCCGGTCTATCTGGAGCGGCATCGCGACGCCGACCTCGCCGCGCTCGAGCAGCGCCTCGGCGAGGCGCCGCCCGTCGCGATCGGGGAGATCGGACTCGATTTCCATGACCAAGAGGCCGATCGGGCGCGCCAGCTCGAGCTCTGCGCCGCGCAGCTCGCCATCGCGCGCGCTGCCGGGCTGCCGGTGCTCCTGCATGTGCGCAAGGCCCATGACGAGATGCTGCGGCTGCTGCGCGAGACACCGGTCGTCGGCGGGACCGCGCATGCCTTCAACGGCAGTCTGCAGCAGGCGCAACAGTATCGCGAACTCGGCTTCTGTCTGGGCTTCGGCGGCATGCTGACCTTCGAGCGCTCGTCTCGGCTGCGCCGGCTGGCCAGCGAGCTGCCGTTGGATGCGATCGTGCTCGAGACCGATGCGCCGGACCTGACCGTCGCCTCGCATCGCTATGAGCGCAACAGTCCGGCCTATCTGCCCGAGGTGCTGTCGGCGCTGGCCGAGGTGCGCGACGCCGATCCCGCCGAGGTCGCACGCCAAACGACGGCCAATGCGCGCCGGCTGTTGGCGCTGCACTGACGCGCCTTGAGCAGACAGGGCGGTCCTGGCTGATGTCGGCGCAATGGGTCTGCGGCCCGCTGACGGAGCGTACCCGCGTCCTCGTCGGCCAGGCGGGTGTCGAGCGTCTGGCCGAGGCCCGCGTCTTCGTGGCCGGGCTCGGCGGTGTTGGGGCGTTCGCCGCCGAAGCACTGGTGCGCGCCGGGGTCGGCGAGCTGGTGATCGCCGATTTCGATCGGGTCGCGGCGTCGAACCTGAACCGTCAGCTCTGCGCGCTCCACAGCACCCTTGGCAGGCCGAAGGCCGAGGTGGTTCAGGCGCGGCTGCTGGATATCAACCCCGACTGCCGAGTGACCCTGATTCAGGAGTTCCTAGCCGCCGACGTGCTGCCGGCTCTGGTTGCCGAGGGCGGTTTCGACCACGTGGTCGATGCGATCGACAGCCTGAGCAGCAAGCTGGCGCTGCTCGCTGCGGCGCTGGAGGCGGCGGTTCCAGTCGTCAGCAGCATGGGCGCGGGCGGCAGGCTGGACCCGGCCGGCATCCGAATCGGCGACCTGATGGACAGTGGCGGCTGCCCGTTGGCGCGAAAGGTGCGCCGGCAGCTGCGCCGCCGCGGCTATGGGCGCGGGATCACCGCGGTCTGGTCGGAAGAGTCGCCGCAACCACCGTTGCCGCCCGAGCCGACCGGCCGCGGCCGTCCGCGGGCCGTGAACGGCACCATCAGCTATCTGCCTGGGCTGTTCGGCCTGACCATTGCCGGTATCACGGTGCAGCGCCTGCTGCAGCGGTTGTCGCCGGCCTGAAGGCGGGTTGGGCGCGCGCCCTGGATCAATACGGGAGCCTTAGAAGCCGCCTTACAACGGCCGCTTCTAGTTTAGAGGCTCATCCCCGCCGGCCCCCAGCTCGCGCTCGATGGCCTCACCGGCACGGATGGTCAGCTCGACGCGCCGGTTGCGGGCGCGTTGCTCCGGTGTGTCGTTGGGCACCAGCGGGCGGGTGTCGGCGTGCCCGCGAACGAGCAGCCGCCAAGGCGCGAGGCCCTCGTTCTCCAATAGGGTGTCCGCCACCACCGCGGCGCGCATGGCCGAGAGCCCCCAATTGCTCTCGAAGCGCGCGTTACTGATCGGCACATTGTCGGTGTGGCCGTCGATCGCGATGTAGCCGGGTATCTCGATAAACTCTTCGGAGAGGGTTCTCAACAGTTCCGCGAATGAGGGACTGATCTGCGCTGATCCCGAAGGGAAGCTGCCCTTCTCATCGATTCGGATGACGATGTCGCGGCCATCGCGCTCGACGCGCACATTGCCGTCAGGGTTGGCCTCGCGAATCTTCATCTCGATGCGCTGCTGGATGTCGCCCAGACGCGACTCGACACGCGAGTTGATCTGGCCAGCGGCCAGGGTCGGGTGCTCCTGGGTGGTCTTCTGGCGGACCTCATCGAACGGGATCGGCTGCGGGCGCCCAGGCGAGAACTGACGCATGACCGGGCTGGTACCCAGGGGGATCGCGTTCGCCTCGACCTGCTGCTGGACGCCGAATGCCCGGGCGAGCTCGCCGGCGAGGCGCTTGAAGCGGATCGCATCGATCTCGGCGAACGAGAGCATCAGCACGAAGAAGGTCAGCAACAGCGTCATCAGGTCCGCGTAGGTGACCATCCAGGCCGGCACCTTGCTGCATTTGGCGGGCTTCTTCGGCATCGTTCGGCCCTCTACGGCATCTCTGGCTGCTCGGCACCGCCGCCAGCGGCCTCATTGTTGGCCGCCTCACGCTTGTCGCGCTGCTCTTTCGGCAGATAGGTCAGCAACATCTGCTCGACGACGCGGGGGTTCAGCCCTTGCTGGATCGCCAGCAGCGCATCGGCCCATAGGGCCTGCAACCGTTCCTCCTCGACCGTCCTCAGCTCCAGCTTCTCGGCGATCGGGTGGGCGATGATCTGCGCGATCAGTACCCCGTAGAGGGTCGTCAACAGCGCGACCGCCATCGCCGGACCGATCGAGGAGGGATCATCCATGTTCGAGAGCATGTCCACCAGCCCGATCAGGGTCCCGATCATCCCCATCGCCGGCGCCACATCGCCCATCAGCTGGAAGGCGCGCGCACCGGCCCTGTTGCGCTCCAGGGTCATCAGGCGCTCCTTGTCCAACACGTCCTTGAGCATCTCCGGCGAGTAGCCGTCGGCCAGCATCTGCAGCCCCTGGGCCAGGTAGGCAGAGCTGGTTTCATGGTCCTCGAGCGCGAGCAGCCCGTTCTTGCGCGCCGTCTTGGCGACCTCGAGCATCTCCTCGATGGTGGCACTCAGGTCCGGGAGGTTCATCTTGAACGCCTTGACGACCGCCTTGGCTGCCAGGCGGACCTCTGAGAAGGTCATCTGTGACAGCACGATCATTGAGGTGCCGCCGACGACGATGATCAGGCTGATCGGGTTGACAAAGACCGTCGGTGAGGCGCCGAGCGAGATCGCGATCACGACTAGGATGATCGCGCCCACCATGCCGATGATCGTTGCTAAATCCATTCGATAACCTCGCTGACGGACTGCGGCGCCGGACGTGCTGACCGGGGCACCTTGCACCTGTTGCCGCAGCGAATCGACAAAACGACGCCGACCTAGGACTGGCAGTGGGTCAGGCTGCTGCGGCAGAACGCAATCAGCCTGCATGATACGTGTTTTGAATCCGTTCCACAGTGCGCGGTGCCCCTATTTGGCATCGCGATGCAGGCGGTCGATGCGGTGTGCTGTGCGCGGTGCAAACCAAGGCCGCAAGCAGCGGCCCGGGAGTGCTGAAAACCCGGCATGCTGAGGTCGCAACAGCCCTGCCGCTCGCTTATGCTGTCCTGCCAGTCGTCAGCCGGAACGCATGGCGATGGACGAGCATTCGGTGCCCGTTGATCTAAATCTTCGTCTCCGGCTGAGCAGGATACCGCAGCGTGTTGCTCGACTCAGCTCACCTTGATCTCGATCGCCTCGCCGGTCTCTGGGTCGGCGACGTGAACCGCGCAGGCGATGCAGGGGTCGAACGAGTGGATGGTGCGCAGGATCTCGATCGGTTGCTTGGGATCGTGAAGCTGGGTGTTGTCGGCCAGCGCCGCCTCGTAGGCGCCGGGAACGCCGGAGGGGTCGCGCGGACCGGCGTTCCAGGTCGAGGGCACAACGGCCTGGTAGTTCGCGATCTTGCGGTCCTTGATCACCATCCAATGGCCGAGCGCGCCGCGCGGCGCCTCCATATAGCCGGCGCCCTGGGCCTGCTTCGGCCAGCTCGACGGGTCCCAGAGGGCGTCATTGAAGGTCTGGGTGTCACCGGCCCGGATGTTGGCGATCAGCGCGTCGTACCAGCGTTGCATCCCATCGCCGACGATCTTGGACTCGAGCGTGCGCGCGGCGGTGCGGCCCAGGGTCGAGAACAGGCCGCCGACCGGTAGATCGAGCCGGTTCAGCGAGTAGTCGACCAGCTCCTTCGCCTGCGCGTGGGCCGGGGCCGAGCTGTCGGCATAGAGCATCAGCATGCGCGCGAGCGGACCGACCTCGACCGAATGGCTGTTCCAGCGCGGCGACTTCAGCCAGGAGTAGCCGTCGTCGACATTGAGCTGCTTGAACGGCGGCTTCGGGCCGCCGCGGTCGTCGTAGTCGAGCCGGGTCTCGCCGTTGTACGGATGCAGGCCGGTGTCCTTGCCGTCCTTGTAGTCGTACCAGGCGTGAGCGATGAATTCCTGGATCTCGCCGTCGGCGTGCAGATCGACCGGATGGATGGTGCTGAGGTCGCGGTTCAGGATCGCCCCGCGCGGGAACAGCAGGTCGGACAGGTCGCTTTGATCCGGGTTGCTGCCGCTGTAGGGTAGGTCGCCGTAGCAGAGGAAGTTGCCGAGCCCCTCGCCCTTCTCGGCCCAGTCCTTGTAGAAGCCGGCGATCGCGAGCGTGTCCGGGATGTAGACCTGCTCGACGAAGGCCTGCATCGATTTGATCAGGTCCTGGACCTGCGAGAGCTTCTTGGCGTTGATCGCCGAGTCCGAGTTCAGGTCGATCGGTGAGCCGACGCCGCCGACGACGAAGTTCGGATGCGGGTTCTTGCCGCCGAAGATCGCGTGCAGCCGGGCGACGTCGCGCTGCCAGGCGAGCGCCTCGAGATAGTGCGCGACCGCCATCAGGTTGGCCTCGGGCGGGAGCTTGTAGGCCGGGTGTCCCCAGTAGCCGTTGGCGAAGATGCCGAGCTGGCCGCCGTCGACGAACTCCTTGACGCGCTTCTGCACATCGCTGAAGTAGCCGGGCGAGGACTTGCCCCAATTGCCGGTGCCGAGATCGGCCGCGGTCTGGGCGCTGGTCTGCTGCGCCAGATCCGAGGTCGCCTTCGGATCGGCGCTGAGGGCCGAGACCACATCGACCCAATCCAGCGCATGCAGGTGATAGAAGTGCATCACATGGTCATGGATGTACTGGGCGCCGATCATCAGGTTGCGGATCAGCTGGGCATTCGGCGGGATCGGGTAGTTCAGCGCGTCCTCGACCGAGCGCACCGAGGCGATCCCGTGCACCAGGGTGCAGACGCCGCAGATGCGCTGGGCGTAGGCCCAGGCGTCGCGCGGGTCGCGCCCGCGCAGGATGATCTCGAGGCCGCGCACCATGGTGCCGGACGAGTAGGCCTGGGCGATCTCCTGCCCGTTCATCTCCGCCTCGATGCGCAGATGACCCTCGATGCGGGTAATGGGGTCGACGACGACGCGCTCGCTCATGTTAATTCAGCCCTTTCGCTCGATTCTGGGTCCGCCTGCGGCTGCGCGCTCGGGCGCGCCCGGCAGGCGATGTGCAACGGTAGCTATCGTTGGGCTCGCCGGTGGCCGCAGTCGCCGGCGGTGCCCTGTAGGTCTAAAGCAGATGGTCTGTCTGGCCGGCATCAAGGAGCGATCTCGATTGATGCAGGCGCATTGGGTCAGGGCTTCCCGCTCTCTTCCTTCTCGACCAGGTGATCGGCGATCATCTCGGTGAGGCCGACGACGGGGATGTCCATGTTGAACTCCTCGAGGCCCTCTTCGAGCTGGGTGCGGCAGGTCGCGCACATGGTGACCATGCGCTCCGGCTCGACCTGCTCGATCTGCGCCTTCTTGCGCTTGAACGCGGCGAGCTTGAGCTCCTCGGCGCGCTCGTTGGAGCTGACGCCGCCGCCGGCACCGCAGCACCATTGGTATTCGCCGTGCTCCTCGAGGTCGATGAAGTCGCCGGCGACCAGGTCCATCAGGCTGCGCTGCTGCTTGACCACGCCACTCTTGCGCGCGAGGTTGCAGGGATCGTGCATCGACAGCCGGTCCATCTCCTTGCCCTCGGTCTGGATGCGACCCTCGGCGCGCAGCTGATCGAGCACCTCGATGATATGAAAGACCTTGAACGGGTAGGCGCGCTTGATCATGTTCGGCCCCTCCCAGCGGATGCCGGTATAGGCATGACCGCACTCCGGGCTGATCACGTTCGGCACGCCGAGCTTCTCGGCGGCGTCGACCACCCGCTGAACCAGCTGGGCGCCGATGTCCTTAGAACCGATCTGCACGCCCGCATTGGTTGCCTCGAAGCAGTCGCGGCTCAGCGTCCAGCTGACGCCGGCGTGGTCGAAGATCTTGGTGATCGCTTCCAGATACTCTGGGAAGTTGATGATCTCCATCGATGAGAGCAGCACCAAATAGTCGGCGCCGGCCTTGTCGATCGGGACCTCGAGATCGGTCGCGGTTTCGACGTGCTTGATCTGCACCTCGAGGGTCTTCCATTGCAGTCCCATCGGGCTGCCGGTCTTGACCGCGCGCACCGAGGCCGCGACCAATCCCTCGGGCGCGTGACCGGAGGCGACCATGCCCTCGCGCGCCTTGCGGATCATGTAGTGGATGTCGTTGCCGACCGGGCAGACCAGCGAGCAGCGCCCGCACATGGTGCAGGAGTCGTAGAGCAGCGGCTCCCACTCCTCGAGCATCGCGTCGGTGATCTCCTTCTTGAGCCCGAGCCTGGCCTTGAGCTTGCCCCAGAAAGTGTACTCCTGCTCCCACAGCAGGCGCATCGGCTCGAGCTTGTGGATCGGGGTGTACTTCGGGTCGCCGGTCTCGACGAAGAACGGGCAGGCCTGGGCGCACAGGCCGCAGTGCACGCAGCTCGAGAAGAAGGACGCGACCGGGGCATCGATCTCCTCGCGCCAGGCGTTGAGGCCGCGCTGGATGGAGAAACTGTTCGCACCCTGGGTCATGACTGGATCCCCTTGCGGCCGAAGATGGCGCCGTTGTAGTAGCGGGCGACGAAGGCGGTGAAGATGTGCGTGAGCTTGGTGAAGGGCAGCACGATCAGGAAGATCTCGGCGCTGAGGATGTGCAGGCCCATCGCCAGCGGATAGGGGTTGATCAGCCGGTGGTAGGCGAGGTACCCGGTCAGCACCGGCAGGAAGGTCACCGTCCAGATCAGATAGTCCTGGGGTGTGCTCAGGAAGCGCTTCACCGGCTGCGTCAGGCGGTGCACCAGCGCCGCGATCAGCCCGAGCAGCGTGATCGCGGTGACCGCGTCGACCACCGGGTTCGGCAGCGCCGGCCAGGCGATGCCGAAGGTGCTCTTGATCAGCTCCACATGCGGGATGAACAGCAGCAGCGCGATCACGAAGCCGATGTGCCAGAGCATGCCGACGACCACGTCGAAGGGTGCGCGCCTGAAGGTGCCTGGATCCGGGTTGAAGCGGCGGTAGACGGTGCGCAGCCCCGGGAGGACCTCGCTGCGGCGCGCCTCGGCGTAGTTGTGCGCGCGGCCGAGCGCGAAGATCTCGCCGAGGCGGATCAGCAGGCCGAGGGCGAAGATGGCGACCGCGATCGTGAACAACGGGCCCTTGACCAGCAGCAGGAACTCCATCGGCGTCATCACAGCTTCTCCTCCAGCTCGTTCGCGGTGACCTGGTCGTGGTACTTGGTCGCCTGTTTGCTCTGGTTGCGGCTCATCAGGCCGGCGCCGACGCCGACCGCGGCGCCGACGGCGCCGGCGGTGAGCAGCACGTCACCGGGCGTACCGGTGGGCACCGAGAGCGCCTTGTAGAAGCCGCCGGCGTCCCAGAAGTCGGGCTCGGAGCAGCCCAGGCAGGGGTAGCCGGCCTCGATCGGCCAGCTGCTGCCGCCGTTCCATTTCATGGTCGCGCAGGCGTTGTAGGTCATCGGACCCTTGCAGCCGAGCCGGTACAGGCACCAGCCGGCCTTGGCGCCCTGGTCGTCGAAGGTCGCGGCGAACAGGCCCTTGTCGTAGAACGGCCGGCGGTAGCAGCGGTCGTGCAGTGACTGGCCGAAGAAGGCGCGCGGGCGGCCGTACGCATCGAGCTCCGGCAGGGTGCCGAAGGTGAGGAACTGCGACAGCACGCCGGTGATGACCATCGGCACTGGCGGGCAGCCGGAGACGTTGATGACCGGCTTGCCCTTGACCAGGTCCTCGACCGCGACCGCGCCGGACGGGTTCGGATTGGCCTTCGGCAGCCCCCCGAAGGCGGCGCAGGTGCCGACCGCGACCACGGCGGCGGCGCCCTCGACCGTCTCCATCAGCATGTCGTAGTTGCTGATGCCGGCGATGGTGGAATAGCCGGGGTTGGCGTTCGGGCCGGGCAGGGAGCCGTCGACGACCACCAGGTACTCGCCGGCGTTGTCGTGCATCGCCTGCTCGCGCGCGCGCTCGGCGGCGTCGCCGGCCGCGGCCTGCAGGGTATGGTGGTAGTCGAGCGAGATGACGTCGAGGATCAGGTTCTCGACCGTCGGCGAGAAGCTGCGCGTGAGCGACTCGGTGCAGCCGGTGCATTCCTGGAACGACAGCCAGATCACCGAAGGCCGCCGGGCCTGCTCGAGCGCCTGCGCGATCGCCGGCGCCATGCTCGGCGGCAGCGCCATCATCGATGCCGTCGCGGCGCAGAATTTCAGGAATCCACGGCGTGACACCCCGTGCTGGCGCAGGCTCTCGCCCAAGGTCTTGG
>JAAAOQ010000139.1 GCA_009908845.1 Gammaproteobacteria bacterium
CAAAGGTTCAGCAGGTCCGGGTTCGTTGCCTGCAGCGTCGCGATGGTCGCATCCCAGCCGCCGTCGGCCTGGATCGCGATGACAGGGACGATCAATAATGCCGCCGCCATCAAGAGTCCCTGCACGAAGTCCGTCCAGGATACCGCCAGAAAGCCGCCGAACAGGGTATAGGAGACGACGAACAGGGTGCCGGCGACGACAGCGATCAGGTAATCGAGCCCAAAGACGGTCTCGAACAGTTTGCCGGCCGCCACGAGCCCTGAGCTGGTGTAGAACAGAAAGAACAGCAGTACGAAGAAGGCCGCGACCGCCTGCAGCAGATGGCCGCGGTCGCCGAAGCGGTTGGCGAAGAACTCGGGGATCGTCAGCGAGTCGTTCGCGGCGGCACTATAGACACGCAGCCGCCGCGCCAACAGCAGCCAGTTCAGCCAGGTGCCGAGCAACAGCCCGCCCGCGAGCCAGAAGGCTTCGATCCCGGATGCGAATGCAAAACCGGGCAGCCCGAGCAACAGCCAGCCGCTCATGTCCGATGCGCCCGCCGAGAGCGCAGCGGGCCAGGGACCGAGACTGCGGCCACCGAGGAAATAGCCGGACGAGTCGGTGGTGCGGCGATAGGCCCAAAACCCGATGGCGATCATTAGGGCAAGATAGGCGACAAAGGTCGCGATCACGGCAGCGTTGGCATCGAGCATCGTGGCAGAGGACCTGAGGTTCGGTTGAGCGTTGACGGCGCCCGCGTTGGGCGAAAGGGCGACCGTCCTGGTCGCGGAACGCTAACATGACGCTGCCTGGAGCGTCTCGGCGCGATGCCGTTGCGGGGAAAAATGGGCGGCCGACGCAGACAATCGGTTACCGTGAATCTCCTCGGGTTGGTCGTCCGGAGTAGCAGCGTGCCATGAGCGTTACCGTGAATCAGGCGGAATTCATCGCCCGGGGTGACGCCGTGCGATGCTCGTTAGAGTGGAATTGACGTCATTGTCCTTGGCTCGGAACCTGCTTTACTGACCTGATTGCCAATTTGCGAGCAACGGCCGCTCGCCGCATGATCGGCGAGCAAGGCCCATCACACGCCAGCATGTCCATCGTTACCGCCAAGGCCTTTCGCCAACAGATCATGAAACCGGCCGAAGGCCTGTTTCTGTTCCATGCGCGTGCGATCGAGCGTCTGATCGAGGGGCAGCTGGGTGAGCGGCTCGCCGGCGTGGCGGTGCCGAATCTGCCGTATTACCTGATGCCCCAGGCCGACTTCCTGCTCGGGCTCGAGACCGAGAACCCCGAGGCGCTGTCGGTGATCGAGGGGCTGCAGCTCCCGAGCCAGGTCATCCTGCTGCCGAGTCCGCCGCATCAACGTCTCGAGCAGCGCAGCTTCACCCGATTGCGCTACGACTACTGGGCGCGCTCGTTCGAGGCCGAGGTCGCGCGTACCTGGCAGACCGCGCAGGAGTGTGGCGATCACCCTGAGCGCTTGGGTGCGGATTCGCTGCGTGCGCTGATCGGCCACTATGCCTTCGCCGAGCTCCGTGAGGTGCTGGGTCACGACGGACTGATCCTCCCGGTCTGGGATGACGACCTGATCTGCCGCAGCTTTGTCGCCTTCGTCGTTCGGCTGCGCTATTTCGCGCCCGGTGCGCGTGGCTTCTTCTTTCCGGCGATCCAGGTCTGGCCGCAGGTGGATCGTTGGATGTCGCTCGGTGGGCTGGACCTGCCGAGGCCGCTGGTCGATTCCCGTCTTCCGCGCCTGCTCATCAAGAGCCGCCCTGGCAGCGGTGGGAGCCTGCGCGCCGATGCCCCCTTGCTGCCGGTGGCGCTGCCTTATGGCCGCAGCGATCCGGACCTGGCGCAGGTCATGGCACGAATGCAGCAGTCGGTCCCGACGGCATTGCGCCTCGCCGGCGGTCAGGCCGAGCATTCACCGCTGCTCGGGGCGATCATCCCTGACGCGGTCGAGACCCCGGCCCTGAGCTCCGCATTGGAGCAGCGCTGTCTCGATGCGGTTGCGCGCGGTGTCCAGTTGGAGCAGTGCCCAGGATGGCGTGAGCGGATCGGGGATCAACTGGGGATCTGGCGCACCCAGCTGCTGGCCGTGCTGCGCTGGGTGCCGACGGTACCGATGCCCTCGCTGCTGGGCAGGAAACGCCGCCCGGGCGATGCCGACCCGAACGCACCTCCGGAGGTCGAGGTGCGCGCCGGGCTGACGCTATTGGAGCGGGCCGTCGCTGCAGCGACCCGTGCCGAACGTCGAGGCTATCCGGCCCTCGCGCTGCGGCGGCTTGCGGCGGCGCGCCGTCTTGTGAGGCGGCTGATGACGGAGCTGCGAGCCCTGCCTCCGGCGCTCGATCAGGCCATCGGTGAACGCGAAGCGGCCGTTGAATCGTCCTTGAGCTCAGATCTCGCCGTGCGCTGGTCATTGGACGACGAGACCCATGAGGAGCTCCACACATTCGTTCGCCGGCTCACAGCCGACGATCGGGCACGTTATGGCTCACCGGCGGCGCAGGGGCTGCTCGGCTGCCTGGAACAGCTACAGCTGCAGGGGCCGACCGACTATTATCGGCTTCGACTCGGGCGCTGGCTGCTGCAGTTCGGGCGCGGCCAGGTGCGCGAGCTGCTCCCGTTTCAGCCGATGCTCAAGGCCCTGCGGGCGCTCGAAACCAGCCGCGCCCGGCTCGAGGAGCTCCATTGGCCGCTC
>JAAAOQ010000134.1 GCA_009908845.1 Gammaproteobacteria bacterium
GACTGCCTGAACGCCCAGCAGGCGGTCTACCCCGGCACGGATCTTCGTCTCGTGTTCGAGGCGATCCAGTCGCATTAGATTTAGCGCCAAGTCAGGAGTTCTGCATCGGCTGCGTCGGTCGATCAGAACGGCTGTGTCCGCAGCATGCCGCCCCGAGATAAACAGCGGCGAGGCCGAATCGGCGCACGCGCCCGAGCGCGACAGCGCAAAAGTCCGGATAATCGCGCTCTTGGAACCGATTCATCAGCGCGTTCGCGTCCAACAGTCCTGCAATCTGCCCCAGTCCTTATGTCTGAGCCCGCCTCCGCCTTCGCCGTCGGCCAACGTTGGCTCTCCGAGACCCAGCCCGAGCTCGGCCTGGGTATGGTCGAGAACGTCGAGCACCGCCGCGTCACGGTGCTGTTCCCGGCCACCGGCGAGCGCCGCACCTATGCCGCCGACAATACCCCGTTATGGCGCGCCCAGTTGGCGGCCGGCGAGCTGCTGCGGGATCTCGAAGGGCGCGACCTGACTGTGGTCGACCTGCTCGAACACAATGGCTTCGTCACCTATCTGGTGCGCGACACCGCCGGCAACGAGGAGCCCTTACCAGAGACCCGGATTGATCCGACACTCCGCCTCAGCAGGCCGCAGCAGCGCTTGCGCGCCGGCCGCCTCGATACCGACAACTGGTTCCGGCTGCGGGTGCAGGCACTCGAGCAGACCGCGCGTTTGGCGACTGCGCCTGCGCGCGGCCTGATCGGCGCCCGCATCAGCCCGATCCCACATCAGCTCCATATCGCCGCCGAGGTCGCAGACCGCCATCAACCACGCGTGCTCCTGGCCGATGAGGTCGGCCTTGGCAAGACCATCGAAGCGGGTCTGATCCTGCACCGTCTCCTGCTGGCCGGGCGGGTGCGCCGGGTGCTGGTGCTGGTGCCCGAGCCGCTGTTGCATCAGTGGCTGGTCGAGCTGCTGCGCCGCTTCAATCGCCGCTTCGCGTTGTTCGATCGGGAGCGCCTGCGCGGGCGTAGGCAGGCTGCCGACGCGGGTAACCCATTCGAGTCGGAACAGCAGATCCTCTGCAGTCTGGAGCTACTGCGCGATGACCCCGGGCTCGCCGAGTCGGCCATGCAAGCCGGTTGGGATCTGCTGATCTGCGATGAGGCACATCATCTGGAATGGACGCCCGCTTCGGCCAGCCCCGCTTACGACCTGGTTGCTGGTCTCGCTGCGCAGACCCCCGCGGTGCTGCTGCTGACCGCCACGCCAGAGCAGCTTGGCCGCGCCGGTCACTTCGGCCGGCTGCGGCTGCTGGACCCGGAACGCTTCGGCGATTATCAGGATTTCCTCAACGAGGAGGCGCGCTACGCTCCCGTCGCCGAGCTCGTGACCCGCCTGCTCGACCCAACCCCGCTCAATGCAGACGAGCAGCAGCGCCTCGAGGAGCTGGTCGGTCCTCAGGATGGCGGGGGTCCCGACCCGGATTTGGAAGCAGGCGCCCTCGCAACCGAAGCCCAGTCAAGCAGCGAGGAGGCCGAGAATGCGGTCCCACCCGGACGCCAGGCACTGATCGACCGGCTGCTCGATCTGCACGGCACCGGCCGGGTGCTGTTCCGCAACACACGCGCCGCGATCAGTGGATTTCCCGAACGCCGGCTCTATCCGGCTGCGCTCGAGCCGAGCGCGACAGAGTCGATCGCCGATATAGACCCCCTCGATCCTCAGCGATCGACGCTGGATGATCCAGATTGGGCCGAGTCCGATCCGCGCGTCGATTGGCTGATCGAGCAGCTGCGCGCGCTCAGCCCGGCCAAGGTCCTATTGATTGCGGCCGCGGCCGAGACCGTGCTCGATCTCCGGCGCTTCCTGCTCGAGCGCGCCGGCATCCATGCGGCCGTCTTCCACGAGGGCATGCCGATCGTCGAGCGCGACCGCGCGGCCGCATTCTTCGCCGATCCGGAGGAAGGCGCCCAGCTGTTGCTGTGCTCCGAGATCGGCAGCGAAGGACGCAACTTCCAGTTTGCGCACCATCTGATCCTGTTCGATCTACCCGAGGACCCTGAACTGCTGGAGCAGCGCATCGGTCGGCTCGACCGTATCGGCCAAACCGAAACGGTCGCTATCCACGTCCCCTACCGCACCGGCACCGCTGATGAGGTGCTGTTCCGTTGGTATCACGAGGGTCTGGATGCGTTCTCGGCACACCAGCCGGCCGCTCCGGCCGTCTATTGGGAGCAGCAGGAACGGCTCGGCGAGCTGCTGCTCGACCCGGCGCCGGAGGCCGACGAGATCGCGGCGTTGGTCGCTGAGGCCGCTTCGCGACGGGCCGAGCTCGACGCCCAGCTCACCCAGGGGCGCGACCGCCTGCTCGAGCTCAGTTCGCATCGCCCCGCCGTCGGTCGGGCGCTGGCGGAGGCGATCGATGCGGAGGACCGTGATCCAGCCATCGAGACCTTCTTGACCGGGCTCTGGGATGCGTTCGGCGTCGAGCGCGAGCCAGGGCCGAGCGGCAGCATCGTCGTCCGCCCTGGCGCCCACATGATGCAAGAACGCTTCCCCGAGCTGCCCGACGAAGGGCTGACCGCGACCTTCAGTCGGACCCATGCGCTGGCCCATGAGGAGCGCCAGTTCCTGACGCGCGAGCATCCGCTGTCGCGTGCGGCACTCGAGCTCGTCACCGGCTCGCATCTCGGCACCAGTGCGCTGGTGCTGACCCAAGACCCGCGTTTCCCATCGAGTGCCGTGCTGCTGGAAGCCGTCTATGTCGCCGAATGTCCGGCCCCGCCGGTCTTGAACGCCCAGCGCTTTCTGCCGCCGACAGCGCGGCGGATGCTGATCGACGAGCACGGCCAGGAACGCAGCACCGAGATCGACGCCGACGCGCTCGGCGGCAAGTGTCTGCGCAACCGGCGCCCATTGGCCAAGGCCCTACTCGAGGCCAAGCGCAAGGTCCTCGATGCGATGGTGACCTTGGCCGAGCAGCAGGCTGCTCGCGAGACAACCGAGCTGCGCGATCAGGCCGTTGCGCTGATGCGGCGCGAGCTCGACGGCGAGCTGGTCCGACTCGAGACCCTCGCGCAGCGTAACCCAGCGGTCCGGAACGAAGAGATCGAAGCCCTCAAGGCGGAGCGGGATGCGCTGACCGAAGCCCTCGCGAACAGCCGGCTGCGACTCGACGCCCTGCGCGTCATCGCCTTCGCGTAATGCTGTCCCGATCCGTGGCCGTTGGATGCCGCCTAGGGTCTTGTCGGTACGACCGCGCGAGGAAAGCGAAACGGCGGTTCGACCGCGCTCAAGCCGCGCGCCGCAGCCCCGATTGCACGCCGGCCAGCAGCGCAATCCGAAGCGAACTCGTCATCCTATTCCAACGAGTTGTCACGCCGCCGAGAACAGTCAGCGCAGGTTAGGGGGACTGGAAGAAGCGATGCTCGTCATAGCGGAAGATTGCGCCATCGGCAACGATCTGCTCGACGATGAATCCGTCCCGGCTCAGCTCCCCTTCTCGCAGCTTGCTCCCATTCAGGTAGACGAAGCGACGAGTCGGGCTCGGATCATAGACATGCACGGTCATCGAGAACGGGGGCAACTGTCGCCGCAGCGATGAGCTCAGTGGCGGCGGGCGGCCTGAACTTGCGTCCGAATTGACCGCACGCGAAGCGACCCGATTGCGAGGGGCTTGTGATTCTGATCGCTGAGCGCGGCGCTCTTGATCCGCTGCAGTTGCGTCGTCGCTTTCAGCGGCCGGACCATCACCGGCTTGGACCGTCCGTTTGAACTGCTCGATCTCGGCGATCAACTCCGGCGGCACCGGCGCATGATCCGGCGCCGGTTGCGCCCGCACAGGGCCTTGTTCCCGGCGCCTGATCGACGAAGACGCCTCAGGGCCGAGCACCGCGCGTCGCAGCTCATCGGCGCCGCGCGGCAACCGCTCGCCGGGCTTCGGCGGAGCAGGCACCACCAGCACCTGCGGCTCGACGCTGAGATCATCCGGGTCAGCGGCGGCCAGCGACGAGTCAGTCCCGCTCGACGCGGGTGCTGACTGCGGACCGGAATCCCCTGCATTGCGAGTTGGTCCAGTCGTGCCGCTCGCGCCTGCTCTCGGTTTGGCTTCCGGTTCGGCGCTAGCGATCATCGCCCCAGCGCCCTGATCACCGGCAGCGGTATCCACATCGCTTACCGCAACCGGATCAGCCGCCGGTTCGAGCATCGGCGGGCGCAGCGCTGCATAGCTCGCCAACATCACTGCGATGATTGCGAGGCCGAGCGCGACGTAGATCCAAGGCTGGACCCGCGCGGGCTCCAACGGCTCCTCGAACATCGGCGCCTGAAGCCGCGGCACCTGGCCGAGCTCCCGCTCCTGCTGTGACTTCTTGAGCGCTTCCAGGATATAGGACATGGTCGAACGTCCGGCCCAGGTCAGGCGCTTGCGCAGCTAGGATTCGAGAAGACCGGACTGCTGATTCCCGGTTTTCTGGTTCCAGGTCTTCTGGTTCCAGGTCTAGGGGGTCGAGTGAACCGCATGACCCTAGCGCCCCTGCGACTGGCTCAAGCGGGGGGTCGTGCGATCCGACAAGGCGTTGTTCAGCATCATCAGGGTGCGAGGCCCGGCGATCCCATCGGCGACCAAGCCGCGGCCGGCTTGGAATGCGCGCACCGCCTTGCGGAGCCCGTCATCGTAGCTGGGACTGGTCACATCGGTCAGGACGCCATCGGGTAAGGCAGCCAACTGCTCACGCAGCCAGAGAACCGCCTCGCCAGCGGTGCCAGGTCCGATCAGACGCACGCCATGGGGCGGCACTCGCCAGAGCATCAACAGATCGCCAGACCAGCGCTCATCCAGGGTTGCAATCGGTACGCGGCCGCTGTTGTCTCCGCGCTTGAGGAGCGCAAACTCCTCGTCAAGCGCCGTGATCAGTGCGTAACGCTCTTGGTCTTCGACGACCAACCGCAGTGCAACCGGACGGTCAAAGAGCCGCAGATCGCTCCAGCGCGCTTGAGCGCGCTCGCAACCGAGGCTGAAGTTGGACAGACCGTCGCAACCCAATCCCTCCTCGACCTCATACCCCCAGCTGTGCATCAATGCCGAAACCGGCTCGCCGTCATCCAGAGTCAGCTCCGGGAGCTCCGCGACCGCGACTTCGGGAACCCGGGGCGCGACTCGCGCCAATGCGACCCGTGGGGTCGCTTCATCGCGTTCGGTCGAGCTCGCGGGCGCGGTGTCGTCGGCCTCCCCACTCTCGGATTCCGCGACGACCCTCCCCGAGCTAAGGGGGGCACCCGCACCTTCGTCGTTAGCACCAGCCGGAACACCCACCGTGGTCGGCTCCTCAGCTCCAGCGCTCAGTACCTTGTCTGCGGTACCCACAGCCATAGCCGCCGACGGGCCGTCCGCATCGTCATTCGGGGCCCGTTTACGACCCGGCTCACTACCGCTCGCAGCCAGGGCTTCGGGTGTTTGTTGTGGCTCCTTCAGTGCTGTCCAAAGCTGGCGTGTCCGATCGACCTGCCTCAGCGCTCCATCGACGAAACCATTCGTCCCGAGCCATGCACCAAAGGCCAGCGCAAACACGCCAGACGCGGCCGCCCCAAGCAACTGCGGACGCTGGGCCAGCGTCCTTGCGCGGGGCTGGTCGCCGAGCAGCTCCCGAGCCGCACGGCGAACGATGCGTGTCGAGACCAGCATCTGCCGCGTCACGGCAGCACCGAGCAGCGCTCGGTCGCAGACCAGATTGATCAGCCGTGGGACCCCCTGAGTGCACCGATTGACCTCGCGTAGTGCAGCGGGGGTGAACAATGGCCGCTCAACACCGGCGACGGCGAGCCGGTGCTCGACGTAGGCAACGGTCTCGCGCGCCGACAACGGCGAGAGATGGAACCGCGCCGTGATGCGCTGATTCAACTGCCGCAGCTCGGGCGTAGCGAGGGTCTCCCTTAGCTCGGGCTGTCCAATCAGGAAGATCTGCAGCAGCTTGTGCTTGGAGGTTTCCAGATTCGTCAGCAATCGCACCTGTTCGAGTACGCGGGGACAGAGATTCTGCGCCTCGTCGATCATCAATACCGGATGACGGCCGCGGGCATGGGCATCGAGCAGGAAACGGTTCAGACGATCGACCAGCCCCTTGACCGAGTCGTTATCCGCCGGGGTCTCGACACCGAACTCTTGACAGATGGCGTGCATCAGCTCGATCGCTGTCATCGCCGGATTCAGCACGAGCGCGACCTCGACCTGTTCCGGCGTCTGCTCGAGAAAGGCTCGGCAAATGGTCGTCTTGCCGGTGCCGACCTCGCCGGTGAGCAGCACGAAACCGCCGTTCTCGCCAGCACCATAGAGCAGATGCGCGAGCGCTTCACGATGCTGCTCGCTTAGGAAGAGGTACTGCGGATCAGGCGTGATCGAGAAACTGGCTTCGCTCAGACCGAAATAGTTGAGATACACGATCGAGACCTGCGCAATCGCCCGGCTCAAGGCGCGGGTAATTCGGAACAGACGGCATCAGCGGACCAAGCCATGGAGACTAACCTGGAGCAGCCAGATGTTGAGAGAGTGCCTCCACTGGCATGGGCTCAGCGAAATAATAGCCCTGAAAGACACTGCATCCCTCGCCACGCAATAACTCGAATTGTTCCTGATTTTCGACGCCCTCGGCGATCACCGCCAAAGACAACGCCTTGGCCGCACTGATCGCCGCGCGCACGATGGCCACCTTGGTCGCGCTGTTCTCGATGCCCTGAACCAGTCCTTGGTCGATCTTGACCGCCTGCAATGAAAGCCGCTGCAGCTGCAACAAGGACGAGGAGCCGGTGCCGAAATCATCGAGCACGATCGCAATGCCATGGCTTAGAAGCCGCTCGATGGCCGCCTGCGCCTGCTCGACATCCACGAACAAGGCCTGCTCGGTGACCTCGAGCCGGAGATGATGAGGCTGAAGCCCAGCCTCGAGCACCGTCTGCATCACGCGCTCAGCAAACTCCGTATCCAATAGTTGGCGGATACTGACGTTGACCCCTAGATGCAGGTAAGACGGCGGCTGGTGGGCGGTCAGCTCGGCGAAGTCACGGCAGGCTCGCTGCAGCACCCAGTCGTCGATCGCCTGGATCAAGCCACTGCTCTCAGCCAGCTTCAAGAACTCGTCCGGACGGCGCAGCTCGTGCCCGGAGGCGTTCCAGCGCACCAACGCCTCGTAGCCGCACCACTGGCCTTCTTGATCGACCTGAGGCAAGTAACGCAGCACCAGCTGATCCTCATGCAAGGCCTGCCGCAGGGCCTGCGTCTTCGCCTCTTGTTGCTCGATCGCTCGCTGCATCGAGGTCTCGAAGAAGCGCCACGTATCCCGACCGGTCCGTTTGGACTCGTACATCGCGATATCGGCCTGCTTCATCAGCTCATCGGCACTGCAGGATTCATTGTTGAACAGGGTGATGCCGATACTCACCGAACAGTAGATCGGCACCTCGTCGGCACCGCTGAGCCAGTAAGGCTCGGCCGCCATCTCAACGAGCTTGGAGGCGATCCGCGCCGCCTCCTGGGTGGCATGCTCAGCCGACGCGCTTAGCCCGCCGCAGAGTACAACGAACTCATCCCCTCCCAGCCGCGCGGCCGTATCGGTGCGCCGCAGCGCATGGCGGAGACGATCAGCGAACGCGATCAGCAACCGGTCCCCGACAGCATGGCCGCGGGTATCATTCACCCGTTTGAACCCGTCCAGATCGAGCAGCAGTAGCGCCCGGTAGCTATGCTGGCGCTGCGTGAGCCTGATCGCCTGACTAAGCCGGTCCATCAGGAGCCGGCGGTTCGATAATCCGGTCAGCTCGTCGAACAGGGCGAGCTGCTCGATCCGCGCAGAGGCCAAGTGCTGCTCGGTGACGTCATAGCAGACGCCCGTCACCCGCGGCCGCTGGCCGTTCCCATCCCGAAACCGGCAGGCGTGCAGTTGCAGATAACGATATTCATCGGTCGGCAGCACGATGCGCAGACGGGCGCTGCGCGGGTTGTCCGAACGGGCGGCCGAGAGCAAGGCGCGGGTCGCGCGGAATCGGTCATCCGGCACGATCCGCTCGCGCCACTCGCGCACACTGGTCAGCATGGCGTCGCCGTTCAAGCCGTGCAGGCGGCGCATCCAAGCATCCCAGTGCAGCGTACCCTGCTCCAAGTCCAGTTCCCAGATCCCGATCCGGGCGGCATCGACGGCAAGGCGCAGCCGCTGCTCGTTCTCCTGGAGTCGCGCCGCGATCTCGCGCCGTTCGGTGAAGTCCTCGAGCAAACCGATGCCGGCAACGATCGTCCCACTGCCATCGCGGACGCCGGTGAAGACGGCCCGCACGGGTAGGAACTGATTCCAGGCCGCGGACCGGTAGACGATATCGAGGTGACCTTGGCCTTGGGTCAGCGAACGACGGACAGCATCGACAACCCGCTCGTCATCGATGTCATGGATCAGGTTGGCGCCGATGAGCTGCTCGCGATCCGCTCCGAGGACCCTGAGATAGACGGCATTGCAGTCGACGATGGTCCCGTCCGCGTCGTAGTGGACGATGCCGAGCGGACTCTGCTCGAAGATCTGACGATAACGCCCCTGGCTCTCGATGAGCACCGCCGCGTTGCGGCGCGCCTCGAGTGCGAGCCCGAGCGCATTCGCGGTGACCTCCAGCAACAGCACCTCGTCCTGACCAAAGAGGTCGGCAACCGCGGCACAGAGGTTGAGCGTGCCGAGCACCCCTTCCGAGGAGCGCAGCGGCAGCGCAATCGCAGCGGCGACCCCGCTCGCGCGGGCGCGCTCTTGCCAGGGCTCGGCAGGCGCCGAGTCGAGCACATCGTTATCGAGATAGGTCTGACCGCTGCGATAGGCCAGCAGATGCGGTCCTTGGGCGAGCGAAGGCGCGCCATGCGGCGCAAGGACAAGCTCATCGAGGCAGTCTGTTCTGCCCGCGGCCGCAGCGCTCTCGAGCCGGCCACTCGCGCTCGGCAGCGCCACCCATGCGAGCACGATCTCCGCACCGCGCACGAGGGTTTCGCACAGGGCCTCGAGCAGCCTATGCTCGGCCTGTTCGAATGGGATGGCCTGGTTGGCCGCCGCAATGGTGGCCTTCAGGCGGTCCCTAGGGTGTTCGATGTGATCCACGTCTTCGGACTCTAGATGCTCTTCGGACCGAGTTGCAAATGCGGGGTGATCATGGCGCTGCGCGACGCCCTGCGCGCGCTGCGCAACGATTTCAGCCGAGCGCAGACCCAATCTGTCGAAAACCTCGATCTCAAACGCGCCGATCTCCAGTTCGCTATCGACCCCAAATTCTGGATCATGCCAGCAGCCGAAGACGAGTACCAGAAGGGGATCGATGCGCTGAAGCGCTATCTGCACGCAATGGATGTCGGGCGAAGAGCGCCCACAAGCGGGCTCCTACCGCACGACCCTTGCGGGCAACGACAATCGGTCCCGGGATTTCCGCTGCCTTGCACGAGCGATGACGGACTGTTCGATCTTCGCGCCTGAGGATTAGAATCCGCGTTCGCTCGCCAGCACCCCGGGCATGAACCGACCGAGGCGGCCGGCGGCTCGGGGCCATTTGCAGGGGACTCGCGCGGCATGACCCGCCTTACGCAGATCGCCGGCTTTCTGCCGTTTGTAGCGGTCGTCTTCCTCAACAGCTTCGTTGATCTTGGTCACAAGATCATCGTCCAGAACGCGCTGTTCAAGGCCTATGACGGGCCTGAGCAGATCTGGCTGACGGCCTTCGTCAATGCCCTGATCCTGCTGCCGTTCATCCTGCTGTTCACGCCATCGGGCTTCATCGCCGACCGCTGGCCCAAACCGCGCGTGATGCGCATCGGCGCCTTCGTCGCGGTCGCCATCACGCTCGCGATCACTGCCTGCTACTACCTCGGCTGGTTCTGGACCGCATTCGCGATGACCTTCGTGCTGGCGGTGCAGAGCGCACTCTATTCACCGTCGAAGTTCGGCTATATCAAGGAATTGTCCGGCAACGAGGCATTGACCACCGCCAACGGCTGGGTGCAGGCGGCGACCAGCACCGCGATCCTGGCCGGGACCCTGGTGTTCTCGGTCTTGTTCGAGGCGCTGCTGCGCACCGACGCCGGCGCGATCGGCGGCACCGGCCTGCCGCCCGATGAACTGCTGCGGCGCATTGCGCCGATCGGCTGGTGCCTGGTGCTCGCGTCGCTGATCGAGGCGCTGCTCACCTTCCGCCTGCCCGAGCACCATCCGGGGCAAACGGCCTTGCGCTTCGACCGCGCCGACTATCTCAGCGGCCGCTATCTCAAGCACAACCTGCACGCGGCCTGGGACAATCAGGTGATCTGGCTCGCGATCGTCGGGCTCGGGGTGTTCTGGGGTATCGCCCAGGTCCTGCTGGCCGCCTTCCCGGCCTTCGTCGAGGACCGCTTCGGCGAGCACAACACGGTGATGATCCAGGGGGTGATGGCGTTCTCCGGCATCGGCATCATCCTCGGCGCCGCGGTCGCCGGACGCATCTCGCGCGACCATGTCGAGACCGGCCTGATCCCGGTCGGCGCCGTCGGCATCGCCGTGGTGCTGATCCTGCTGCCGCGCATCGGTCTCGAATGGCTGCACGCGCTGAACTTCTTGGCGCTCGGTGTGCTCGCCGGCTTCTTCATCGTCCCGCTCAATGCCCTGATCCAGTTCAACGCCGGCGAGCGCGAGCTCGGGCGCGTGCTGGCGGCGAAGAACTTCGTGCTCAACTGGGTGATGCTCGCGGCCCTGGGCATCACCCTGGTCTCGGCACTCGCCGAGACCGGCAGCCGCACGATCATGGTGGCGCTGGGCCTGGTTGCCATCGGCGGCGCCCTGTACACCATCCTGCAGTTGCCGCAATCGCTGCTGCGCTTCTTGATCGCGCGCCTGCTCCACGCCCAGTACCGGCTGCAGGTGATCGGCCTCGACCATCTGCCGGCGCAAGGCGGCGTGCTCATGCTCGGCAACCACATCAGCTGGATCGATTGGGCCCTGGTGCAGCTGGCCAGCCCGCGGCCGGTGCGCTTCGTGATGGAGCGCGGGATCTACGAGCGCTGGTATCTGCGCTGGTTCCTAGACTACTTCGGCGTGGTGCCGATCTCGCAAGGCCGCCCGCGCGGCGCCCTTAAGACCGTCGCCCGGTTGCTCGAGGCCGGCCAGGTGGTCTGTCTGTTCCCGGAGGGCACCATGAGCAAGAATGCCCAGCTCGGCGCCTTCAAGCGCGGCTTCGAGCGCGCCGCGGCGGCCGTCGCTCCCAGCGCCGAGGTCTGCATCCTGCCGTTCTATCTGCGCGGGCTCTGGGGCAGCCGCTTCTCGCACGCCAGCGAGAAACTCAAGCGCAGCCTGCCGGCGGGGCGCCCGCGCGATGTCATCGTCGCCTTCGGCCCGGTGCTGTCGATCACGGCGCCGGCCGAGGCCGTCAAGCAGGCGGTGTTCGCGCTCTCGATCAGCTCCTGGGAGGAGCATGCCAAGACCTTGCCGACCCTGCCGGTCGCCTGGCTGAAGCGCGCCAAGCGCCGCCTCGCCGCGGCCGCGGTGATCGACGCCGACGGCCGCGTGCTCAGCAACCGCGCGCTGATCGCCCAGGTGCTGATCGCGGCCCAGCGCCTGCGCCGACGCTGTCCCGGCCGGCGCGTCGGCATACTGCTGCCGCCCGGCCGCGCCGCCGTGATCGCGAATCTGGCCGCCTGGATGGCCGGCAAGCAGGTGATGCACCTGGACCCGACGGCCGGCATGGACAGGCTCCTCGCAGCCTGCCGGCAGGCCGGCCTCGCGCAGCTCGTCAGCGCACCCGGCTATCTGGAGACGCTGCGCCGGCACGGTATCGACCGCGAGCGGCTGCCTGCACAGCTGACGCTGATCGTCGCCGAAGACCTCTACAGCGATGGCATCGGCTGGCGCCAGCTGCTGGCGTTGAGCACGGCGGTGCTGGTTCCGGCCTGGCTCTTGGTCAGCCTCAGCAGCCGTCGGCGCCCGCGCCCGCAGGAGACAGCGGCGATCCTGGTGGCCAGCGCCGACAACCGGGTTGGCTCGGCGAAGGCCGTCGCCCTCAGCCACCGGCATCTGGCCGCCAACATCGAGCAGATCGTCGATGTGCTGAACATCGAGCAGGATGACGTGATGCTCGCCAACCTGCCGCTGTTCCATACCCTGGGCCTGACCGTCACCACCTGCCTGCCGTTGCTCGCCGGGGTGCCGATGGTCTGTCATCCCGAGCCGGCGGACGCGCTCGGCACGGCCAAGGCGATCGCCCGCTACCGCGCCACCCTCCTCGTCAGCAACCCGACCTTCCTCGGCCCGCTGTTGGCCGAGCCGCGCATCCACCCGCTGATGCTGGAGCCGCTGCGGCTCGTGGTCAGCAGCGCCGAGCGTCTCGACCCCCGGCTGCAGGAAGACTTCGCCCGTTGCTTCAAGAGGCCGATCTTCGAGGGCTATGGCGTCACCGAGGCCACGCCGCTGGCGAGCCTGAATATCCCCGATGTGATCGAGACCCAGCACTGGACGATCCAGATCGGCTGCAAGCCGGGCACGGTCGGGATGCCGCTACCCGGGACCTGCTTCCGCATCGTCGATCCGGACACTTGGAAGCAACACCCATGTGGCTGCGAGGGGGAGGTGCTGATCAGCGGCGTGCCAATCATGCAGGGCTATCTCGGCAATCCCGAGCGCACTGCCGAGGTGATCGTCGAGCTCGACGGGTGCCCTTGGTTCCGAACCGGCGACCGCGGCTGGCTCGATGCCGAGGGTTTCTTGACCATCACCGAGCAGCGCGCGGCTTCCGCTAAAATGGGCAGCCCGCCAGTGGCTGTATGCACTTCGGATACCGACCCAAACCAGGCTGCCCAAGGAGCCACCGGTGCAGCAAGCGCCCCTGAGGCTCGTCCTTGACGATTACCCACTGACGATCACCCACTGAGGTTCATAATCGATGAAAACGATCGAAACCCGACCGCGCTTACACCGGTCTCTGCTTGCCGGCCTGTGTGCCAGCGCCCTACTGCTCGGCTGTGGCAACGACCCGCTCGGACCCGAGAATCGCTTCGCGCTGGTCGCATTCGGCCAATGCAGCTACGATCAGGCCCTGATGCTCGCGGAGCAGGCCATCGCGAGCGACAACCCCGATCATGTCGAGCGCGGGCTGCTGCTCAAGGCTGCAATCCTGCAGGACCGCGGGGACACCGCAGCCGCCGAGGCCCTCTACCCTGAGATCGCCGCGGCCTGGGAGCGCGCGCGCGACAAACCCCTAAAACCGAGCCGGCGCGAGCGCGAGATCCAGCTCTTGCTCGACATCGCCCGTGCCGAGCGGCGAGCCAAGGAGCTCGACCCGGACTGCGAGAACGTCCCACAAAAAGGGCCTCGCCCCGAGCCAGACGCTTGAGGTAACGGAGACAACGCCGCGCCGACGCAATATTTCTCTTTCAACGGCCCTCACAGCCGTGTATGCTGCCGCCATCAATCTTAGTATTGTGCGGCTCTTTCGACGACGGAACCGTGCAAGCCCGCCTCCATACCCGACTCCGCCATTTACGAGCCTGAAGGGAAGGCCCTTCAATCTCTGCTACGGCCGTCCGATTGGCACACTGGTCAGCGGCTGTTCACTTTTCTACGGTGTGTATTTCCAGAGAGACGAGACTGATGAATATCTACGTTGGCAATTTGGCCTACAGCGTCACCCAAGATGAGCTCCGTGAGGCCTTTGCCGCCTTTGGCGAAGTCGAGAGCGCTAACCTGATCATGGACAAGTTCACTGGCGAATCGAAGGGCTTTGGCTTCGTCGAGATGCCGAACAACAGTGAGGCGGACGCCGCGATCAAGGGCCTCAACGAACAGCCGTTGAAGGGCCGCGCGGTCCGTGTCAATCAGGCCAAGCCGCGTGCCGAACGCGGCCGCGGCGGCGGCGGCGCCGGTGGTGGCGGTCGCCGTTGGTAAGGGCTGATTGGGGCTGACACCAAGACCAGCAGGCGGTGCTGAGCACGGCCTGCTGCGTCGCCCGAAACGGCCGGATGAGCAATGCTCATCCGGCCGTTTTTGATTGCACACCCGGAAAAGCACACCGACCAACCAGATGTTTCCCGGGGCACGACCGGCCAGGCTAAGGTAGCATTCGCATTGGATTCGGCCCGGTACCGGGCCGATCGGAGACCGACCTATCCTGCCCGAGAGAACACCATGTTGGACAAGAAGCTCCTCGATATCCTCGTCTGCCCGGTCACCAAGGGACCGCTGATCTACGATAAGGAACATGAAGAATTGGTCGCCGTCGCCGCACGGCTAGCCTACCCGATCCGTGACGGCATCCCGGTCATGCTCGAAGACGAAGCGCGCTCGCTAAGCGAGGATGAGGCCGATGCCTGGCGTAAGCAGCAGGGCTGATTGCAGACCAGACGAGAAAGCGGCTAGCAGCCTCTGTTCGGCCGCAGCCGATGGTCGCCAGAAACGTGATCGAGAGGATATGTTGCGATGAAGGTATTGGTGACAGGGAGCGCGGGCTTCATCGGCTCCGCGCTCGCGCTGCGGCTGCTCGCGCGCGGCGACGAGGTGATCGGGATCGACAACCTCAATGACTACTACGATGTCGCCCTCAAGCAGGCGCGGCTCGAGCGCGTCAAGGCCCAGCCCGGCTTCACCGACCTGCGCCTGGATCTCGCGGATCGCGACGGCATCGCCCGCGCCTTCGCCGAACATCGCCCGCAGCGGGTGGTTAACCTCGCCGCCCAGGCCGGGGTGCGCTACTCGATCGAGAACCCGCTCGCCTACATCGACACCAACCTGGTCGGCTTCGGCCACATCCTCGAGGGCTGTCGCCACAACGAGGTCGAGCATCTGGTCTACGCCTCCAGCAGCTCGGTCTACGGCGCCAACACCAGCATGCCGTTCTCGGTGCATGACAACGTCGATCATCCGCTGAGCCTCTATGCCGCAAGCAAGAAGGCCAACGAGCTGATGGCACATACCTACAGCCATCTCTACCAGCTACCGACCACTGGGCTGCGCTTCTTCACCGTCTACGGTCCCTGGGGTCGGCCGGATATGGCGCTGTTCCTGTTCACCCGCGCGATCCTCGCCGGCGAGCCGATCAACGTCTTCAACTATGGCCGCCATCGGCGCGACTTCACCTATGTCGACGACATCGTCGAGGGCGTGATCCGGGTGCTCGACCGCGTGCCCGAGCCGAACACGAGCTGGAACGGTGCTGAGCCGGACTCGGCCACCAGCAGTGCCCCCTATCGGCTCTACAACATCGGCAACAACAAGCCGGTCGAGCTGATGCACTACATCGAGACGCTCGAACGCTGCCTCGGCAAGACTGCCGAGAAGAACCTGCTGCCGTTGCAGCCCGGCGATGTGCCGGACACCTATGCCGATGTCACCGACCTGGTCGAGCAGGTCGACTACCGCCCTTCGACCAGGGTCGAGGACGGCATCGCCCGCTTCGTCGACTGGTATCGCGACTACTACGGAGTTTGAGACTGAGCGCCGACCTCGAACTCCTCGCAGAGGCCCGCCAGCAGCGCGCGCAGCTCGAGCGACAGCAGCGCCAGCTCGGCGTCGAGCCGGGCGCCCTCGTCATCGGCCTCGCCAGTGTCGAGTTCGTTGGTGACCTCATCGGCGAAGCGCAGCCGCTTGAGGCTCAGGTCCTCGTTGAGCAGCAATGACAGACGCTCCTTCCAGTTCACGCCGACGCTGACGGCCCGCTTGCCGGAGTCGAGGTGGTTGCGGACCTCGGGCGAGTTCAGGTCCTGACCGCGGCAGCGCACCGTCGAGCGGCTGTCCTCCGGATCCTGCAGGACACAGGCATCCTCGAGCGCGAAGCCGGCGGCCGGCTGGCCAGAGAGCAGCCAGGTGCTCAGGCGCTCGGCCGGTGCGACCTCCGGCGCCAACGGCTTCACCGGGAAGCTGCCGAGGCTCTCGCGCAGC
>JAAAOQ010000051.1 GCA_009908845.1 Gammaproteobacteria bacterium
CCCCCTCAATGTGGCTCTGTGTCGATGGATGTGTCCGTCCTCAACATAACCCACGGACGTTGAGGACGGGCAGGTCAAAACATCATGTCTAAGAGCGACGTCAGCGCCGCGCCGCTGGAGAGGCTCGGCGTCACCGCATTGGCGGTGCGCATTAGGCCGTGGATCACCCACGGCTGGCGTCCGACCTCGGCGGTGAGCCAGCCGGTGAGCACCGCGACGAACCCGCTGGGCCAGGCGAGGAAGGTCGACCACAGGAACCAGCGCGGCAGGCTGCTGACGGGGACATCCGGCTCGCGCGCGTCGAGGCTCGCGTCTCGTGCTGCCGTTCGGAGCCCGGCCGCCGGATGCAATCGCCCCCGCAGCATCAGCCAGAGCCCGCTCCAGGAGATCACTAGCATCACCAGGCCGAGACCGACCATGATCCGGAACGCATAGAACGGGATCAGGAACGGCGGCCGCTCATCGGCCGGCACGGTGACGATGCCGGGCTCCTCGCTGCTGAGGCTGCCCTGAACCACGAGGCTCCCGAGGAACGGCAGCGCGATCTCGAAGCGGTTGCGCTCGTTGGCGACATCGGGCCAGGCGACCAGCACCAGGCGCGCCGGCTGCTCGGTCTGCCAGCGGCCCTCGATGGTCGTGAACTTACCCGGCTGATGCTCAGCGGTGTACTCGCCGTTGAAGTGACCGTAGCCGATCTGGAGCGGCGTCAGCACCGCGGCGATGCCGAGCCCCATCCGCAGCATGACGCGCGCCTCGGCCGCATGGCGGTTGCGCAGCAGGTACCAGGCGCCGGTCGCGGCGACGCAGAAGGCCGTGGTCAGGTAGGCCCCGAGCAGCATGTGCGGAAAGCGCACCCAGAGCACCGGGTCGAGCAGGATCTCGGCCCAATCGCGCGGTGCAAAGCGACCGTCGATCAGCTCGTAGCCGACCGGTACCTGCATCCAGGTGTTGTTGGCCATGATCCAGAACGCCGAGAAGGTCGTGCCTAGGGCGACCATCAACGCCGAGATGAAGTAGGCCCAGCGCGGGACCTTCTCGCGGCCGAACAAAAGCACGCCGAAGAAGGTCGCCTCGAGCAGGAAGGCGGTAAAGGACTCGTAGGCGAGCAGCGGCCCTTGGATCGGCCCGGCCTTGGTCGAGAGCTCGCTCCAGTTAGTGCCGAACTGGAACGCCATCACCAGCCCCGAGACCACGCCGAGGCCGAACGCGACCGCGAACACCTTGAGCCAGAAGTCGAACAGCCGGCGGAACACCGGGCGGCCGGTGACCAGCGATAGCCCCTCCAGCGTTGCCAGCCAGGCCGCAAGCCCGATCGTGAACGCCGGAAAGATGATGTGGAACGAGACCGTGAACGCGAACTGTAGCCGCGACAGGGTGATCGGGTCGAAATCCATCGCTTGATCCTCAGTGCTTCCGCCAGTCGCCGAGCGCCCGCCGAGCGCCTCAGCGAAGACCTCTCTAGGCGAAGGGAGCGGCTCAAGTCGTTGCCGCTAGCTTTCTCTCGATGGACATGCTGGCCGCGCGCCTGAACACAATCGCTGTCATGGATTCTTGCGTCGCGGCGATCTTCTCTACGGGTTGCTCGATCCGGCCGGCCGACTGGGCTGGGGTAGGCTGTACGATGCCTTCGTCCAAGTATTCTTGTCGGGAGTAAGAGAGGTGGCACGTCGCTTTCGGGCCTCGATGCCGAACCGAACTGCCTCGAATCAGCCGATGGAAGCAACGACGACTTGACTACTGCTGCTGGGCCATTTTGACTGCCTGGCTTTCGCAGGAGTTGCACTTCTGGGCTGCTGACCGCGTATCCTGACCACGTATCCTGGCCGCGCCCGTTTCCCCGGGGCGGGCGGATCAAGCCGGGCTCTCCGGATGTCCTGTGTGACCAAGAACCATGAGGATCAGGCGATGAGGACTGTCCTAGCCGCTGCGTCGGCGCTCCTGCTGTGTGCGATCCCTTTGGAGGGGCTTATGGCCGAGACCGCGATGGATGCGGCTGCGTTGTCGCAGGCGGGTGAGCAACGGAGCACGCTTGAGGACCAGACCGCGGTGGCGGTCACGATCTACAACGACGATCTGGCCTTGATCAAAGACAGCCGACGCGTGACCCTGCCGGCTGGGCGCACCGAGCTGGCCTTCCGCGATGTCAGTGGTCAGATCCGTCCCGAGACCGCGTTGCTGCGGACCATCGAGGGCGTTCCGCCGAGCCTGATCGAGCAGAATTTCGACTTCGATCTGCTGACCCCGGTCTCGTTGCTGGAGAAGTACGTCGGACGCGAGGTTGGCCTCGTGACGCGGCATCCGACCACCGGTGAGGAGACCGAGGAATCCGCCGTTGTGCTCGCCGCAAGCGATGGCGTGGTGCTGCGCGTTGGCGATCGGATCGAGACCTTCGGCTCGAGCCAGACGCCGGGCCGCATCGTCTATCGGGATATCCCGCCGAATTTGCGTGATCGCCCGACCCTGGTGCTGGCGCTCGACAGCGAGGTCGCCGGCGAGCGTCTGCTCGAGCTCAGCTATCTCAGTCGCGGCCTGAGCTGGAAGGCCGACTATGTCGGTGAACTGACGCCCGGGCAGGACCGACTCGACCTCGCCGGCTGGGTCACACTCGAGAATCGCAGCGGCACCAGCTACTCAAATGCCCAGCTGCAGCTGGTCGCGGGCGATGTGAATCAGGTCGAGGAGGAGAGGCGCCAACCCCAATACGAGACGATGGCGATGCGTGCGGCGGCGCCGGCCTCAAACATGCGCGAGGAGAGCCTGTTCGAATACCACCTCTATACCCTGTCGCACCCGACTACCATCGCTGACAACCAGACCAAGCAGGTGGCATTGCTCGATGCAACCGATGTCGTCGTCGACAAGGAGCTGCTGGTGCAGGGTGATCAGCGCGCCTACCGCGAGCCGCGCGGCGAGCTTTGGCATGACCTCGATGTCAGTGTGTACCTGAATGCGACCAACGACGCGGCATCGAACTTGGGCTTGCCGCTGCCCGCCGGTATCGTGCGCATCTACCAGCGCGACAGCGAAAGCAATCTGCAGTTCATCGGCGAGGACCGGATCGACCATACGCCCAAGAACGAGTCCTTGCGGCTAAAGCTCGGGCAATCCTTCGATGTAACGGCTGAGCGCCGCCAGACCGAGTTTACCAAGCTCTCCGGCAGCGGACCCTGGAAGTACCAGTTCGAGGGGGCCTACGAGATCCGGATCAAGAACGCCAAGCCCGAGCCCCAGCAGGTGACCGTGCAGGAGCGTATCCCGGGCGACTGGACGATGCTCGAGGAAAGCGCCTCCCATGAGCAGGGCAATGCCAACACGGCGGTTTGGGGCCTAGAGGTGCCCGCCGAGGGCGAGATGCGGCTGAGCTATCGGGTCCGGGTGCGTTTCTGAGGCTTTGTTGCTGCTGGTCCAATCTTGACCACTGCTTGGCGCATTAGGCTTCCGTTGAGCGCTCCGTTGCGTTGCTCGCTCGGATAAGGGGCTACCGAGGCTCGCGCGCCTCTGCCGCCTGACGGCGTGGGTTATCGCGGGCCCGGCACCGGCACATGAAGTTCCCTGCTAGCCGCACGGTTACTTGATCTAGGTCAATGCGATGAGTGCCGCTCAATAGCAGCTATTGCTGCACCGTTGCGGCTCGTTTAATGTCCCGGGCGCACTAAAACGGCGCCGCCGGCTGTTCTCAGCATAGACTGAAATCGATCTAGACGATCGAAACAATTGATTTCAGGTTAAGACTACGTGCGGCGTATGGTTATCAGGTTTTCAGCGGCAGTTGCCGAGCCTTCCTAGCAGGATCCCGAGTTGAGGCAACCCGGATCAAGCGACGCAGACGCAGAACAGACCCACAGGAGCTGAGCATGAGCAAGAAGTACGACGCCGGTGTAAAAGAATACCGGGACATGTACTGGACCCCCGACTATGTCCCGCTGGACACTGACCTGCTGGCCTGTTTCAAGGTCACAGGGCAGCCCGGCGTCCCGCGTGAAGAGGTTGCCGCCGCCGTCGCCGCTGAATCCTCGACCGGTACCTGGTCAACCGTCTGGTCGGAGCTGCTGACCGACCTCGAGTACTATAAGGGCCGTGCCTATCGCATCGAGGACGTGCCGGGCGATAACGAGTCGTTCTATGCGTTCGTTGCCTACCCGATCGATCTGTTCGAGGAAGGCTCGGTCGTCAACGTGCTGACGTCGTTGGTCGGTAACGTGTTCGGTTTCAAGGCGCTCAAGCATCTGCGCCTAGAAGACATCCGCTTCCCGATCGCCTACATCAAGACCTGCGGCGGCCCACCGTCGGGAATCCAAGTCGAGCGCGACAAGCTCAACAAGTACGGTCGGCCTCTGCTCGGCGCCACCATCAAGCCCAAGTTGGGCCTCTCGGCGAAAAACTACGGCCGTGCGGTCTACGAGTGCCTCCGTGGCGGTCTGGACCTGACCAAAGACGACGAGAACGTTAACTCTCAGCCGTTCATGCGCTGGCGTGATCGTTTCGAGTTCGTCGGCGAGGCGATCCAGAAGGCGCAGCAGGAGACCGGTGAGCGCAAGGGACACTATCTGAACGTCACCGCCTCGACGCCGGAAGAGATGTACAAGCGCGCCGAGTTCGCCAAGGAGGTGGGCTCGCCGATCATCATGCACGATTTCCTGACCGGCGGCTTCACGGCCAACACCGGCCTGGCCAACTGGTGCCGCGAGAACGGCATGCTGCTGCACATCCACCGCGCGATGCACGCGGTCATCGACCGTCATCCGAAGCACGGCATCCACTTCCGCGTGCTGGCCAAATGTCTTCGCCTGTCGGGCGGCGACCATCTGCACACCGGCACCGTCGTCGGTAAGCTCGAAGGCGATCGCGCCTCGACGCTCGGCTTTGTAGACCAGCTTCGCGAGTCCTTCGTGCCGGAAGACCGTTCGCGCGGCGTCTTCTTCGATCAGGACTGGGGTTCGATGCCGGGCGTCTTGGCCGTCGCATCGGGAGGAATCCACGTCTGGCACATGCCGGCCCTAGTGACCATCTTCGGCGACGATTCCTGCCTGCAGTTCGGCGGCGGTACCCAGGGCCATCCCTGGGGCAACGCGGCCGGTGCGGCCGCCAACCGTGTCGCCGTGGAGGCCTCGGTCAAGGCCCGCAACGAGGGCCGCGAGATCGAGAAGGAGGCCCGTGACATCCTCGGCGAGGCCGCCCAGCACAGCCCCGAGCTGGCCATCGCGATGGAGACCTGGAAGGAGATCAAGTTCGAGTTCGAGACCGTCGACAAGCTCGACGCTTGATCGGCTAACGCCCGGGGCATCGGAGCGCTTGGTGCGTTCGGCCCCGGTCGCGATCGCCTCGGCCCGCCTTAGCCACATACGACCGATACGCACCAATCAGGAGCACTCGCCATGTCCTTGCAATCCACCATGGGCGACTACCAGACCAAGCAGACGCTGGAGACCTTTGGCTTCTTGCCGCCGCTCTCGCAGCAGGAGATCTACGACCAGATCGCGTACATCATCGCGCAGGGCTGGACGCCCGCGATCGAGCATGTCCATCCGTCCAAGACCATGGACGACTATTGGACGATGTGGAAGCTGCCGTTCTTCGGTGAGCAGGAGTTGGGTAACGTCGCTGCCGAGCTCGAGGCCTGTCATCGCTCCTATCCGGATCATCACGTTCGCTTGACCGGGTACGACAACTACACGCAGAGCCAAGGGTCGGCCTTCGTCGTCTTCCAAGGCCGCGGCTGAATCGTGAGCTGACCTCTGCCCTGCGTTGAACCGGGCCCGGGCGCCGAGCCCGTGATCCGGTACTCAGTGAAGGGCAGGCGTCGACGATGTCGATCTACGCCTTCCCGATCTTTCAGCACTTGGCGGGTGCCGGGGATCGGCAAGCGATGCACTATCCAGAGCTGTCCGCGCATGTGTTGCCGCCGGACGGCCAATCCGAGAGCCCCACGGAATTACCCATGGCAAGCAAAGCGAACCTGAGATCGAGTGGCCGCGAGGCGGCCCTGGCCCGCCGGCGTGCCCTGTCGACCCAGGGCAAGCAGGGGCTGGCGCAGACGACGACCGAGCGCACCCGCGCCCAGCGGTTGCCGCGCTCGAAGCCGCAGCCGTCGAGCGCAGCATCGTCGCAAGCCCAAGCGCCGACGCCGGCCGCGCCGTCTCAGTCTCAGGGAGCAAGGCCGAGCCTGGATCTATCACCATCGGCCGCCGCGCCTCGCCGCCAAGTCGCGCCGCCGAGCCCCTCGCAGTCGAGCCGCGAGCTGGCCCGCCAGCGCCGAGCGAAGCTGGCCCGCGATGGCCGGCGTGCACAGCGCAGCACGGATCGTGTACGTGATCCGCGCGCGGACCAATCGGGCGCGCGCTCGGCACCGGCCAAGACCAACGAGCCGGGCAAGGGCGAGTGCCAGTGTGGCGGCCAATGCAAGCAGGCCCGCGCCAACAATGCGAACGCCGGCGCCGAAAATCCGCCATCGTTGTCTCTGTCGACGCCGACCGCGAGCCTCGGCAGCAACGGCCACGGCCACGGCCACGGCAACGGGTCCGCGACAAGCAATCGCAACCGCAAACCGAACCCGGCTCTGGCGGTCAAGCCCGCCGGCCGCGCCGTCGCTCAGGCGCGCCGCGCAGCGCTGAGCGGCCGCGGCAAGAATGCGACCAATATCCCGAGCTCGGTTGCCGGTATCGCCCGTCAGGCGAATCCGAAGCTCAGCGGGCGCGAGCTCGCGCAACAGGTTCGAGCGCAGCGCAGCACCAATGGGGGCGCCGGCGAGCGCAAGTCGCCGCCGTCCGGCCGCATGCGTCGCTCGCGCACCGGGGCCGCAGCGGATCAGCCGTGGAAGGTCGGCGTCAGTGAGACCACACATGGGCAGTCGGTCACCGGCACGCGCGTCGGCCGCAGCGAGAAGACCACCGGTGACGAGCCGAGCACCTGCCGCACGATCACCGGCACCGAGTACATGGGCGCCGACATCTTCCGCGAATTCTGCCAGAGCGAGCCGTCACCCTCGATCAATAAGATCGGTGTCAGTCATACGGGCTACGGCAACCAGGTCTCCGGTAACGAGGTCGGCCGCTCACCGCGGGTCACTGGCGACGAGCCGGGCACCTGCAAGAACGTGACCGGGACCCAGTACCTCTCGCCGGAACAGTACGCGACCTATTGCAACACGCAGCCGGCGCCGGAGCCGCGCGAGACGGGCGTCACCCGGACGCTGCACGGGCATGGGCTCTCCGGGACCCTGGTCGGGCACTCGCCCAAGGTAACGGGTGACGAGCAGGGGGCGGGCGTGGTGCCGACCGGTACCCAGTATACGGCCGCCTCCGAGATCCCCTCGGATCGCTCGGTGCCGCCGAAGGTCGGCACCTCGGTTACCCTCTCCGGGGGCAGTGTCACCGGGACCCGGGTCGGTCGCTCGGCGGCGGTCACCGGCGACGAGCCCGGCAGCTGCCGCTCGATCACCGGCGACGAGTACGTCGACCTGTCCCAATACGAGCAGTTCTGCGAGACCAAACCGCAGCCCGAGCCGCCCAAGGTCGGCTACTCGAGCACGAACAAGGGCTATCGCGTCTCGGGCACCCAGACCGGCCGCTCGAGCAGGGTCACCGGCGATGAGCCAGGTACCTGTAAGGCCGTGACTGGCACGCCCTACGCCGGGCTCGAGCAGGCTGCGGATTACTGTGCCCCGAACCAGCAGCACGAGATCAAGGCGCGCACCCCGGTGATGGCGGCCACGCCGGGCCCGCGCATGAGCGGCATTCAACCTGGGATCGGCGGGGTGATGACGGGGGCCGATAAGGGGGCCTGCGAGCCGCTGACCGGCACGCCCTATATCGGCGCCGATCAGTACGCCAGCGCCTGTGGCGCCGAGACCAGCAATGCCGCGGAGCCGGGTCAGGCCGATTTCCCGCGGCCCCTGGACGAGGCAATCGGGCAAGGCTTTAGTGTCACCTCACCCGCGCGGGCCGCATTCGAGGAGCGCCGGGCCAGCGGGGTGACCGGCACCAGCTACGAGACGAACCAGCACATCACCGGTCCGTTCGGGATGGGCACGGGCAAGATCACCGGCACCGAGCAGTTTCGCTTCGATGCGAAGCGGGCGCGGCCGGACCTGCTGACGCCTCAGCCCACCGGCGACAGCCTCAACCAGGCGAGCGTGACGGGCGGCGGCGAATCCGCGGTGCAGTCGACCCCGGCAGAGCGTTGGCGCGTCACCGGCGAAGGCCAGACGGCTGGATCGAAGATTACCGGTGATGATTGGGAGCGTGGTGAGCGCGTCACCGGCACCGAGGGTAGCTCGGCGCGACGTCGCAACCCCACCCGCCCCGGACCGATGAGCGCGATGCCGCCGGTCGAGACTAAGCGCAACGAGGAGACGCCAGCGCCGACCAGCCGCGTCACCGGGAGTGCTGGCAGTACTGACCGCGGCGCCTTGATCACCTACTCAGGGGGCGCGCGGGGCTGATCGCCCGGCTGCGTCATGACTCGACCGCTCGCCATTGTTGAACCGACACGCTGAGTTCGATCGCTTCCTCCCATGCCACTGCGCAACCCCAAATCGCCCCGCTCGCGTAGCCTGGGTCCCGGCCCGCGCAGCGTGACGCCTGCGCCGCAACCGGCCACCGCGCCCGCTTCGCCGAAGCCGAAGCTGGAACGCGATGCTGCCGCTGCAGCGGATAAGGCGAGTCCGGCGGTCTCTGGGCGCGCAACGACTCGGCGTGCCGAGCGTCCGGCAGCGACCGGCCAGGGGCCGACAAGGCCGACCCGTCCACCGCGGCCGACACCGCCGGGGCGTGCCGCGGTCAAGCAGGCGGTCAAGGTGGCGCGTCCGAGCCTTGGCTTCGGCCAGCCCGCGCCGGCCGAGGCCGCGTCTGCGCCCGCCCTCGGGGCGGGCTCGGGCTTGCACCCGCTGACCGACGCGGCCGCGAATGCGCAGCTGCATGAGTATGAGTCCTCGGTCAAGCATGCGTTCGACAATCTGGTGCCGGTGCTCCAACGCATCGCCGCCGAGCGTTGCGAGCCGGACTTCGTCGAGCGCGCGCAGCAGATCGCCCGAGCCGAGCTCGGTTTCGATCTGCCCGATGAGATCCTCGACACGGCTTGGATCACCGGGCTCGACATGCGTCGGCTGTTCGCCGCCTGCGTGTTCAAGACCTATCACCGGATGAGTGATGCCTTCTTCACTGCTGACCCGCTCGGTGGGCGCGGCGGTGAGGCGTTCGAGCAGTTCCTGCTCGAGTGCGGCTTCCATCTGATGGACGTCACCCCCTGCGCCGACGGCCGGCTGGCGCATGCGATCAGCTATGTGCTGCGCCTGCCCTACGGCCGGGTGCGCCGCAAGTCCTACGCCGGCTCGCTGTTCGATATCGAGAACACGGTCGAGAAGTGGGTCGAGACCGAGCTGATGCGCTTCCGCGAGGGCATCCCGAATACCGCCGACGAGCCGACCCGCTATCTGAAGGTAGTGATGTATCACGGCAGCTCGGTCGATCCGGCCCACCAGGGCTGTGCCGCGCACGGCTCCGATGATGCCGCCGCCGCGCGCGCCGGACTGGAGCGCCTGAAGGCGTTTCGCCAGGCGATCGAGAACAGCTTCTGCTGCGGCGCCTCGGTCGATCTGCTGCTGGTCGGCCTGGATACCGATACCGATGCGATCCGGGTGCACGTCCCCGATGCCGACGGCTACTGCGACCTCGAGCATTGGCTCGATGCGGCCAAGGTCTACGAGATCACCCGCGGGATGACGCCGGCCCAGGCGCGCACCCGCATCGCCGAGCTGGTGCGTGCGCATGCGCCGGGCAAGGCCGCCGGGGACGCCCTGCCGGACGGGATGGTGCGTCTGATCGGTGGCCTGATCGAGCGCAACCTCTCGCAGATCGACTACGTCCGCCAGTATCACGGCGGCGGCTACGCCGACATCGGCCATGCCGAGCGGTTTATCGGCGCCGGCATCGGCTTCGAGGAGATCCAGCTCCGGAACCTGACCTATTTCGCCTACCTGAGCACGGTCGAGGAAGGTGCTGCCGATCTTGATGTCGGGATCAAGATCTTCACCGGGCTGAACGTCAATCGCGGGCTGCCGGCGCCGATCATCGTCCGCTACGACTATCACGGCGGCGTGCCAGGCGCGCGCGAGCGCGCGGTCGAGCATTGCGAGCGCATCGCCGCCGCGCTCAAGGCGCGTTATCCGCAGCTCTGTGCCGACGGCATGCTGCATTGCCTGCGCGCGGTGCGCGACTGCGACGCTGCGGCGCCGATCGAGATCGTCGGCTCGTCGCTCGATCCCGCCGCGGCTGGCGCTCACTGAGGCGCAAGCGTCGATGAAGATTTGCAAGGTCCTCAAGCCATTGGTCTCGACCTACCGTATCCCGGAGTTCGAGCACAAGCATCTGCAGGTGGTGCAGGACGGCAGCTCGCAGCTGGTGGCGGTCGATGCGGTCGGCTGCAAGCCGGACGACTGGGTCATCTGCGTTGGTAGCTCGGCCGCCCGCGAGGCCGCCGGCAGCAAGGCCTACCCGAGCGATCTGACCATCGTCGGCATCATCGACAACTGGGACGATCCGGAAGCTGAGGGTTGAGGTGGGTATGGAGATCAATCAGGTCGTCGGGACGCTGTACTGCACCGAGCGCATCGAGGGGCTGCGCCATTGCAGCCTGCGCATCCTCAAGGACAAGAAGGGCAAGCTGCTGGTGGCGACCGATCCGGTCGGGACGCGCCCTGGCAACTGGGTGTTCACGGTCAGCGGGTCTGCCGGGCGCTACGCGATGGGCAACCCGGACATCCTGACCGATCTGACCATCGGCGGGATCATCGACGCTTGGGCGCCGGAGACGGTGACCAAGCCGGAGGCCAGCAGCAGTGCGTCGCCCGCAACGCCGCGCGACAAGGCTGCCTAGGGCCGGGCAGGGGTTCGTTTGAATCGATTCGGACCGCGACCAACGCGGCATCAGGTCTTTGACGGAGAAGACAAAAAATGGCAGGCGAAAGAGTTGGCATTGCGCTCGGCATGATCGAGACCCGTGGTCTGGTGCCGGCGATCGAGGCTGCGGATGCGATGACCAAGGCCGCTGAGGTGCGGCTGATCGGCCGCGAGTTCGTCGGTGGCGGTTATGTGACCGTGCTGGTGCGCGGTGAGACCGGCGCCGTGAATGCCGCCGTGCGGGCCGGGGCCGATGCCTGCGAGCGCGTCGGCGACGGCTTGGTCGCGGCGCATATCATCGCCCGCCCGCATCGCGAGGTGGAGCCGGTGCTGGAAAACACGGGTGACGGCTTCAAGCCCGGGCAGCCTGGGCGCTGAGCTTCCCGGCTTCGATGAAGGTGACGGGGTCCCCTGTCCTCTGCGATAGGGCCTTCGAGCACATCACAAATCCAAGACTGTAGACAGACGGAGAAAGACAGATGGCGAACGAGACCATGGGTATTGCGCTTGGCATGATCGAGACGCGCGGCTTGGTGCCGGCAATCGAGGCGGCCGATGCGATGACGAAGGCGGCCGAGGTGCGCATGATCGGCCGCGAGTTCGTCGGTGGCGGTTATGTCACCGTGCTGGTGCGCGGCGAGACCGGTGCGGTCAATGCGGCTGTGCGCGCTGGAGCCGATGCCTGCGAGCGCGTTGGTGACGGCCTGGTCGCTGCCCACATCATCGCCCGCCCGCACCGCGAGGTGGAGCCGGTGCTGCCGACCGGTAGCAGCTCGTCCGACTGATTGGGTGAGGTGAGCGCAAGCCTTTGAAGCGCGAGGCCTAGGGCGGCATCCGCTGGCTCGGCTGGAGGATTTCTGGTCTAGGCAGCGGTCGGCCTTGAGTAAGACTGAGCAAGATCGCGAAGCGGGCCGTCGGGACCCGGCGCGTCAACACTGGGAGAAGTTCCATGGCAAACGAGACGATGGGCATTGCCCTCGGGATGATCGAGACGCGCGGCCTGGTGCCGGCCATTGAGGCAGCCGACGCGATGACGAAGGCGGCTGAGGTGCGGATGATCGGGCGGGAGTTCGTCGGCGGCGGTTATGTCACCGTGCTGGTGCGCGGCGAGACCGGTGCGGTCAATGCGGCCGTGCGCGCTGGGGCCGATGCCTGCGAGCGCGTTGGTGATGGGCTGGTAGCCGCTCATATCATCGCCCGCCCACACCGCGAGGTGGAGCCGGTGCTGCCGACCGGTCGCCAAGCGAGCGATTAAACGACGGGGTCTGGCAACCGCAGGGCATCCGTGCATCGAAGTCAGCGCGTGGTCCCCGCACCGGGGTCAATCCGGCTGCGGGCACCGGCGACGGCAGCTTGGCCGACCACTGCGAGCCCGATCGCGGGTACCCGCAGCGGTCTGCACGATGAAGGCAAATCGAGACGTACTGGAAATCCACGCAGCGCATGCGTCACGCAACCGTTCATCCCCGCACGCTGGGTTATCTCGGCCGCGCCTTGAGCCTCGAATACTCGGCCGTTCAGCAGTATATGACTCAGGCTGCGCTGGCCGAGGCCTGGGGGCTCAAGGAGGCGGCCGACCGCTTCCGCCGCGAGACGGTCGAGGAGATGCAGCATGCGGAGCGCCTCGTCAAGCGCATGCTGGGGTTAGGCGTCTCGCCGAATGCATCGCAGCTACGGCCGGCCGGTGTCGCACGGAGCTTGGTCGATCTGCTGCGCCAGGATCAGGTGCTCGAGGCCGAGATCGTGGCGCTCTATGACGAGGCGACCCGGTTTTGTCGCCGCATCGGCGATCATGAGAACGGCGAATTCTTCAACGGGCTGCTTCAGGACGAGCTGCATCACGCCGCTGAGATCGAGACCTGGCTTGAGGCGCTGGGCGTCCCCCGTGCTCGGCCTGATGAGCGTGCCTACTTCTGATGACCGAGACCGGTGGACATCCTTGGCGTGAACGCGCTCGACCGTTGCGGTTGGAACGTCGGGTCGAGTTCGATGAGTACGATGCATTGCGGGAGTTCCTAGACCAGGTTGCAGCCCTGTCAGAGGAAACCGGGCTCTATCCGAACTTGAGCTTTGGCCGAACCTATGTGAATTTGACCCTGTTCGCCGATGAGGATGGCGAAACGCTCGGTCGCGAGCGCGAGGATTTCGCGCAACGGGTTGATGACTTGCTCGCTGGGCCGGCCGCTTGATGCATCGGTTCGGATACGGTGAGGCTCCGTTGCGGACGAGGGCTTAGGCAATACCGATAGGCGTTGGAGGATGAACAATGAGCGAAGAAAAGACCCTGACGGCATCGAATGACGCCGCTGCCCCCGGCGCTTCATCGGGCAGCGGTGCTGCTTCGACCCGCAAGAAGACCAGTGCCCGCGCTGCGTCGTCGGCGCGCCGTGGTCGGGCGCAAGGCACGTCCGGGGCATCCACCTCGGGCTTTGGCGAGCCGGCGCTCGCGAGTCAAGCCCGCACGCAGAATCCCTCATTGGGTGATGACCCGTATCAAAGCGGGCAACGCATCTGGCCTGATTGACCGAGCGATGCCCAGATGCCAAGGGCCAGCCGATCTTCGGCCTGGGCCTCATCCTTTCGTGAAGCTGTTGTCCCGGTCGACCGTTGTTCATGATGACCGCTTTCAGCTAGCCTGTCTGCCTAAGCGTTGGTGCAGCGGGTCTGACGCGACAGGGTGTTCGTGCGTCCGACGATGAATTGCAGCACCGATCCGGTCGCCGAGCCAACCGGTCTGAGGGTGTCGATCGATGGCCGGGCGTAAGCCGAAGGGCGTGCCGGCGGGTAGCAGTCGACACAGTGCGATGCCGCAGGATGCCGTCCCCGATGCGGCCGAAGCGCGCACCCAGTCTGGCGGCAACGGCTCCGATTACCTGATTCGGCACACGACACTGCGTCAGCTGCAGTTGCTCGAGGCGATCGTCCGCCTGGGCAGCTTTACGCGAGCGGCCGAAGAGCTCTTCCTGACGCAGCCGACTGTCTCGATGCAGATCAAGAAGCTGTCCGAGGCGATCGGTGCCCCGTTGTTCCGTCATGTCGGTCGCACCATCGAGCCAACCGACGCCGGCCGTGAGGTTCACGCGGCCTGCCGCGACATCCTGAGCACCCTCTCTAACCTCGAGATCAAGCTCGCCGATCTGAAAGGTCTAAAGCGCGGCCGTCTGCGTCTCGGTGTGCTCACAACGGCCAAGTACGTCGCCCCCGAGATCCTGGGCGCGTTTTGCCGCGTCTATCCGGGCATCGATGTGTCACTCAAGGTCACCAATCGCGAGCATATCCTCGAGCGGTTGATGGGCCATGATGACGATCTCTACGTGATGGGGCAGCCGCGGGAAGCGAACGACCAGATCGAGACCATCCCGTTCGCGCCGAATCCATTGGTGATGGTCGCAAGCGCCGAGCATCCGCTGGCCGGTGAGCGGTCCATTCCGCTGCAAGCGCTCGCCGAGGAGAGCTTCATCCTGCGCGAATCGGGCTCGGGCATCCGCGATGCGGTGCTCACGCACTTCGCTGCTGCGGGTCTGACGCCCCGAGTCCGGATGCAGCTCGGCAGCAACGAGGCGATCAAGCGCGCGATTGTCGGCGGTCTGGGTATTGCCGCGTTGTCGCTGCATTCGTTGACGCTCGAGAGCGGTGGCGGCCGCTTGGCGCTGCTCGATGTCGAGGGCTTTCCGATCATGCGGCGCTGGCATCTGGTCTACTCGAAGGGACGTGAGCTATCGTTGGTGGCTCGCACCTTCCTCAATTTCGCGATCGACTACGAGCCGGAGATCCGCGCCCGGCTGGCTGAGGCCGAGGCCAACTTCGATGGCATGCGCGATCGGCTCAGCGCGCAATCACGCTCCACCTAAGAGGCGTCGCACGATGGCCGCAGCATCGACTGCATTGGACCGCTATCCGTTTCCAGTCGCCCGTGTTGGGATCATCGGCGGCGGCCAGCTGGGGCGCATGTTGGTCAAGGCGGCAAAACGACTCGGCTGTAGCTGTATCGTAGTCGACCCGACCCCTGGTTCGCCGGCTGGGCAGGTCTCCGGCCAACAGATCGTCGCCGACTCCCATGATCCGCAGGCGCTGCTCGAGCTCGCCGAGCAAGTCGACGTGATCACCTTCGATATCGAGGATATCGATGTCGCAATCCTTGCCGGGATCGCCGCAAAGGGGCACCACATCCTGCCGTCCTGCGAGCTGCTCGCCGATATCCAGGACAAGCTCCGCCAGAAGCGGTTGCTGACGAGGCTCGGCATCCCGACGGCGGATTTCGTTGCTGCCGATCAGGTCGATGCCGAGCAGCTCGCCGACTTTGGCTACCCACTGGTCCAGAAGGCGCGCCGTGGCGGCTACGACGGCCGCGGCGTCGTGGTGATGAGGTCGGCCGCCGATGCCGGGCAGGTGCTGCCGGTCCCATCGTTGCTCGAGCGCTTCGTTCCGGCCGAGAAGGAGCTCGCCGTGATCGTGGTGCGCGGGCAGGATGGCGAGGTGCGCAGCTATGCCCCGGTCGAGATGTGCTTCCGGCCTGGCGAGAATATCTTGGACATGCTGCTCGCACCGGCCAGGATTGAACCGGAGACCGCGGCAGCGGCACGGCGCTTGGCAACCGAGACGGTGACCGCCCTTGGTGGGGTCGGTATCTTCGGCATCGAGATGTTCCTGACTGTCGACGGCAAGCTGTTGATCAACGAGGTCGCGCCACGGACGCACAACTCCGGTCACTATACGATCGAGGCCTGTATCACCGATCAGTTCGAGCAGCATTTGCGGGCGATCACTGGGCTTCCGCTGGGCGTGACCGATCAGATGCTGCCCGCTGCGATGATCAATCTGCTGGGTGCACCGGGTGAGTCTGGTGCGCCGGTGATCCAGGGGCTGCGCGCGGCGCTCGCGATCCCGGGGGTCTCGGTCCATTTCTATGGCAAGGCACAGACAAGACCGTTTCGAAAGATGGGGCACGTGACCGTGCTCGACGCTGATATCGATCGCGCGCGCGAGAAGGCAGAGCAGGTGCGCGCGCTGCTCGCGATTGGAGGTCAAAACCCTTGAGCAGTGTCGGCTCCCAGCCTCAGGTTGGTGTAATCATGGGAAGTGATTCGGATCTGCCGGTGATGCAGGCCGCTGCCGATGTGCTCAAGGAGCTTCAGGTGTCCTATGAGCTGAGTATCGTCTCGGCGCATCGGACACCGAGGCGGTTGTACAGCTATGCCGAAGAGGCTGCCAACCGTGGTCTCAAGGTGATCATCGCCGGCGCCGGCGGCGCGGCGCACCTCCCAGGTATGGTTGCAGCGATCACCCCGCTGCCGGTGATCGGCGTCCCGGTGAAGACCTCGGCGATGTCCGGTCAGGACTCGCTGCTGTCGATCGTGCAGATGCCCGCGGGTGTTCCGGTCGCGACGGTCGCGATCAATGGTGCCCGCAATGCCGGGCTGCTTGCGGCCCAGATCCTCGGCGTGACCGATCTGGTCATCCGCGAGCGCATCCGGGTCTTCAAGGAGGCGTTGGAGGCCGAGGTGCTGAAAAAGGTGGAGCGACTGGAGGCCGGTGAGATCACGGCCGAGACGGTGCGAGCGGCCAAGAGCCGATGACCCTCTGAACGGATACGCGACGGAGCGCCGTGGCGCCCAGCGCCGCGCGCTCATCCGAGCCCGGCGCGCAGAGGCGAGGCACCATGCAGGTGTCCGCGGCCTGGAAGGCGAGCGCGCAGCCTGAAAGTCAGCCAACGGGGGCCACCAGCTATCGCAGTGGTCCTGAGCCTTGAAGGGGAACCCGATGGATATCGCCGAGCTGCTCGCCTTTGGCGTCAAGAACAACGCGTCGGACCTGCATCTGTCGGCTGGCTTGCCGCCGATGATCCGGGTCGATGGCGACATGCGCCGGATCAACCTGCCGCCGCTCGAGCACAAATCCGTGCATGCGCTGATCTACGACATCATGAACGACAAGCAGCGCAAGGACTACGAGGAGTTCCTCGAGACCGACTTTTCGTTCGAGATCCCGGGCATCGCCCGTTTTCGTGTCAATGCCTTCAACCAGAAGCGCGGCGCCGCGGCGGTGTTCCGGACCATCCCGTCGCAGGTGCTGACCCTCGATGATCTCCAGGCTCCCGAGATCTTCAAGCGCATCGTCGATGTGGCGCGTGGGCTGGTCCTGGTGACCGGGCCGACCGGCTCTGGTAAGTCGACCACGCTCGCCGCGATGATCGACTATCTGAATGACCGCGAGCATGCGCATATCCTGACGATCGAAGACCCGATCGAGTTCGTCCATCTCAGCAGACGCTGCCTCGTGAATCAGCGCGAGGTGCACCGTGACACGCTCGGTTTCAGCGAGGCCCTGCGCTCGGCATTGCGCCAGGACCCGGACATCATCCTGGTCGGTGAGATGCGTGATCTCGAGACCATTCGGCTCGCGCTCACCGCCGCTGAGACCGGTCACCTGGTGTTCGGGACCCTGCATACGAGCTCCGCTGCAAAGACGATCGACCGGGTCGTCGACGTCTTTCCGGCGGCAGAGAAGACCATGGTCCGCTCGATGCTCTCGGAATCCCTGCGTTCGGTCGTTTCCCAAGCACTGCTGAAGAAGACCGGGGGCGGGCGTATCGCCGCACACGAGATCATGATCGGCACCCCGGCGATCCGGAACCTGATCCGCGAGGACAAGATTGCGCAGATGTACTCATCGATCCAGACCGGCCAGGCGCATGGGATGCAGACACTCGATCAGAATCTCGCCGACCTGCTCAAACGCGGCCTGATCTCGAAGACCGATGCGCGCAGCAAGGCCCAAAACAAGGAGAGCTTCGACTGAACTGCATCTCGGTGCCCTAGCGGCCGGCATCAACAAGCGAGCATCAGGCGGCTTCAGAGCCCGAGTCAATCCTTACCGGATCTGGGCAGCGGGCAACCGCCGTTTCGAGCGTCATAGACGAGGCGACCGCTCGCCAGCGTATAGCGGACGCGTCCTTGCATCTCACGGCCGAAGAAGGGTGTGTTCTGGCCACGGCTGAGCCAGTTGTCTGGGCCCGGCCGCCAGCGTTCGTTCAAATCGAATACGCACAGGTCGGCGCGGGCGCCGACTGCGATCTCTCCGGTGCATCGGTTCAGGATTGCGGCCGGATTGCATGTCACTCTGGCCAATGCGGTGCCGAGGTCCATCACGTGGTCCCGAGCCAGTTCCAGCACCAGTGCGAGCAGTGTCTCCAGGGCCGAGATACCGGGGCGGGTCTGTGGAAATGGCGCGAGCTTCGCGTCCGGCTCATGCGGACGATGGTCTGAGCAGATCGCCGAGATCGCACCGCTTGCAACGGCCTCGCGGAGCACGTCGCGGTCCCGGGCAGTCCTAAGTGGCGGGACCAGATGTGCGTTCGCGTCGAAGCCGTAGAGATTCTCCTCCGTCAGAAAGAGCTGATGGACACTGACATCGGCGCTGGCAGCGATCCCACGCTCGCGCGCCTCGGCAAGCATCTCCGTTGCCCGCCCGGTCGAGAGGCCGCGGAAGTGGACACGAGCGCCGGTCTGCTCGGCGAGCGCGAGATCACGCGCGACAGCCACCGTTTCAGCGGCCTCGGGGATGCCCGGTAGACCGAGCTGCGTGCTAACCCGCCCCTCATGTGCAAGTCCGCCCTCGCTGAGGTCGTGGTCGGCCGGGTGCAGGAAGCTGGTGAGCTCGAAGGTGGCCGCATACTCGAGCGCTCGACGCTGGACCCGAGTATTGCGGATCGGCTTGTCGCCATGGCCCACGACGGGACAGCCTGCCTCTTTCAAGGCCGCCATCTCGGTGATCTGCTGACCAGCGAGGCCTTTGGTCAGCGCTCCGACCGGCAGCACCCGGGCGAATCCCCTGGTCTTGGCACGGCGACGGATCAGTTGCGCGACGGCTGGCGTGTCGACGACCGGGTCGGTATCCGGTGGACAGCAGAGCGTCGTGACGCCGCCCGCTGCTGCGGCACGCGTCTCGCTGGCGATGGTGCCCTTGTGCTCGAGACCTGGCTCGCGCAGCCGCGCACAGAGGTCGACCAGGCCCGGACAGACGATCAGACCGTCCGCATCGATCACCTGCTCCGGGCTGAAACCTATCGGTGGGGGGCCGAGTGCAACGATGCGACCGTCGCTCAGGTGGAGGTCCATGAGCTGATCCAGTCCGCTAGCGGGGTCAAGGACGCGTCCGTTGCGGAGGCTCAATCTGCGCTCAGCCACGCTCCAACTCCTCCGCTAACAGGTCTGCCGTGGCATCCTGATCGGGCTGCGCCGAGCGAGAGGCGCTGGCCATTGCAAGGTTCTGGGTCCCGATGCACATCGACATCACTGCCATTCGCACCGCGAGCCCATTGCTGACCTGTTCCAGAATCACCGATCGCGGGCCATCGGCGATGCCGGATTCCATCTCGACACCGCGGTTGATCGGCCCCGGATGCATCACGATCGCGTCCGGCTTGGCGCCGTCGATACGCTGCTCGGTCAGGCCGAACAGGTGGAAGAATTCATGCTCGCTAGGCAGGAAGGCGCCATTCATCCGCTCGCGCTGCAGCCGCAGCAGGATGATCACGTCGGCCTCGTGCAGGCCTTCGCGCAGGTCCTGAAACACCCGCACGCCTAATGCCTCTTCGGCGTCGGCCGGTATCAGTGTGCGCGGACCGACGACCCGTACCTCGGCCGCACCAAGGGTGCGCAGTGCCCCGATCTGAGAGCGCGCGACCCGTGAGTGCAGGATATCTCCAACGATCACTGCAGTGAGACCCTCGAAGCGGCCCTTGTGCCGGCGGATCGTGAACATGTCCAGCATGCCTTGGGTCGGGTGCGCGTAGCTGCCGTCACCGGCATTGATGACGCTGACGAAAGGGGCCGCGTGCTCGGCGATGAACTGTGCCGCGCCGCTGTCGGCATGGCGGACGACGAACATGTCGACGTGCATCGCCTCGAGGTTGCGCAAGGTGTCCAGCAGGGTCTCACCCTTGGAGGTGGCCGAGGTGTTGATGTTGACATTGAGCACATCGGCCGAGAGCCGCTTGGCCGCGAGCTCGAAGGTGGTGCGGGTGCGGGTGCTGTTCTCGAAGAACACGTTGGCGATGATCTTGCCACGGCACAGCGGGACCTTCTTGACCGCTTGGCGGGCGACACCGAGGAAGCCCTCGGCGCGATCGAGGATCTCGGTGAGCAGGGCGCGGTCGAGGCCATCGATGGTCAGGAAATGCTTGAGCCGGCCCTCATCGTCCAATTGCAGATGCCTTGGGTCCATCAATCGGCCTCGGGATGCTCACCACCGGATTGAGTTGGGTCCGGATCGACTCGCCCCCGGCGAAGCGTCAGCGGGTCAGGTCCACTGAGCTTGATTTGCTCCCCCGGCTCCAGCTGGGCGTTGAGGCCGACGACGTTGGGCTCGATCGGTAGCTCGCGCCCGTCGCGGCAGGCAAGGATTGCAAGCACGACCGAGGCCGGCCGTCCATAGTCGAACAGGACGTTAAGCGCAGCACGGATGGTGCGCCCGGTCTGCAGCACATCATCGATCAGTACGATATGGCGGTCGTCCACCGGCACTGGCAGGTCAGATGGCCGGACCTGCGGGTGGGTGCCGATGCGGGTGAAATCATCGCGATAGAACGAGATATCGAGCTGCCCGAGCGGCTCTTGCAGACCGAGCCGGTGGTGCAGCCGCTCTGCGACCCAGACGCCGCCGCTATGGATGCCGACCATCAGCGGCCGGTCGATCGCGCGCGCGGCCAACAAGGAGCCGAGCTTGTCGGCCATCTTTGCGATTGCGGCCTCGACCTCTTCGGTCGATTGCCAGGTATGCATCGTCGTCATGGATCATTCTTGCCTTGGGATGGACCGGAGGGTGGACCGGCCGCTGATGCAGCAGCTGCTTGGGCGGCCAGCCAGGTCTCGAGGATCAGTTTGGCTGCATGAGCGTCGACCCGGTTATCCAGTTTGTCGCGACCGACTCCAAGCTGTCTGCGCGCCTCGAGACTGCTCAGGCGCTCGTCGACCAGGTGGACCTCAAGCCCGAAACGGCCTTGCAGCTGGCGGGCGAACCGACGCACGGACCCGCTCCAGTCCTCCTCGCTCCCATCCATGTTGAAAGGAAGGCCGAGCACCGCCGCGCTCGGCTGCCATTCCCGGATGATGGTCTCGATGCGCTTCCAGTCTGGCCGCTGGCCCTGTGCCCGGATGGTTTCAAGCGCCGTTGCCGTTGCGGTCAGGGTTTGGCCGACGGCGACACCGATCTTGCGAGGGCCAAAATCGAAGCCGAGCAAGGTCGCCACCTGGCTGCTGCTGTCTTGTCCGCTACCTCAAGCGTGACCGGCTTCGCCACTGAGCAGGTTGAGGTCGACGCCGAGGAGCTTGGCCGCGGCCTGCCAGCGCTCGGCGGACGGCTTAGCGAACAGGATCTCCGAATCAGCTGGGCCGCTGAGCCAGGCGTTGGCGATCAATTCCTGCTCGAGCTGTCCCCCGGACCAGCCGGCGTAGCCGAGCGCGATGAGGCGGTTAGACGGGCCGCGGCCGCTGGCGATCGCCTCGAGCACGTCGCGGGATGTTGTCACGCGGATGTCGGAGGTCACCTTCAGCGTCGAGTCGAAGCTCAGATCGCCGTCGTGGATCACGAAGCCGCGGTCGGTCTGGACCGGGCCGCCGAGATAGACCGGCGCCCGGTTGATCTCGCTGCTCTCGGCTTCGATCTCCAGCTGCTCGAGCACCTCGCCGAGCTGGATCTCCATGGGCCGGTTGATGATGATGCCCATGGCGCCCTCTTCCGAGTGCTCACAGACATAGGTGACCGTGCGCGAAAAATTCGGGTCCTGCAGACCCGGCATCGCGATCAGGAAGTGGTTGGTTAGCGAAGTCGCGCTCGTCATGATGATAGTATCCAGCCGGGTCGGCCGCCTGGCAACCCGCGGCAATGACGCCGCGCAATCGCTTGGTCGCGGGCCTTAGTTGTTCCACCCGAGTTGGTGATTGCGCTGGAACTGCCAGGTCCGGGTGATGTCAAGCACATCCGCCTCGCGCTTGATGCTGGGCGGGAACGGTGCGAAGGGTGCAGCGAGCTCGACGATCCGAATCGCCGCTTGGTCCAGTACCTCATGCCCTGACGAGCGTACCACGCGGATGCCTTCGAGGGAGCCGTCCGAGCGCACGGCGACGTGGAGGATCAGGCTGCCGAAGAGCCCCAGCTCGCGTGCCTCGCGCGGGTAGTTCAGGTTGCCGATTCGTTCCACCTTGCGCCGCCAGGCCTCCATGTAATTGGCATAGATATACTCCCGAGTGGCCGTGCTGATGGCCTTGCGGCGCGCACGATTGGCGTAGGCTTGGCGCTGCTCCTGGATGCGTGCGGCGAGATCGGTCATTTCGGCATCGCGGCTGGCGAAGATGTCTGCAGCCGAGATCGCCCGATCGGCGCGATGCTCTGGTTGGGTCGAGGCCATAGCCCGGAGTGGGACGTTCGGGTCGGGGTTAGGCAAAGGCGCGTCTGGTGCCTCACTGCCGTCCTCTGCGGGCGGCGCAAGTGGTTCGGATACGGCGGTGATCGGGGCGATGGGCGCGGCCTGCTGGGGCTGTGCTGGCTGTTCTAAGGCGGCAGCTGGCTCGGCGCGGTCAGCAGCCGAGCTCAGGGCACTGGTCTGCTCGGTTGCCGCTTGCTCATCAGGTGCTGTCGAATGATGCTCCGGGCCACCGTTTATGTCGGTCTGACTGGTCGTTTCAGCCTGGTTGGGCTCTGCGGACGAACCGGCGAGCTCGGGCAGGCGTGCTGCGGTCTCGCCGCGTCGCTCGGTCTGGGCTGTCACGATTGCCGGGACCGCGGCCGACGCATCCACGCTCGGTTGAGTCACGACCATCATCTCGAGAGCCTTCGCGGAAGGCGCCTCAAGCTCCGGCCATCGCGCCCCGACAGCAGCGATCAACATACCATGGACGGCGCATGCGATCAGGACGGCAATCGGCATCGCCGGAACGGGACCGAAGCGCGCGCCAGCAGTCATCGTCTTGGGTCGCTTGGCCGCGTTTGCTCCTGGGAAAGCGGGTGGATGCTGCGTTCAGTATTGGCGTCCAGCAGGTTGAGGATACGGTCCATAGCAGTCGACAAATGGAGGTTGCCATCGCGGTCGGTGACGAGCGCATAGTCGATGCCCATGCGCTCTGCAATGCTGGGCCATTGCCCGGGACCGGCGATCATCAGCGCATGCGCGGCGGCCGCCGCAGTGAGTGCATTGCCTTCATAGAGGACGGTCGCGGACGCTGCCGGGGTTGCCGGGTAGCCGGTTCTCGGGTCGATCACGGCATGATAGACCTCACCCTGATAGATGAAGTTGCGTCGTTGGGCGCTTGCGGTGTAGAGGCTGACGTTGCCGCGGACATCGAGGATGCCGACGACGCCGGTACCGCTCGCGCGCGGGACCGGGACACGCCAGGGACGCCCGGACCGGTTACCGATGACGCGCACATCGCCGCCAGCGTTGATCATGGCGCTGCGCACGCCCTGCCTGCGCAGGGAATCGACTGCGACGTCCATCGCATAGGCCGACGCGATGCTGTCGAAGTCCAGCTGCACCGCAGGGTTCCGACTGTGCAGTTCGATCCCGTCGAGATCAATGTCAGCCATGCTCGGTTCGGTCTCGAGCAGCTGGCGTATCACTGTGTCGTCCGGTGGTCGATGGGCGGCAGGCTGGACGACGTCCACTCCCCAGAGGTGCGTCAGCCGGCCGATCGTCGGATCGAAGAGCCCACCGCTCTGTGCTGACAGGTCCTGAGTCCGCGCGATCAGCGGTATCAGCGATGGCGGTGCGGCGAATCGCTCGCCGGCCGCCAGCCGCTCATTGATCCTGACCATCCGGTCGGACTCATCTCGAAACAATGCACGGTCGAAGAACTCGAAGTCGCGCTCGAGGGCCTCAGCGGCAGCAGCAGCACGGTCGCGCTGGATGCCGACGATACTCAGGTCGACGGCGCTGCTGAAGGCATTGAACTGGGTCGTATAGACCGGGACCTCGGTGTTGCGGCAGCTGAGCAAACCGAGCAACAGTGCTGCAATGGCGAGGCCGCGGGTACAGAGGCGTCTCGCTCGGGAGCGCCGGCCAAAGGCAGGGCGTGGCCGGTCAGCGTGCACCGAGCCTGGTCTCAATCGCTTCCATGAGGTCCTCGGCGATGTGCGTGTCATGCGCCCGGTCGATCTCGCGAATGCAGGTCGGGCTCGTGATATTGATCTCGGTGAGCCAATCACCGATCACGTCGAGACCGGCGAAGAGCACCCCACGCGACTGGAGTGTGGGGGCGACCTGGGCCGCGATCCAACGCTCGCGCTCGTTGATCGGGCGCACCTCAGCACGGGCACCGGCAGCGAGGTTGCCACGCGACTCGCCCGCGGCCGGGATGCGCGCGAGCACATAGGGCACCGGCACACCATCGACGATCAGCACGCGCTTGTCGCCATCGGTGATCTCGGGCAGGAACCGTTGTGCCATGCAGAACCGCTGGCCGGGACCACGGCTAGCGCCGATGAGCGTCTCGATGATCACCGAGGTATTCGGATCGCCCTGTGCGAGCCGAAAGATTGAGCGCCCGCCCATTCCGTCCAATGGCTTGAGGATGATCTCTCCCTGTTCTCCGAGAAAGGCACGCAGCACGTCGGCATCTCGAGTGATCGTCAGCGGAGGGCAGCATTGCGGAAAATGGGCAGTAAAAGCCTTCTCATTCGCATCACGAAGGGTTCGCGGTGCGTTGACGACCAGACAGCCTGCGGTTTCGGCAAGCTCGAGCAGGTAGGTGGCGTAGACATACTCCATGTCGAAAGGCGGGTCCTTGCGCATTAGCAGAACATCGAGCTGCGCGAGGTCCTGAACCTCCGGTGCTCCAAGCTGGAACCAGCCTGCGGGGTCATCCTCGACTTCCAGCTGGCGCATCCGTCCCTGCGGCCTTTCCTGGGCCAGAAACAGGTCGGCGATCTCCAGGTAGTAGAGGGTCCAGCCGCGCTGCTGAGCGGCGAGCAGCATCGCGAAGGTGCTGTCCTTGAGGATGTTGATGGCCCCGATCGGGTCCATCACGACGCCGAGTCTACGGTTCATCACCTGAGTTTACCTTAGACGCGATACGCTGCGGAATGTCGTGGTCCCCGCTGAGGCAGTTGGGACAGAGTCGATCGTCCAACCTTGTTCCATGAACGGGGCGGACAAAAGAAACCCCGGCGATCGGGGGAAGCACCGGGGTAACTGGTCCCGGTATGGGATCACCGGGAGACATCACCACATCGGGAGGGGGAGCCCGATGTGGCTCTAGCGCGTTGCCGCGCTTGGCATTTTCAGTATAGCAGAGGAAATTCGGGATCGCCGAGATTTCTTACGGCAAGATTACTTGGACGAACTCTGAAGGCCTGAGGATCTCGTCGGGCCGGCTATCGAAGATCACATCGAGCTCATAAACAGCGCCTTCGGGGTCGATACGGACCGCTTCGACACCAAGGCTGTAGATCTGCCCCTCGCGCAGCGTTCCGCGCACGTTGATCTTGGCTGGTTGACCCGGCCGATAGCGGCGCAGCACGTTCGCGGTCACGAGCACGCGTGCCAGCATTTGACTGGTTGGCGCCACGGCGACCAGAGGCGCCTGTTGTAGGGTCTTGTAGATCACCGCGCCCTCGTAGGTGTTACGCGCGACGACGATGCCGTCGAAGGGGGCCCGCAGCTCGGTACGCTCGAGCAAGACATCGGCTGCGGCTTGGTCGGCCTTGGCGGCCTCGTGTGCGGCGACCGCGGCGGCCTTGTTCAGTTCGGCATCCTTCAGCTCCTCTATCGCAATTAGGCCGCGATCGAAGAGTTCCTGCGTACGGGCGAGCTCACGTTCGGCATCCTCGAGTGCGACCGCGCTGCGCGTGACCCCGACCTTGGCCTCGAGACTCCCCGCGCGTGCCTCGCGCTGGTCCATACGCAGGAGCAGCTGGCCGTCTTCGACATGCTGGCCGGGGTTGACCAGGACCTCTTCGACGACGCCGTTCTCGACGGCGCGCATCTCGACCTTGTGCACCCATTCCAGACGGCCACTGAGCTGGAGCGCGGCCGCATCGGTTACGGTGATGACGAGCAGGAGACCCAGCAGGAGACCCAGCAAGAGACAAGGACCTGACCGGTAGCGACGGCGTTTGGAAGGGGTCGGCCGGGCTGCGGGACCCTGTCGGCTCGGCGCGAGGGCGCGGATCGCTGTCGGCATCATCATGGTGCAAGTCCTTGTAGCGCATTGAGCTCGGCTTGGGTCAGGCGCTGGCAGAATGCGGTCTTGCGCTCGTCACGGCGGGCCTTGGTCTGCTGGCTCATCGAGTAGCCCAGGTCCGAGGTGGCCTCGAGCTCGTAGAGGGTGCGGCTCTCATCGAGCTTCAGGTCACGCCAATCGGATTCGGTGCGCGCGTGCTCTGCGACGACCGCGAGCAGATCCAGACGCGTGAGCAGTTCCAGCGCCTGCTCGCGCAGCGCCGCGCGGATCAGCGCTTGCTCGGCCTCGTTTGCGTCCTTCATCAATGCCTTGACTCGAGGATTCTGATCGAGCGCGCGGGCGACGACCTGATCGAGCCCCGGTGGCTCGCTGAGCTGCAGATCGAGCTCGGGCGTCACCAGATCGCGCGGCAGTGATTCGGGATGTCCGAGTGCCCCCGCGAGCAGCGAGCGCGTGACACGTTGGGCCGCCTCGGCGGCTGCGCGCTGACGGCGGATGAGTTGATACTTCGCCTGCAATGCGGCGATCTGCAAGGCCGAGAACTGACCAAGCTCACCGCGCGCCTCGGCCCGGTCGAACTGGATATAGGCGACGGCCATGGCCTCGTTGTCGCGTGCGAAGCTGAGATCAGCAAGCAAGACATCGAAGAAGCGCTGCATGATCTCGAGCTCTTGGGCGCTCTCGCTGTCCAGCAGCGGCGACCAGGCAACATCTCGGGTGGCGTCGGATGCGCGAGCGCCGCTGTAGGCGAGCGAATGGCAGCCCAGATAGAGCGGCTGCGGGCGAGGAGGCAAGCTCAGCGGGCGCTCAGGGGGCTTGGATGCATCAGCGAGAGCCGCGCGCACTCGCGGATGATCCTGGGAAAAGCTGAGCGCTTGCTCTAAGGAGAGGGGGTCGGGTACCGGCTCCTCCGCGTCTTCCTCGGCAGCAAGGAGGGGCAGCTGCAGCCATAAGGCGAGTCCAATCAGTGCCGCAATGAGCAGTGCGGTCGGTCTCGGAGGGTGTGCGCATCGGCGTTGGTCCGAGGCGATCGAGGGAGGGGACATCGGTCTTGTTCTCCTCATGATGGTTAGGCTCGCGGCCGGTAGGCTCGGGGGTCAGTGCGCCTCGTCCCAGTTGGCGCCGACCCCGGCCTCGACCAATAGCGGCACGGCGAGCTCGGCAGCCCCTTCCATCAGGGTGCGGATACGCTCGGCGGCGCGCTCGACGGCCTCCTCGGCCACCTCGAACACGAGCTCGTCGTGGACCTGCATGATCATCCGCACCGGCGGCCGCTCGCGCTCGATCCAGGCATCGACCGCGATCATCGCGCGCTTGATGATGTCGGCCGCGGTGCCCTGCATCGGGGCGTTGATCGCGGTGCGCTCGGCGGCGCTGCGCAGCTGGTGATTGCTGTGGGTGATGTTGGTCAGGTGCAGCCGGCGGCCGAACAGGGTCTCGACGAAGCGCTGCTCGCGCGCCTGCTCGCGGGTCTTGTCCATGAATGCGCGCACGCCGGGATAGCGGGCGAAGTAGGCGTCGACATAGTCCTGCGCCTCCTGACGCTCGATACCGAGCTGGCGCGCGAGTCCGAATGCGGACATGCCGTAGATCAGCCCGAAGTTGATCGCCTTGGCGGAGCGGCGCTGCTCGCTCGTGACCTCCTCGGGCGGCAGGCCGAGGATCTCGGCGGCGGTTGCGCGATGGATATCCTGGCCGGCGGCGAAGGCCGCGAGCAGGCGCTCGTCCCCTGAGAGGTGGGCCATGATGCGCAGCTCGATCTGCGAGTAGTCGGCGGCCAACATGCGCATGCCGGGCTCCGGCACGAAGGCGCAGCGGATGCGGCGCCCATCGTCGCTGCGGATCGGGATGTTCTGCAGGTTCGGGTCGCTGGACGAGAGGCGACCGGTGGCGGCCACCGCCTGGTGATAGCTGGTGTGCACGCGGCCGGTCTCGGGATGGATCATCGCCGGCAATTTGTCGGTATAGGTCGAGCGCAGCTTGGTCAGGCCGCGGTGCTCGAGGATCAGCCGTGGCAGCTCGTAGCCGTCCTCGGCGAGCTTCTCGAGCACGGCCTCGGAGGTGGACGGCGCGCCCTTGGGCGTCTTGGCGACCACCGGTAATTTGAGCTGCTCGAAGAAGATGGCGCCGATCTGCTTCGGTGAGCCCATGTTGAAGCGTGCGCCGGCCTCGGCATAGGCGCGCTCCTCGACTGCCGCGGCGCGCTCGGCGAGGTCTTGGCTCTGGGCCTTGAGCTCGTCGCTGTCGACGCGCACCCCGGTGCGCTCGATGCGCGAGAGCACCGGCACCAGGGGCAGCTCGATCTCGCGATAGATGCGCGCGAGCCCGGGCTCGGCCTCGATCCGGGGCCAGAGCGTCTGGTGCAGACGCAACGTGATATCGGCGTCCTCGGCCGCGTAGGGACCGGCCTGCTCAAGCGGGATCTGATCGAAGCTGAGCTGCTTGGCGCCCTTGCCGGCGATGTCCTCGAAGTGGATCGTCTGCTCGCCGAGGTACTTGCTGGCCAGCGAGTCCATGTCGTGCCGGGTCGCGGTGCTGTCGAGCACATAGCTCTCGAGCATGGTGTCGTGCGCGATCCCCTGCATCTTGATCCCGGCGCGGGCGCAGACGCTCATGTCGAACTTGAGGTTCTGCCCGACCTTGGCCTGATTCGGGTCCTCAAGCAGCGGCTTCAGCGCGCCGAGGACCCGCTCGCGCGAGAGCTGGGCCGGGGCGCCCGGATAGGCGTGCGCGACCGGGATATAGGCGGCCTCATGCGCGCTGACCGCGAGCGAGACCCCGACGATGTCGGCGCGCATGTAATCGAGCGCCGTGGTCTCGGTATCGAAGGCCCAGAGCTCGGCTTGGCGCAGCCGCTCGATCCAGGTGTCGAAGTCGGCCTCGTCGAGGATGGTCTGATAGGCGTTGGCCGTGCCTTGCTGGGAGCCATCTTGGGCTCCCTGATCGCCTCTCGGCTGGGCCCCTTGCTGGGCAGGATCATCGTCGCGGCCCGCGCCGTCCGCTTCCAGCGTCGCGAGCAGTCGCCGGGATTCGATGCGCTCATACCAGCTGCGCAGCGCCTCGCGGTCGGGTGCGCTCGGCTGCAGATCGGTCGGGGCGAGCGCGAGGGACACATCGCGCTTGATCGTCGTGAGCCGGCGCGCCAGCGGGAGCTGCTCGAGCGAGGCGCGCAGGTGCTCGCCGACCTTGCCCTTGACCTCGTCGGCATGCGCGATCACGCCGTCGAGGTCGCCGAACTGCGCGATCCACTTCGCCGCGGTCTTCGGGCCGCACTTGGGCACGCCGGGGATGTTGTCGATGCTGTCGCCCATCAGGCTGAGGTAGTCGACGATGCGCGCGGGCGGCACGCCGAACTTGGCCTCGACTGCCGCCGGGTCCAGCACGCTATCACTCATCGTGTTGATCAGCGTGATCCGCTCATCGACGAGCTGGGCCATGTCCTTGTCGCCGGTCGAGATCAGGGTCGCGAGGCCCTGCTCGGCGGCGCGGGTCGCGAGCGTGCCGATGACGTCGTCGGCCTCGACCTCGGGCACCTCGATCAGCGGCAGCCCCATGGCCTGGATGATCGCCTTGAGCGGCTCGAGCTGCTCGCGCAGCTCGTCGGGCATCGGTGGGCGGTTGGCCTTGTAGTCGCTGTAGAGGTCCTCGCGGAAGGTTCGCCCCGGGGCATCGAAGACGACGCCGATGTGCTCGGGCTGGGTCTCATCGACGAGCTTGCGCACCATGTTCAGCACGCCGACCAGCGCGCCGGTGGCCTCGCCGCGGGAGTTGGTGAGCTTGGGCAGCGCATGGTAGGCGCGAAACAGATAGCCGGAGGCGTCGATCAGGACAACGGGATAGTGGGCGGGATACTGGGTGGGAGACTGGGTGGGAGACTGGGCTTGCATGGTCGGGACCTGGAAGAGACAGCGCCGCTCAGGCGACGGCCGAACCTTAGCATGCGCGCGCAACGGTCTGCGGCTGGGATCGGCCTCAGGCCGGGGCGCGGAAATCCCCCCAGAGGGCCTGAACCGCGGCGATGGCCGCGAGCGGCGCGGTTTCGGTGCGCAGGACGCGCGGCCCGAGCCACACTGGCGTCAGTCCTTGGGCCTGGGCCTGCTCGCGTTCGTCGGGCGTCAGTCCGCCCTCGGGGCCGATCAGCAACGTCAAGGTCGCATCCGGCGGCGGCAGCTCGGTCAGGGCGGTTGCCGCGGCCTGATGCAAGAGGATGCCGTCGGGGTGGCCGGAGGCCAGCCAGCGCGCGAACGGGATCGGCGGCTCGAGCCGCGGCAGGCGCCGGCGGCCGCTCTGCTCGCAGGCGGCGATGATCACGCCGCGCCAATGCCCATGGCGCTTGGCGAGGCGATCGCCGCTGAGCCGCACCAGTGAGCGCGTCGCGAACAGCGGCTGGATCGCGCTGACGCCGAGCTCGACGGCCTTCTGGATCGCGAGATCCATGCGCTCGCCGCGCGAGATCCCGAGCGCCAGGGTGATCGCGAGCGGCGGCGTCGGCTCAGGGGCGCTGACGGCGAGGGTCCGCACCCGGACCTCCTCGCGGGTACTGCTGAGCAGCTGCGCGTCGTAGTCGTATCCGTCGCCGTTGAAGAGGACCACGGGCGCTCCGGGCACGAGGCGCAAGACCTTGGTCGCATGGCGTGCCGGTCTCGGCTCGAGCCGCAGCTCGCTGCCCACCGCGAGGGGCTGCTCGGTGAAGAGTCGGTGCTGACGCATGCGCGACGCCTTGCTTGCGAGGGTCAATCAGTCCCTTGCCGGGAGATGCAACAGGGCCGCAGCCGCCAGCCCCCAGCCCAGGAGCATTGCGACACCACCAAAGGGCGTGATGGCGCCAAGCAGGCCAATCCCGGAGAGCACGAGCACGAACAGGCTGCCGCTGAAGACCAGGGTGCCGCCGATCAGCAGCCAGCCTCCGACCCGCAGCAGACGCCGGGCGCGCTGCGGCAGATCGGCCATCAGAGCGAGTGCGGCCAGGGCGAGTAAGCCGGTGCCCTGCCAGCCGAGATAATGAGCGGCGGTGTTCCAGACCTCGAGGCGCTCAGGCGTGACCGCGCCTTCGACCGCATGGGCACCGAAGGCGCCGAAGGCGATCGCGGCGAGGGCGAACAGGGCGCCGCTGACGGCAAGCGGTCTCAGCATCCGGTGCTCTCCTCGAGATCATCGGAGCCATCGAGCACGGCCAAGGTCTCGACGGCGATCTCGCGGACGTCCTCGGATTCGTCCTGCAGCAGACGACGGACGGCCGCCGCGGCCGTCGGGTCGCCGGCGAGACCGAGGAAGTGGCAGGCATCTGCTCGGGTCTGTGGATAGGCCGATAGGGTCAGTTCGATCAGTTGCGGGACGCAGGCCCTCAGCGCCGGTGTCTCGGCAAGCTCCTCGACGACGGCACTGATGCCGATGCGCGCACCCATCTCGAGCTGCTCGTCGGTCATCCGGTCGAGCAGGTCGCTCAGGTGCTGCGGGTGCTCGCGCAGTAAGGCGATGACTCGGGTTAGCTGTTGCTCGGAGAGGAGCGCGAGCAGATACTCCGGCCAGCCGCTGCCGGCGGCGGCATGCTCGGCCCAATCCTCGAGTTCGTGAAAGCTGCGGGCACCGACCAGCTCGAATCGGCCCAGCTTCAGCCAGGGGACGGATCGGGCGCCGAGCGCCTGTGCCGGCTCTGGACGCAGGTCGAGGTTGATCAGCTCAAGCCGCCCGAGCTTGCCCATCTTGGTCAATCTCAGCACGGCCTCGGCGACCGAGGCGCAGTGCGGGCAGCTCGTGCGGATCAGAAGGGTCGCGTCGGCGGCGTCGTCAACCATCCTGTCAGGATACTGCAGCGCGCGCCGGACCGCTCGAGTGAGACCGCCCGCCGGTCGTGGCGGGCAGTCCGTCCTCAACAGGAGTGGCAGTAATGGTTCGGCAGTCCGGCGATCCGGCACGCCTGTTTGCAACCGCCTTGGGGGAACAGGGACTCGAGCTTCTTGCGCGTGCAGGGCGTGTGTTGGGAGACCTTCTCACCGATCGCCCGAATGATGACCTTCGGTGAGGGCGGGATCTCATGGAAGGCATAGTATTCGCGTAGGAACTCGATCACTGTCCAGTGGCATTCGGTCAGGGTGAGTCCCTCCTCCTCTGCCATCGCGTACGCCAGCTCGTTGTCCCAGTCCTCGAAGCGGGCCAAGAAGCCCTTGCGGTTGAGCTGGACTTCGCGCCCAGCCAGTTCGCCGACGGTATTCAGTGCAGTCATCGATGTACTCCTCCACCGGCTCCCGGGTGGATCATTCGTCTTGCTTTCGTGAACGGGGCGGCGGTTGAGAGATGCTTCGCCCCGACTCGGATGGACTCCAGGCCGTGCTCCTGCTGTATCGGCTTATTCGTGTATTAGAGACTTGTGGAACAGGGTTCTTTATTTTTGTCAAGGCAATATAGTCTCTCGTCGCCGATGATGCAGCGAGGAAAGGGGATCTGGATCAATCCTTTCGGAAATTCTTCGAGTGAGCCAGTCAGAAGCACAGTCTGCACAATCCGCTGGCATCGATGACACGAGAAACGATAGCTGATCGCGTTCTCGTCGTGCGGTGCAGATGAGCAGCGGCGTCCGATGCCGCGCAGTCGATCAGAGAGTGTTACCAGCTGATCGCCTCTTCGGCGATGCCTTTCAGCGTTGCGGCGACCTCGGCCATTGCAGGACTCTGCTCGGTCTCCTCGGGCGGGAACTGGCGGTGAGCGACGTAGGTCGTGTTGGGCTCGTCCGGCAGCTGGTAGACAGCGATGATGAAGGGGCAGTTGACGATAGAGCGCGGGTCTTCGCTGATCATCTTGCGCGAGAGGACGGCGCTGCAGAATTCGACCGATTCGGCCTCGATGAAGAGGGATTCGCCGAGTCCGAGGTCTTCACCGGTGCGCTCGAGCATCTCGTTCATGTGCATCACGTTGTTGATGAACATGCCGCGTCCCTGAATCGCCAGCTTGAGTCCGTCCATCACGTCCGAGAAGCTGCTATCGCTCTCGTAGACGGCGTAACGGTCGGCCGCGAATGCTGTCGGGCCGACCGTCATCAGCACTACGCTCAACAGAAGGGTCGATAATCGGGTCATGCACTGTGCTCCTCGGCGGCAGGCGCGGCATTTTCGGTGATTGGCATGCGGGATGGTCGGCCACCCGGGGCAGCCCTAACCGAGGGCGGCCAGCTCAGCAGCCTGTTTCAGGGCGATGTGTAGGGCTGCTGGTGCAGCGGGTCCAGGGAGAAGGCGACGTAGCGCCTTTCGGGGTACCCCGCCTCGGCTAGGCGCGGGCGCAAGGCGGCGCCCGGCATTCGTGTTCTAGTATTGGTCCATCGGGCGGAAGGCTGGGGCCGAAGGATAGCCAGCGCCGCTGTCCGGGGCTTGTCGCGGTTGTGCCTGGCCTGATCCGCCGCGCGCCTCGAGCTGCTCGATGCGTCGCTTCAGGGCCTCGATCTCCTTGTCTTTCGCATCATCGCTCCGGCTTGGTGCCGATGGCGTGGGGACGGTCTGCGCTGGCGCCGAATAGGCGGGTGCGCCGTAGCCCGGAACGGGTGCGCCATAACCCGGAGCGCCATAGCCTGGTGCGCCGTAAGGGGCATAGCCACCATAACCGCCATAGGGGGCATAGCCTGGGGCACCGCCGTACGGGCCGGGGCCATATGGCCCCCATGGACCTTCGTCGTAATAGTCGTCGTCGCCGCCGCCGAACCAGCGGCCCGGGTTGAACATGTCCCCGAAGCCGATGGCATGGACTGTTGGTGCAGCCATGATCAGCACGGCAGCCAGCGTCAGCGTCTTTGTCGGTGGATGCAGCAGTGTTGTCAAAATGAGATCCTCCGTCCGGATCAGCGAATGGTTATCGTCTTGCTCGGGTCCTCATCGCCCCTTAGTCGGCCCCTTACTGGGCCCGCCCGCGGGCGCCGGCCTCGCCGGCGGGAGCATACTACAGCGGCTCGCCAATGAGGCGTTGATCGGCTTCGAGACGATTGGCGCCTGGCTGGTCGCAAGATCTGGCATGCGCTGTCAGGCGCGTTCTCATTTTGGCTCCCTAGTGCTCGTGAGCGATCTCGTGCCCATGGCTGTGATGGTGACCATGATGGTGGTGCACAGGGTCGTGGTGCGCATGATGACCGGTGCCTGCGGCGGGAGATTCCGATAAAGCGGCGGCGTGGAGTCTCGCGCCATCGGGCTGCAGGCTTGGGTGGGCGGTCAGGCCCGCCGCAAGGCGTTCGCGCTGAGTTGCGACCTCGTTGCGAAGCCAATCGAGCCATGGGGAGAGCTGTTCGTGGCCGGCACGGACGGCGACCTGCTCAAACGGAACCGTGCTGGCGAGATTGCGCAGGTAGTGCTCGGCGCGGCCGGGGTCGAAGTCATCTAACACTGGTAGCAGATCGGCCTTGCTCAGCAGTACGAGGTCGGCCGCGCGAAACATGACCGGATACTTGGCCGGCTTGTCGTCTCCTTCCGGCACCGACAGCAGCGTCACATTACGATGCTGACCGAGGTCGAAGCTGGCCGGGCAGACGAGGTTGCCAACATTCTCGATGAATAGGACGTCGATCTCATCGAGGTCGAGCTGATGCAGCGCGTCATGGACCATGTGCGCATCGAGATGGCAGGCGCTGCCGGTTGCGATCTGAATGGCCGGGACCTGCTTCGCGCGGATGCGCTCGGCGTCGTTCTCGGTCTCCAGGTCCCCCTCGACCACTGCGATACGGAGCTCTCCCCGCAACGCTTCGATGGTGGCTTCGAGCAGGCTCGTCTTTCCGGCCCCAGGTGACGACATCAGGTTCAGCGCGAGGGTGCCGTGGCGGTCGAAATGCTCCCGATTGTGCGTCGCCTGATGGTCATTCTCGCTGAGGAGGCTGCTGAGCACCTCCACCGCCGCGCGTCCATCGGCGGTCTGGGCGTGCTTGCCGTCGGCGCGCACCAAGTGCTCGTTGCCCGGAGTGATGTTACAGCCGCAGGTATCGCACATGACAATCTCCAGTCGGATCAGGGTGTTCGGGCGCGGTTCCCGCGCGTGAAGGTCAACTATAGCAGTGCGGCACCCAGCCGGCACAATGGGTTTGGCCATCGTGGGTGCGGTCCGGTTGCTGGCTTCGACACTCACTTCGAGCCGGCTTGGGTTTCGGTCTCTTCGGGTACGCTCATCTCAAGGCTCGCGAGCAGCATCTCGTCGCCGCTGGTCAGTCTGGTATGGTGGCTTCCGCAGTCTCTGCACAGCAGCCGATTGGGGCTCGCGTCGGTCTCGGCGCCGCAATCGACGCAGTGCACCCGCACCGGCGACGGCTCGACCTCGATCTCGGCCTCGGCCGCGATGGTGCCGGCCGCTGCGATCGGATAGGCGTTGAGCAGCAGCGGCGCCTCAACACCCGAGAGCGGTCCGATCCGCAGCCGGATGCGTTCTACCCGCTCGGCACCGTGGTCTTGAGCGATGCGCTTGACCTGATCGAGCAATGACAGGCAGACAGAAAGCTCATGCATCCTGCGCATCCCCCGTGGGCGGAAGCGGGTCGGCAACGAGAATCAGGCAAAAAGCTAGACGTGTGGGATGCTGCTGGTTTATCATGGCAAGCTTAGTTTGGTTTTTGTGCTGGCAATGAGCATTCTCACCAGGCTGCCGGGCCGTTAGCTCAGCTGGTAGAGCAGGGGACTCTTAATCCCTTGGTCCGGGGTTCGAATCCCTGACGGCCCACCAATGATCGAAGGCTTGCGAGCGAATCCGCCGCAAGCCTTTTTTGTTTTGGCAGTCTTTGGGATCAGCTGGACGCTTGCGAGGGCACGCGGGCTAGAGTCTGGCTCAGGGGCCTGCTCTCGGGCAAGCCCAGTGCGTTTTCCAGGCGCCAGCACCTCCAAGACCCTGCGCTTGTTACCGTGAATCACGTGGAACGCATCGTCCGGGGGTGGCGCCGGGCCATGAACGTTAGCCACGATGAGCGGTCGCTGGCGATGCTCTTGCCGCCATCGCGGAGAGGAGGGCCTCTGAGCGCCGAAACGACCAATCTGTAAACCGTTGGCGCGCCCGCCTCGGATACCGAGAGGTCGGCGGCGGCCGTTGATGAGAACGGTAGAAGCGAGGAGGGGATGGCGCTCCCTAGGGGATTCGAACCCCTGTTACCGGCGTGAGAGGCCGACGTCCTAACCACTAGACGAAGGGAGCGGAAGTGTCGTGGCGAATCGCGTATTATACGCAGGTCGCCGGCTCGCTCAAGCCTTTGTGTCGAGGGCGCCGTGCCCAAACCTTGAGTGATCGTCGTCGGCGCTGGTATCGGCGCAGGTATGCCGGCATTGAACCGGGTCGCGTGCGCTTCACAGCCGCGATGCGCGGGCTTGTCCCGCTTCGTTCTGGCTGAGGTCGGGGCCCGCGTCGTCTGAGCGCGCCCGCTACTGCCCACCCTTAAACCTTGTAGGAACACGAGCCCGTTTGCCCTCCGCATCTCTCCCCGAGCCGCTGATCGTCCCGCGTCCGGAGCATCCGATCTCGCGTGCCGACATTAGCCCCAACGCGCTGAAGGTCCTCAATCGTCTCAAGCAGGCTGGATTCGAGGCGTATCTGGTTGGTGGCGGTGTGCGGGACCTGCTGCTCGGCCATGAGCCGAAGGACTTTGACATCGCAACCAACGCGACCCCCGAAGAGGTCCGGGCGGTCTTCCGGAACTGCCGTCTGATCGGGCGGCGATTCCGGTTGGCGCATGTCTTTTTTGGCCGCGAGATCGTCGAGGTTGCAACCTTCCGCGGAAGCGGTGCCGACGGCGAAGGCGAGGCGCAGGTGCTCGAGAACGGGATGATCTTGCGCGACAACGTCTACGGCAGCATCACCGAGGACGCACTGCGCCGAGATTTCACCGTGAACGCGCTCTACTACAACATCGCCGATTTCTCGGTGGTGGACTACGCGGGCGGGTTATCGGACATCGAGGCAGGCCGGTTGCGGTTGATCGGCGATGATCCGGTGGCGCGCTATCGCGAGGACCCTGTACGCATGCTCCGGGCGGTGCGCTTTGCCTGCAAGCTCGGATTCATCATCGAGCCCGACTGCGCCGAGCCGATTCGCGGTCTGGCCCATCTGCTCGGTGAGATCTCGCCGGCGCGGCTGTTCGATGAAACCTTGAAGCTGTTCCACAGCGGGTATGCGCTGCACGCATTCGAGAAGCTTCGGCACTTCGACCTGTTCGTGCAGCTGTTCCCGGCGACTGATGCCTGTTTGGAACGCGAGGATCACGCTTTCCCAATCACCTTCGTCAGTCGCGGCCTCGACAACACCGACAAGCGTATCCTCGAGGGTAAGCCGGTCGCGCCTGCGTTCCTGTTCGCGGTGCTGCTCTGGGAGCCGGTTCGGATTCGGTATCAGGAACTACTGGCCGAGGGCACCCCTTCGGCTGAGGCGATGGCGCTGGCATCGCACGAGATCGCATCCGCCCAGCAGCGGCGGGTGGCGATCCAGAAGCGTTTCGCGCTGCCGATGCGCGAGATCTGGGCGTTACAGCCGAGGCTGGAGCGACGGCAGGGCAAGCGCCCGTTGGCACTGCTGGGGCACCCGCGTTTTCGTGCCGCCTATGACTTCCTGCTGTTGCGGGCCGAGGCGGGCGAGACCGACTCGGAGCTTGCACAATGGTGGACACGTTTCCAGTCCGTCGATGCGGCCGAGCGCGCACGGATGCTCGGCAGCTCGCCGCAGCGCAAGCGCAAGCGTCGTAAGCGCAAACCGAAGTCAGCCGTGGCGGGAACGAACAGCGGATCGGGCAATGGGGGCGCCAATTCCGACGCCGCCTCGAGCGCTGATCGGCCGGCGTCGACGGCCGCCAAGGCGGGTCGTGGCGATGAGTGAGCGGATGAGCCTGGACCGGGAGACTTGGGTACCGGTCTACATCGGCCTCGGCGCCAACCTCGATGATCCGCGGCAGCAGGTCGAGCGGGCGCTCAGCGAGCTGCAGGCGCTGCCGCAGAGTCGTCTCGCGGCGATCTCGCGGCGCTACAGGACGGCGCCGGTCGGCCCTAAGGACCAGCCAGACTTCGTCAATGCGGTCGCGCGGGTGGACACCCTGCTCGACCCGATGACGCTCTTGGCGCTGCTCCAGCGCATCGAGCGCCGGCACGGCCGCATCCGTAACGGCCGGCGCTGGGGACCGCGCACGCTCGATCTGGACGTCCTGTTGTTCGGTGATCAGGTGCTCGATGAGCCTCGGCTGTGCATCCCGCACCCGCAGATGCACAGCCGCGCGTTCGTGCTCGTCCCGTTGGCCGATATCGCCTCAGCTGAGCTGATGGTGCCCGGCCGCGGTCGCCTAGGCGATCTCCTCGACCAAGTCGCCGAGTCCGCGCGAACGATGGTGCCGCTGCAGGTTGCCGAGGAGGATGAGCTCGCTGCGGCTGAGCCTGATGCGCCGCTCAAGCGCTCATCCTTGCCGTAATCGTATCGCGCGCCAGCAGGCCCGCGGATCTTGCTTCAGCCCGCCTGAGCCAAACGATCACCCATGTCGAACGCTACCATCACCACCGCGAGCCTGATGGCGCTGAAGCAGCGCCGCGAGCCGATCGCCTCTTTAACCTGCTATGACGCCGCCTTCGCCCAACTGCTCGAGCGGGCCGGCGTCGAGGTGCTCCTTGTTGGCGATTCGCTTGGGATGGTGATCCAGGGGCGGCCGACCACGCTGGGCGTCACATTGGATCAGATGGTCTACCACACCGGCTGTGTCAGCCGCGCTGCGATACGCAGCCTGGTCATTGCTGATATGCCCTTCATGAGCTATGCGACGACCGAGCGTGCGGTCGAGACCGCTGCGCGCCTGATGGGCGAAGGCGGTGCGGCGATGGTGAAGCTCGAGGGGGGGGCCTGGCTCGCCGAGACGGTGGCACAGCTGGCCCGCTCTGGCGCGCCGGTCTGCGCCCATCTCGGGCTGCTGCCGCAGTCGGTCCATCAACTCGGCGGCTATCGGGTGCAGGGACGCGACCCCGACGGCGCGGAGCGCATCCGCAGTGATGCGCTCGCGCTGCAGGAAGCGGGCGCCTCGCTGCTGGTGCTGGAATGCGTGCCGAGCGCACTGGCTGACTCCCTTGCGCAGACATTGCAGATCCCGGTCATCGGGATCGGTGCGGGTAACCGCTGTGACGGGCAGGTGCTGGTCCTGCACGACATGCTCGGGCTGACCCCGGGGCGGGCGCCGCGTTTCAGCAAGGATTTCGTTGCCGAGGTGGGTGCCGGGACAGGATTCGCAGTCGCTGTCGAGGCCTATGTCAGCGCGGTCAAAGACAGGTCATTCCCGGCCTCCGAGCAAACCCTCGCATAGGTCAGGGCCTGAGGTTCGGGGGGGCAGTCGATGGAGCGTGTCGAGCATGTGCGGGAGCTGCGTGAGCGGCGGGCGGCCTGGCGCCGCGCCGGGCAGCGGGTCGCGCTAGTGCCGACCATGGGTAACCTGCACGCGGGCCATCTCGCTCTGATCAGCGAGGCGGCGCGCTATGCTGGCCGGGTGGTTGCGACCGTGTTCGTCAACCCGCTGCAGTTCGGTGCTGGCGAGGACTTTGCGGCCTATCCGCGTACCCTGGAGCGTGATGCGAGGATGCTGCGCGAAGCGGGCTGCGACCTGCTGTTCGCGCCTGCCGAGACCGAGGTCTATCCGCGTGGTCGGGATGGTCAGACCTTCGTCGAGGTGCCCGGCCTCTCCGATGACCTTTGCGGTTCGAGCCGGCCTGGACACTTTCGAGGGGTCGCGACGGTCGTCGCCAAGCTCTTCAACATGGTGCAACCGGAGGTCGCGGTCTTCGGCGAGAAGGACTTTCAACAGTTGCTGGTGATCCGGCGCATGGCGGCCGATCTCGATCTGCCGATCGAGATCGTCGGTGCGCCGACCGTGCGCGAAGCCGATGGCCTCGCGATGAGCTCGCGCAACGCCTACTTGAGCACCGCCGAGCGCGCGATCGCGCCGCGCCTCTATCAGACCTTGATCGCAGCCGCTGCGCAGCTGCGAGCTGGCGCTTCCAGTACTGAGATCGAACAGGAAGGCATGGACGCGCTCTCGGCAGTGGGCTTTGTTCCGGATTATCTCAGTATCCGCCGCCGCGCGGACCTTCTACCGCCAGCTGAGCCACCTCGCGACGAAGCCGATCGCGCGTTGATCCTCCTCGCGGCAGCCCGTCTCGGACGCGCCCGGTTGATCGACAATCTTGCCTGCGACCTCGGTGTGCCAGTTGCATGATGGCCAGTGGATCTGAGACGCTAGAATATATTGCACTGCAGCATAATGGTGTTCTGAGGGCTTTGGCGCCTTACAGAGGGTGCTGAGACGGCGATGGTCGAGCCGCACCAGATGCTGGTACCGCCCCGGCGCGGATGCCCTTCTCCGGACGCCTTACTCCGGACCTATCGGTGCGACGCGCCCAGCCACGACGGCCTAGTCGAAGACCGGCTACCGGCGGCGCCTGACTGTTGTTAATCCTGGGAGACGACGAATGCAACTGACGCTGCTCAAATGCAAGCTGCATCGGGTGTGCGTGACGCACGCTGAGCTTGAATATGAGGGTTCTTGCGCGATCGATGAGGAGTTGATGCGGCAGGCAGGTATCCGTGAGTACGAGCAGCTGCACCTCTACAACCTCGCTAACGGCGAGCGATTCACGACCTATGCGATCCGTGCAGAGGCGGGCTCGCGGGTGATCTCGATCAACGGCGCTGCGGCGCACAAGGCAAGCCCTGGTGACCGGCTGATCATCTGCTGCTACGCGACGATGACCGAGCAGGAGGCCGTCGCGTTCGAGCCGACCTTGGTCTACTGCAATGATGCGAACGAGGTCATCCGCGTCGGCCACGCGATTCCGGCTCAGGCGGCTTGAGGTGATTGCCGAAACAGAGATCGGCTAAGCCGTCAGCGCTCGCTCCTGGCTGCCGCGCGCATCGATCGCTTCCTGATAGAAGTCCTGATAACGCTGCGCGCTGGCCTCCCAGCTCAGGTCTTGGACCATCCCTGTGCGCATCAGCTGGCGCCAGCTGTCTGGGGCGTCGCGGTAGAGCGCTAGAGCACGCTCGATCGCGGCCCAGAGGGCGTCGGTATTGGCCTCGTCGAATAGGAAGCCGGTCGCCTGCCCGTTGCTGAGGGTGTTGGCGTTGGTGTCGACGATGGTGTCGGCCAATCCACCGGTTCGCCGGGCGATCGGAACGGTGCCGTAGCGCAGACTGTACATCTGATTCAGACCGCAGGGCTCGAAGCGAGACGGCATCAAGAAGATGTCGCTGCCGGCCTCGATGAGGTGGGCGCGTGACTCGTCATAGCCAATGCGCACGCTCAGCTGTGCAGGATGGCGGGCAGCCTGCTCGAGGAGGCGCTGTTGCAGTGAGCGGTCGCCTTCGCCCTGCATGACGATCTGCAGGTCTCCGCGCTCCAGCAGCTTCGGCAGCAGGTCCAGGATCAGGTCGATCCCCTTCTGCTCGACGAGCCGGCCAATATGGCCCAGAACGATGCTGTGCTCGTCATGCGGCAGGTCGAAGAGGCGCTGCAGCGCGAGCTTGTTACTGGTCTTCAGTTCCAGGCTGTCGCGGTCGTAACGCTGCACTAGGCTGACGTCCCGGCTTGGGTCCCACTGGCGATAATCGACCCCGTTCAGGATGCCCCTGAAGCGACTGCCGAGCTGCCGCAGCAGCCCGTCGAGGCCGCAGCCGAAGGCGCTGGTCCGAGCCTCGTCGGCATAGGTTGGGCTCACGGTGTTGGTGCGGTCGGCAAAGACGATGCCGCCCTTGAGAAACGACATCCGTTGATGGAACTCGACTGCGCCGATCGACCAGAGGGCGGGAGGCAGCGCCAACCGGTCGAACGTGGCCCGGTCGAACAGCCCTTGATAAGCCACATTGTGCACCGTGAAGATGGTTGCAGGCCGCTCCTCGTAGCGGTCGAGGAACACCGGTGCGAGCCCGGTCTGCCAATCGTTGCAGTGCAGGACCTCGGGACGCCAGTCGATGGTCGGCAGCCCGAGTGAGACCCGCGCTAGCACGCGCGCGAAAAGCAAGAAGCGCTCGGGGTTATCGCCCCAGTCGTGGCCGCTGACATCGGTATACGGGTTGCCCTCGCGACAGAAGTAGGCCGGGGCATCGACGAGATAGACCGGCAGGTCGCGATCTGGCAGCAGACCGCCGAGGAGCGTGACCGGTCCCTGGGTATTCTTCAATCCGAGCTCGCTGAGCACCCGCAGCTCGCGCACCAAGCGCTTGGCCTGCGGGTAGGCGGGCAGGATCAGCCGCGCATCATGCCCTAGCTCACGCAGCGCGGTGGGGAGGCTGGCGGCAACATCGGCGAGGCCGCCAGTCTTGATCAACGGGTGGGCTTCGCTGCTGGCGAACAATATGGCTTGGCCATCGCGAGCGCTTGCAGAGGTCATGGGTCTTGGTGTCCGAAATCAACATGGGATGCAGTCAAGACCTGCACAGCGGATCTTGTGACGCCGGCAAGACTCTCCAACTGAAGCTAGCATAAATTCTGTTTTCCGGAGGGATACCCTAATGAAGGAACCCTGTACGCTGGTGATCTTCGGTTCGACTGGCAATCTCGCTCAGATCAAGCTGCTGCCGGCGCTCTATCACCTCGAGCTCGCCGGTCATCTGCCCCCATCGGTTCGCATCCTGGGCTTCGGTCGGCGTGACTGGAGCGACGCGCGTTGGCGCGACGAGGTGCGCGGCTGGGTGGAGCAGTCTGCCCGTGGTGCGCTCGATGAATCGGCCCTAGGGCGCTTGCTCGAGCGGCTTTACTTCGTTGAAGGCGACCTCAGCGACGAGGCCGGATATGAGCGATTGGCGCAGCGCTTGCGCGGGGATGAAGGGTTTCCGCGCAATCTGATCTTCTACCTCGCCATCGCGCCGGCGCAGTATCAGCCGACGGTCGATGGGCTCGCCGCGCAGGGCCTGAACCAGCAAGACGATGGCTGGTCCCGGCTCGTCGTCGAGAAGCCATTCGGCTATGACCTGGAGAGCGCCGAGATCCTCGATCGACAACTGCGCCGCCACTTCGACGAGGAGCAGATCTACCGGATCGATCACTACCTCGGTAAGAGCACGGTGCAGAACCTGTTGGTCTTCCGGTTCGCCAACCTCTTTCTCGAACCGCTCTGGAATCGGAACTATATCGATCACGTTCAGATCACCCATGCGGAAGGCCGCGGGATCGGCAGCCGCGCTGGGTTTTACGATGGGGTCGGAGCCCTTCGGGACATGATCCAGAGTCATCTGCTGCAGATGCTCACGCTCGTCGCGATGGAGCCACCGCCGAGCCTCGATGCCGAGGCCCTACGCGACGAGAAGGTCAAGGTGCTGCGATCGATCCGCCCGATCAGCCGGCAGGCGGTTCACGCCCATGCCTTCCGCGCCCAATACCGGGCCGGCGAGGTCGATGGCGAGCCGGTGCCCGGCTATTTGGACGAGCCTGGTATCGATCCGCAGAGTGCCACCGAGACCTATGCCGCGCTCAAGCTCTACATCGACAACTGGCGCTGGCGCAACGTTCCCTTCTACCTGCGCACCGGCAAGCGGCTGGGCGAGACCAACTCACTGATCAGTATCCGCTTTCGTCATCCGCCGCAGCAGCTCTTCCACGATACCCCGATCGAGCAGCTCAAGCCGAACTGGCTGCTGATCAATATTCAACCCAGGGAATGCATCCGAATGGAGCTCCAGGTCAAAGAAGCCGGGCTCGAGATGCGCAGTGTGACCGAGCGGCTCGATGCCAGCACCTGTTTCATCGGCAGCGAGCAGATCGATGCCTACGAGGCGCTGTTGCTCGATATCCTCGAAGGCGATCATTCGCTGTTCCTACGTTACGATGAGGTCAACTACGCTTGGCGTATCGTCGACCCGGTGCTCAAGCTCTGGTCCACCGAGCGCCACTACATCCACACCTATCCGGCCGGATCTTGGGGGCCGGCAGAGGCGGGCCGTTTGTTCGACAAAGAGGATCAGGACTGGCGCAACGACCTCGACGACTGATTGGCTGGCAGGGTGGAGCGATGGAGGGCATCGGCATGACGCCTTGCTGCCGCTGCATGTCTCACAAGATGCTGCTGCAAAGCCGTAGCGATGAAGCCCGTCCGCGCCGAAGCGCCGCGCGGCATTGCGTCGGGTCGTGGCGTACAATCTTCGGGTTTTCAACCCCCGGCTGAGTGAGGTCAGGCCTCATGGCAAGTGTTCATACGACCCCTGAATGGCAAGCCCTCGAGGGGCATTGGCAGCAGGTGCGCGCGATCCAGATGCGCGATCTATTCGCCGACGATCCCGGCCGTGCCGAACGGATGACCCTCGACGCGGCCGGGCTGCATCTCGACTTCTCAAAGCATCGCGTTACCGATGAGACGCTGAGGCTGCTGTTCGACTTGGCTCGGGCCGTGGGGCTTGAGCAGTGGCGCGACCGGATGCTCAGCGGTGAGCATATCAATGTCACCGAGGATCGCGCGGTGCTGCATACGGCGCTGCGCAATCCGGCCGGCGAGCATCTCTACGTTGACGGCGAGGATGTGATGCCGGGCATCGAAGCCGTGCTGACCCGGATGCAAGACTTCTGCGACCGCGTCCGCTCCGGTGAATGGAAGGGACATACTGGCAAGGCCGTTACCGATGTCGTCAACATCGGGATCGGTGGCTCCAACCTCGGACCGAAGATGGTCTGTGAGGCATTGCGGCCCTATCAAGCCGAGCAGCTTCGTCCGCATTTTGTCTCCAATGTCGACGGCACACATTTCGCTGAGACGGTTCGCAGCCTGAACCCGGAGACAACCCTGTTCATCGTCGCCTCCAAGACCTTTACCACGCTCGAGACCATGACCAACGCACAGAGCGCAAGGCGCTGGCTGGTCGATGCGCTCGGTGACGAGAAGGCGGTGCGCAACCACTTCGTCGCGGTCTCGACCAACAGCGAGAAGGTGGCCGAATTCGGCATCGACACCGATCAGATGTTCGAATTCTGGGACTGGGTCGGTGGCCGTTACTCGCTCTGGTCGGCGATTGGGCTGCCGATCGCGATCGCGATCGGGTTCGATCGGTTTGGCGAGCTATTGGCCGGCGCGCATGCGATGGACCAGCATTTCCGCTCAGCACCGCTGGAGCAGAACCTGCCGGTGATCCTGGCCCTCCTCGGGGTCTGGTACATCGACTTCGCCGGGGCCAAGACCCATGCGATCCTGCCCTACGACCAATACCTGAAATACTTTCCCGCCTACCTCCAGCAGGGCGACATGGAGAGCAACGGCAAGCATGTCACCCGTGACGGTGTGGCCGTCGACTACAGTACCGGCCCGGTGGTTTGGGGAGAGCCCGGCACCGACGGGCAGCACGCGTTCTATCAGCTCATCCATCAGGGCACTGAGCTGATCCCGTGCGACTTCATTGCTCCGATTCGGAGCCATAATCCGATCGGCACCCATCACAGCCTGCTGATGGCGAACTGTTTCGCGCAGACTGAGGCACTGATGCGCGGTCGCACGCTCGAGGAGGCCAAGACCGAGATGCTCGCGGCCGGGCATGCCGAGGCCGAGGCGGAGCGGTTGGCGCCGCATCGGCAGTTCGACGGCAACCGGCCGAGCAGCACGATCCTACTCGAGCAGCTCACCCCGGAGAGTCTGGGTGCGCTGATCGCGCTCTACGAGCACAAGATCTTCACCCAAGGCGCCATCTGGGGAATCAACTCCTTCGACCAGTGGGGCGTCGAGCTCGGTAAGAAGCTCGCCAACGTGATCATCGGCGAACTCGAGGCGGGGGAGGTCACCGAACCGCACGATACCTCCACCACCGCATTGCTGCGGTACTTCCTCGCGCGCAGCTAGAGCGCGTCTGATCAAGCGCGGCTGGCCAATAAGCCCGAGGGGGATCAGTGCGGCCCGGCCGGACGATGAGATCGTCCTGCGCCTCTTATTTGCCGAGCCTTGACCGGCTAGAATGCGCGGGAACCCAGCCCTCGGCCGTCGCTGCCCGCTCAGCATGCGCCCGAGGTCGGCTGCCGCGCACAGCAGGTGTTTCTGAATCGAGGACCGCATCGATGAGCCAAGAAAGCGACTTCCATTACCTCCGCCATTCGCCGCTGACCACGGGCCTGACCGACGACCAGGTTCATGCGTTGGCGGGGATCGCCTTTTGCCGGCAGCTCGCCGACCAGGAGGTCTTGATCACCGAGGGCAACGTCGAGCACGCCCTGCACATCATCGCCGAGGGGGCAATCGCCGTGACGCGCGATCTCGGCAAGGGCGAGTTCACCACCATCCATGTGCTGCGTACCGGCGACCTCGCCGGTGAGATGGGCTTCATCAGCGGCCAGCCGCATACCGCCACCCTGCGCTCGCTGGGCCGAACCCAGGTCTGCAGCCTCGAGCGCGAGGCCTTCGAGACCCTGCTCGACAAGGACCCCTGGCTGGTCTACCGGGTGATGTGCAACATCATCCATGTCAGCCAAGACATCCTGCGCCGGATGAATGCGCAGTACGTCGAGCTGACCAAATATGTGCACCGCTCGCACGCGGTGTTCTGAGGTTCGGCGCCCCTGGTCACCGTGGCGATCAGGCGTGTGCCAGCTGGCGAGCCCCTTCTGGGCCACTAGCGGCATTGTTTGGAGCGCGCCCTCGTGGCGCGCTCCGGCAGGCTCGGCCCCGTCCGAGCGGGTGGCCCTGAGCGCGTGCTCCTGGCTCACTAATGCGTTGCATCGGCTGCTAGTCGCTGGCTGAGCACCCTGATCCGGCCTGGCATCCGGTGCCGATCGAGGCGCCCTTGCTATTCATCCCAGGTGCCTTGCTGCATAACGGACGGCGCTGTAGGCCGGCCGATTGAGAGGCGGTGACAAAGGCTGGCCAGCTCGATCCAGTCCGCTATCGCGCGCTCTATCGGCGCCGTCTGCTGCCGCTGCTGCGCTTGGTCTACTACGACCCCTATGCCGAATGCCGCAATACGGAGCATATGGTCGGTTCGCTCTCGTTACGGGTGCGCCCATTGCTGCAGGGCAACGCGGACAGGCCGCAGCTCTTTGCGCCGGCATGCTACGCCGAGCCCGGCGACGACCTCGGTGACTGCCGCCTCTATAGCGTCGTCGCCTGGGACCCGACCTCCTGGCCGGGCAATGACTTCTGGGCCCGCGCGCGCGTCACCGACGATTGGGGGGCAGGGCCGCCGCGAGCGACCTGATGCGCGTCATCACCGGCGTCGAGGGGCACTACGACGCCCAGTCCTGTCTCCCGCCGCGGCCTTATCCGACCTGGGAGGCGCGGCCCAGGATCGGGGCACGCGGCTGCGGATCGTGGATCGGTTGTGCGTATTGTCTTGACTGAGGTGGTGTTCGCGATCGCCGATTGGTCGCCGGGGCGGCGGTTCCTGGCGCCGTTCTGTGCCGAGGTCGCGGGCGGCTCGAGCTGACCGGAGGGCGTCGCCCTGCGCATCACGCCCATGCCGACATCAGCGAATCGCCAGGGTTTCCGTCTCAAAACCGACCACCCGCCGCTGCTCGCGGCTGAACTCGACGCCGATCAGATGGATCGGCTGGCCGGCGTCGCCGTACTGGTCGGCATAGCCGCGAGCCTTGATCTGCTGCAAGGCCGCCCCCTCGGGCTCGAGTTCGACGACCTTGAACTCGAACAGATAGACCTGGCCGTTAAAGCGCAAGGCCAGATCCAAGCGCCCGGCGTTGCTCGCTTCTTCCGGCGTCAGGTCCAGCCCCAGGCTGGCGAAATAGGCATAGAAGACGCTTGCGTAATAGCCCTCGTACTGGGCGATCGGGTTGTTGCGATACCAGTCGTGCGGGATGCTGGCGAAGAAGGCGGTGAAGAGCTGTTCGAGCCCGGCGAAGTCGTTGGCGAGCAGTAGCCGGTGCAACGAGCGGCGATGGCGTACCGACTCGCTGCCCGCCGCTGTCCAGGCCTCGAGCAGGGCGCTGTTGAGGCTCTGGTAGACCTCTTGATTAGGATAGCGCAGCCGGTAGAAGTACATGCCGCTGAGGAACTCCTCCTCGGCGATGGTCAGGTAGCCGGTCTGCCACAGCAGCGCCTCGGTGGTCATGTGGCCGACATCGAAGGCCGAGAGCAAGGCGGTATCGGTCTCGAGCTGGCCGAGCCGCGGCAGCCAGGTCTGGCGCTCGGTCAGGGTCTCGATCAGGAAGCTCGGCGAGCCGGTCTCGAACCACCAAGCACGGAATTTGCGCACATCGAACAACAGCAGCAGATCGAACGGGTTGTAGACCGCCTCACCGGTCCAGTTGTAGCCGTTGTACCAGGCGCGGATCTGCTCGCGGTCCAGTCCTTCGAGTTCCGGAGCGAAGACCTGATCCAGGTCGGTCTCGGTATAGCCGCAGATAGCCGAGTAGCGGGCATCGACCGTGATGTCTTTCAGGTTATTGAGCCCCGAGAACAGGCTGACCTTGCTGAACTTGCTCACCCCAGTCAGGAAGGCGAAGCGGAGATGGGCATCGGAATCCTTGATCACCGAGTAGAGATTGCGCAAGCCGTCGCGCATCATCCGCGCGTTCTCGGCGTCGCGCAGGTTGTCGAGGATCGGCTTGTCGTACTCGTCGATCAGCACCACGACGCGCTCGCCGGTCTCGGCGTGGATGTTGCGGATCAGCTCGGCGAAACAACCGCCGACGCTGGGCTGGGTGCAGCGCTGGCCGAGCGCCTGCTGATTGATCTCGAGCTGCTCGCGGATCTTGATCTCTAGCTCGGCGGGATTGCGCACGATGCCGCCGCCGAAGCTGAAGCGGATCACCGGAGAGCGGCGCGACCAATCCCAACGCGCCTGAGCTTCTAGCCCCTCGAAGAGGGCCTGATTGCCGCTGAACAGTTCGGCGAGCGTATCCAGGAACAGGCTCTTGCCAAAACGGCGCGGGCGCGACAGGAAGTAGTACTTGCCCTCGTCGATCAGCCGCAGCGCGAAGCCGGTCTTGTCGACGTAGTAGTAACCGCCCTCGCGGATCTCGCGGAAGGTCTGGATACCGATGGGCAGGCGCTGGCGGGACATGGGCCTCTCCTGAGCGGGCCGTGAGAAGAGACAGCAGTCTAGCGCGCTCGCCCGCTCACCCTGGCTCCGACACCTCCTTTAAGCGCAGCGCAGAGACCGCGGCGGCGAGTGAGGCGACACCAAGCACCAGGATGACAAAGGCGGTGCCATAGAGATCGCCGAGCACGCCG